>JAWOIX010000070.1:0-14980 GCA_046484405.1 Pelovirga sp.
GCCTTGGCAGCATATTCGCTTTCGGCGCCGTTCCAGTTGACAACGTCGAGATCGCTGCTGTAGCCAATCTCCGCCTTGAGGGCATCACGCTTGGCAATGGTCGCCTTGATCAGATCAACAAAACGCGGATTGTCAAAGTTGGCGTTGGTGATGGTTGCGAAAAAAGCCTGGCAGATGAACAAACCGACGGAGTTATCGAGCTTGTTCTGTTTTTTTGCCTCTTCCGCAACGACGGCCAGGCCCTTGAGGTTATAGACCAGCAGATCCTGCAATCCGGCGGTGTCTTCCTTCTTGCCACAGACACCGGCGATGGTACAGCCGGTTCCTCTGGCGGTTTCCTGACATTGAAAACAGAACATACTCATGCGTATCTCTCCTTGGGAAGGGGTTTAATGGTTACGATTCCTGCAACCTCCATGGTGCAACAATGCAACAGAGGGGTCATGAAAAAATTGACCCAGATCAAACAATAACAAAAAAATAAAAATTTTCATTCTTGACCTGAATCAATTCCATCACCCGGCTGAGAACTCTATACTGCGCGGCAACCAATTCAAGGAGGATGCATCATGACCGCACGTTCGCTCCATAAAGATATGACCATCCAGGAGGTCCTCGACAACTGGCCGGAAACCCTCGATGTTTTTGTTGCCAACGGCTTTGAGAGCTTCCGCAATGAACAGCAGCGCAAAGCCGTCGCGCCGTTTCTGCGCCTCGAACGGGCCGCCCGGATGCGTAATTACGATCTCGAAAGTTTTCTGGACCTGCTGCGGGAACGGATTGCCCTGCAGGCAAACCAGGTCGATGTGACGATGAAAAAAACCGAGCACAGCAACAGTGATATCACCGTCGCCGGCCTGCTGCCCTGCCCGGTACGGCTGCCGCTGCTGGAAGGGTTCGATGCCTTTATCGAGGGGTTCACCCGGCAGACCGGCCACAAGGTCAGCTACAAACTCGAGGCGGCATCCATCGGTGCCGACTGGATCGCCGACAATATCCGCGGCATCGAGGAGGCGGAGAAGTTGCCTGATATCTTCATCTCCGCCGGGTTCGAGACCTTTTTTGACCAGCAGACCATCGGTCGTTTCAAAGATCAGGGCGTGTTTCAGGACATCAGTCCCGCGCAGGTCAACAGTGACTTTGACGGGCTTGCTATCCGCGACCCGAAGGGGGACTACTCCATTGTCGCCGCAGTTGCCGCGGTCTTCATGATCAATCATGATGTGCGCGGTGACCTGCCGATTCCGCGGCGCTGGACCGACCTCCTGGAGCCGGAGTTCGCCCAGCAGGTCGCCCTGCCGGTCGGCGATTTCGATCTCTTCAACGCCATCCTTCTCGCCCTCTACAAGGACCATGGCGAGGAAGGCATAAAAAAACTTGGCCGCTCGATGCTCAAATCGATGCACCCCTCCGAGATGGTCAAGAACGCCAAACGGGTCAGCGAGGCCAAGCCCTACGTGACGATCATGCCCTTCTTCTTTACGAAAATGGCGCGCATGGTCAAGGGTCTGGAAATCATCTGGCCGGAGGATGGCGCCATCGTCAGCCCGATCTTCATGCTCACCAAGCGTGCCAGCCTGGCAACGACGCGACCGATTGCCGAATTCCTCTGCGGTCGCGACGTCGGAGAAATTCTCTCCCACAAAGGACTGTTCCCGTCCCTTCACCCGGAGGTGGACAACAAAATGGATTTCGACCACCCGTGGAAATGGATCGGCTGGGACTACATCTACCAGCAGGACATCGGCAGGCTGATCCACTCCACCAACGCGCTTTTCGAGCAGGCCCTCGGGCTTGAGCCATAGGGAGAAAACCATGCGATTTCTGACCGTTTCCGGCCCCCCGTCATCGGGCAAAACCTCCGTTATCCTGCGCGTCATCGAAGCCCTGCAGGCACGCCGGCACAAGATCGGCGTGGTCAAGTTCGACTGCCTGCTGACCGAAGACGACCTGCGTTACGCCAAAAAAGGGGTGCTGGTGAAAAAGGGCCTGTCCGGCGCCCTCTGCCCCGATCATTATTTCGTCAGCAATATCGAAGCCTGCGTCACCTGGGGGAAAGAGAACGGCTGCGATTTTCTCATCAGCGAGAGCGCCGGCTTGTGCAACCGCTGTTCCCCCCACATCAACGACATCACCGCCGTCTGCGTGATCGACAACTTGAGCGGCGTCAATACGCCCCGCAAGATCGGGCCAATGCTCAAGTCAGCGGATATTGTCGTCATCACCAAGGGCGACATCGTCTCCCAGGCCGAGCGCGAAGTCTTTGCGGCACGGGTCAAGCAGGTCAACCCCGGGGCGATCATCATGAACATCAACGGGATCACCGGCCAGGGGGCGTTCGAGCTGACCAGCCTGTTTGCCGACGCCTCCGATATCACCACCCTCAAAGGCAGGACCCTGCGCTTTTCAATGCCAGCCGCCCTGTGCTCCTACTGCCTCGGGGAGACCCGGATCGGCGATGACTACCAGACCGGCAACATCCGCAAAATGGATATGGAAGGATAAGACATGGACCTGACCACCCTTTACCGGCAGCCCCTCGCCGTCACCCTGGCGGAACACCCCTATCTCGAGGATTTCCTCTGCTCGTTCGGACTGACCATCGCGGCGGGAGAAGGCAGCCTGCAGGAGTACCTGGACGGGCTCAACCCCGACCAGCTCGAAGACCTCGGTCTCGGCAAAGAACAACTGCAACGCAGCCTGACGGATTTTCTGAACGGCATGCTGGAGCTTGGCAAGCCCCTCGACAAGGTCACATCACTGACCATCATCGGCGGGCGGAACAAGTCCGGCGAGGCAGAGGACTTCGAACTGACCCTGCACCCCGGCGAAGTCACCTGCATCGTCGGGCCAACGGGTTCGGGCAAAAGCCGCCTGCTCGGAGATATCGAATGGGTCGCACAGGGGGACACCCCGACCGGCCGCAGGATTCTCATCAATCATCAGGTGCCCGACAACCAGTGGCGCTTTTCCACTGAGCACAAACTGGTGGCGCAGTTGTCACAGAACATGAATTTCGTGATGGATCTGACCGCCGAGGAGTTTATCCGCATGCACGCGGAAAGCCGCCTGGTGACCGATCCGGAGGAGAAGGTCGCACGCATTCTCGTACAGGCCAACGAGCTGGCCGGCGAGCGGTTCCTCCCCGACACACCGGTGACAGCCCTGAGCGGTGGCCAGTCGCGTGCCCTGATGATCGCCGACATGGCGTTTTTGAGCAAATCCCCCATCGCCCTGATCGATGAGATAGAAAACGCCGGTATCGATCGGAAAAAAGCTTTGGACCTGCTGATACGCGAAGAAAAGATCGTGCTGATGGCGACCCATGACCCGATTCTGGCCCTGATGGGTGATCGGCGCCTGGTCATCAAAAATGGCGGCATCGCCAAAATCATCACCGCCAGTGCGGCCGAGCGCCGTAACCTGAAACGCCTCGAAGAAATGGACAACCAGTTACTTGCCCTGCGCAACCGGATCCGTTGCGGAGAGACCCTCGAAACCCTCTAAGGGAGAACAATAATTATGCACCAAGGCTGTCAAGGACACTTTAATAACGGGACTCAGATTGTTGACAAATTACGGATGATGGGATTTTCCGGCTACCAGATGCCGGAACCGGTCACGCTGGACTGCCATGGCTGCGCCGGCAGCTTTACCGCAACGACCCTGGAAAGCCGCTGCCCGGTGTGCGGCATGGTCTATGGAGTGACCCCCTGCCACGCCCACGACGCCGGCAGCATTCAGCCCGCCGGGATCGGTTACTAACAAGACCTTAAGCGGCAGGCGCCGCTGCCGGAGACTGCGCCGGTCAGCGTTTTTTCTCCCTGGTCCGCGTCATGGTTGAAATAAAGGTCCAGAGGATGCTGCGATGCGCCTCTGCGATCGTCGTGAAGTGGACCCCGATGCTGTGCCCCTTGCGACTCTCGGGATTGCTCCTGTTGGTCCAGCACACCTCGCCGGCGATGATGAGGCTTTCGTCCTGGTCGGGCAGCAGGAAAATCAGTGAGATCTCGCCATTGACCCGGGGCAGCGGGTTGCTCGCAGGAATATCGATGGAAGCGCCGTCCATGCTCAGGTTGAAGAGGCTGCCATGGCATTCATGGCGGTTGTAACGCAACCGTGCCGGCAGGGGGACAGAAAAATCGAAACGGAAATGATCCCTGGCTCCGGCCATCATCCCCTGCAGGACGGTCATGAACTTGTCCATGCTGCGCAGGCTGACGTCGGCCGTTGCAGCGCTTTTACTCATGGCGTTACGTTCTTCGATGACCTCGTCAAGAAGGTTCCGGTAACGGAAAAACCGCTTGAGCAGATCACTGCGTTCAAAGGTGAAGCCGTTGGACGAAATCAGCACATTGGCAACCGGAACCTGCTTTCCGCAATGTTCACAGTCGACGGTTTTCACCTCGGCGAGCAGAGGGGAGTGGATATAATCCAGACAGCGCGGGCATTTCATGATCAGCATAGCGGCTCTACCCTCTGCCTGCCCCGCGTTCATCCTTGGTTGGGCGGGCGGTGCGGATTGCATCAACGTAAATCGCTGACTGGCTTAAACCCGTGGTCCCCGCGCATTGGCGCAGCGCGTGAGGAGACTCCCTGAAGGTTACGTTTTTTTTATGTCAAGGACAATGAGAAAAACCTGACTGCCGCCAAGACCGCAAAAAGGGCCACAGTCAACATGCACTGCGGCCCTTCTTATGGTTAGTTCCGACATTCGTCAACCCGCCAGTGATCGCACGGGCACTCAACAGCCTTTGCGAGGCTGAGACGGCAAGGCAGACATGGACAAAAACGCCCTTAGCCCTTTGCAAAGAATCAGCATCTCGGGTCGATGTTCAATACTGCGGCACCAACCCGGCTGGTTTAGCGGCGCTGCTAGAGGTCTTCTTCGGCACTGACAACAACCTTCAGCGCGGCAACGACACCGGCGTCCAGCTTGACCGGGACAACATGCTCGCCGAGAGATTTGATCGGCTCGCCCAACTGGATTTTCTTCCGGTCGATCTCAAGACCGGCCTTGGTCAGGCAGGCTTCCAGGTCCATCGATGTCACCGAACCGAACAGCTTGCCCTCTTCGCTGGCACGTTGACGAAAATCACAGGTGACTTTTTCAATCCGCGCCTTGAGAGCCTGCGCATCGTTGGTGACCTTTTCCAGCTTGCGTGCCAGTTGCCGCTTCTGGTGTTCAAGCTCTTTGACATTGCGCGCATCAGCAATGTTAGCGAGGCCCTGGGGGACCAGGTAGTTTCTCGCGAAGCCAGCCTTGACGCTGACCACATCACCGATGGTTCCAAGACCATCCACGTTTTCCCTCAAAATAACATCCGTGTTCATATATTTCCTCCGTAGCGGAACGATTATGACAATTTCTCTTGTCTGGTTTTGCGAAAGTCAATCCACAGATCAAAAATACCGATGCTGGTCACGATCATGGGCAATGGGTTTAACACCAGCAGCAGCGTGTATATCAGACCCTTGATCACCGGTGGATAGGGGCGACGCTGCAAAAAACTGCTGACGACCGCCATGCCCTGAACGAAATAGAGCGGCAGCAGTACAAGCAGCAGATTCCTGCCAATCCAGGCGAACAGTGGCACCGGCATGAACGCACTGAATCCGGCAAAAATCAACAGCCAGATCAGTCGCGCCGGCAATCTCCACCGGGCAAAGGCAACCCCGGCAAAAGGAAATTTTTTCTTCGTCAGCTGCTGCAGGAGCAACAGGGTCAGCGCCTGTATGGCCAGGACAATGGCGCTGAAGAGACCGAAGAAACTGCTTCTGACGAAGGCAGCCAGCTGTTCGACCAGCGTGCCGATCTCTGCCAGTTGCTGCTCGCTGAAGCCGACACTGCGATACAGTTGCATCGCCTGCTCCGCTTCCGACTGAACCAGCTGATCAACCAGCGCTGTCGGCGCATGCGGACCGGCCAGGGCGATCAGCCCGAGCAGCAGCGCTGCCAGCGCCACCGATCCGGCAGCAGCGAAAGCCACCGACCGGTCCCATGACGTGCGCAGCAGCAGCGCGAACGGCAACAGCAGCGAGCCGGTGCCGAACAGGGTCAGGTAGGACAGGGCGGTGTAGAGTGACGTTGCAGACAGCACCAGCAACGCCGTTATTCCGACGATTGCAACCCCGCAACGCAGCCCCAGACGTAAACTCAGATAGGCCGCCGGCAGAGGCGTCAGCAGGTTGAAGAGGGCACCCGCCGGCCCCAGCCAGGAGATGGCAAAGAGGCACAGCAGGGTAAGACCTGTCCCCGCTGCCGTCAGGATGACCCGCTCCCCTTGCATCAGCGACCCGACAAGCGCCCTTAGCCCGAGTGAGACGCGGTGTAGGGCAGCAGAGCGATCTGCCGCGCATTCTTGATGGCCTCGGCAATCTCGCGCTGGTGCGCAGCACAGCTCCCGGAAATCCGGCGGGGCACGATCTTGCCACGTTCGGAGAGGTAATAGCGCAGGTTATCGACATCCTTGTAGTCAATCTTCAAGCTTTTGTCGGCACAATAGCGGCAAATCTTCCGGCGGCCGAAACGGCGACGCGGTGGAGCGGAAGAGGAGGAACGTCCTGGGTTATCGTAAGCCATTGATCAATCTCCTGATAAATTGGTGAGTTTATTCTTCTTCGTCGTCGGCATCGCTGTCGTCATCACTGAGCGGCGCGGTCTTGACAGCGGGCTCAGCGGCTTCGACGACAAAGTCCTTATCGACGCGCACGGTCAGAAAACGCAGAATCTGCTCATCAATCCGCAGACGCCGTTCGTACTCCGCCACGACTTCGGGTCCGGCAGTGAAAAGCACCTGCACATAGGTGCCGCGACCGACCTTTTTGATCGGATAGGCCAGCTTACGCGTACCCCAGTTATCAAGCTTGAAAATCTCGGCTTGCTGATCGCAGAGAATTTTCTCGAATTTGCTCACCAGGGTGTTCAGCTCATCGCCGACAATATCCGGGTGAACGATGTAGAGTGATTCATAGTTTCTCATCGAGTTGTTACCCCTTTCGGATAAATAGCCCCGGGAACCACCCCGGAGCAAGGAAGAAATCGTGCCATTCACATGGGCACGCAGAAACGCAAACTATTACCATGACAACGGGCGGGATTCAAGAACTTTCAGCCCAGGCCGGGGGACAGGGGCAAGGCAACCCCGTTACCGGCCGGCTCAGACATTGAAACGGAAGTGCATGACATCCCCGTCAACGACGAGGTAGTTCTTCCCCTCGAGGCGCAGCAGTCCCTTTTCCCGCGCGCCCGCTTCCCCGCCGGACCTGACGTAGTCCGTGTAGGCCGTCACCTCGGCGCGGATAAATCCCTTTTCGAAATCGGTGTGAATCACGCCTGCGGCCCGCGGTGCGGTATAACCGTCAGGGATGGTCCAGGCGCGCACCTCCTTGGGCCCCGCAGTGAAATAGGTGATCAGACCCAGCAACCGGTAACCGGCCTGGATCATCCGGTCAAGGCCGGCCCCTTCAAGCCCAAGTTCGGCGAGGAACTCCGCCTTTTCCTGATCATCGAGTTCGGCGATCTCGGCTTCTATTTTACCACAGAGGGTCAGCACCTGTGCCCCTTCCGCCGCGGCATGGGCGCGGACCTGCGCGACAAAGGGATGCGTGCCGGACAGGTCGTCCTCGGCGACATTGGCGACGTAAAGCACCGGCTTGATAGTAATCAGGTGAAGATCATTGACCAGGCTGCGCTCCTCGGCATCAAGGGCAACGGCCCGTGCCGGCAAACCCTGGTTCAGGGCTTGTGCCAGCCGCTCGAGCACGACAAGTTCGGCCTGCAGTTTTTTATCGCCGCTCTTGGCCAGCTTTTTCCCCCGCAGGATGCGCCTGTCGATACTGTCGAGGTCCGCCAGGTTCAATTCCGTCTGGATCACCTCGATATCCCTGAGCGGGTCGACCCTGCCATCCACATGGACGACGTTGTCATCCTCAAAGCAGCGGACGATATGCGCAATGGCATCGACCTGGCGGATATGCCCGAGGAACTGGTTGCCGAGCCCCTCCCCCTTGCTCGCACCCTTGACCAGGCCGGCAATGTCAACAAATTCCATGACCGTCGGAACAATCTCTTTCGGCTTGACCAGCCCGGCAAGAACGTCCAGACGCTCATCGGGAACCGCGACCACGCCGACATTCGGTTCGATAGTGCAGAACGGGTAGTTGGCGGATTCCGCCCCTGCAGCAGTAATGGCGTTAAATATGGTCGACTTGCCGACATTCGGCAGTCCGACGATCCCGCATTTGAAGCCCATAGGTTATCCCTGTAAAAAACCGATAGCCGGAGCACAGGCTCCGGCTATCGGAAGTGTCATCTGTTATGTTGCTGTTCAGATGAGCAGCGGCGCAATGACCAGCGACACGACACTCATCAGCTTGATCAGAATATTCATCGAAGGGCCCGAGGTGTCCTTCAGGGGATCACCAACGGTGTCGCCGATAACGGCTGCAGCGTGGGCCTCGCCGCCCTTGCCTTCACCTTCGAGTTGACCACTCTCGATGTATTTCTTGGCGTTGTCCCAGGCACCACCACCGTTGGACATGAACAGGGCAAGCAGCACCCCGGCGAGGGTGGCGCCGGCCAGCATGCCGCCGAGAGCTTCTTTGCCGAGCAGAAAGCCGATCAGCACCGGTGCGGCAACAGCGACAACACCGGGGAGAATCATTTCGCGCAAGGCCGCCTTGGCAGAGATGTCGATACATCTCTGGGAGTCAGGCTTGACCCCTTCCTTGCCTTCGAGCAACCCCGGGGTCTCGCGGAACTGGCGCCGAATCTCGTCAACCATGGCGCCGGCAGCGCGACCAACACTGGTCATGGTCAGGGCGCCGATAAAGAAGGGGAGCGCCCCACCGATCAGCAGGCCGATAACGACCATCGGTTCAATCAGGTTGATCGATTCAAGACCCACAGTTGTGGCATAGGCGGAGAACAGCGCCAGGGCGGTCAGCGCGGCAGAACCGATGGCGAAGCCCTTGCCGATCGCGGCCGTGGTATTGCCGATAGCGTCCAGACCATCGGTAATCTTGCGGACTTCCGGTCCCAGTCCAGCCATCTCCGAAATTCCGCCGGCATTGTCGGCAATCGGACCGTAAGCATCAACGGTCATGGTCACGCCAACGGTAGCGAGCATACCGACCGCAGCGATACCGATGCCGTAAAGCCCGGCAAAGGCGTCGGCAACGAAAATCGCAAAAGCGATAATCAGGATCGGCAGTACCGCCGACTCAAGGCCAACGGCGAGGCCGTGGATAATGTTGGTGGCCGGTCCGGTTTTACTGGCGTTGGCAATCCGGACAACCGGGCCGCGGGCCGTGTAGTATTCCGTGATCTGGCCGATCACGATGCCGGCCAGGGTCCCGGCCAGAATCGCCCAGAAGATCCCGGCGTTGAGGCTGGCGGCCTTGATATAGATGAAAGCGGCAACGAGAAATCCGCCGGCCGCGACAAAGGTGGTGTAGTGCAGTGCCTTGGCCGGATCCATTGATTTGAGAAAGCGCATGGAGAAGATGCCGATGACCGAAAAGACCAGGCCGATCATTGCCAGGGCCAGCGGCAGCAGCATTGCAGCCGCCTGGACATTGGCGCCGACACCGAGCTTGCCGAGCAGCTCCGGTCCGGCCGCAGCAGCGATCGCCATGGTCGCAATAATCGAACCGACGTAGGATTCGAAAATGTCCGCACCCATCCCTGCGGTATCACCAACGCAGTCACCCACGTTATCAGCGATAACGCCGGGGTTACGCGGATCATCTTCCGGAATCCCTGCTTCAACCTTGCCGACCAGGTCGGATCCGACGTCAGCAGCCTTGGTGTAGATGCCGCCACCGACCCGGGCAAACAGGGCGATGGAGGACGCGCCCATGGCGAAACCATTGATGTACTTGGCCGTCACCGGATCGCCGCCGTAGAAAATGTATGCCACGCCGACACCGACCAGACCAAGGGAGGCAACCGCAAGGCCCATGACCGCACCACCGTTGAAGGACACGGCCAGTGCTTCCGCCTGTCCATGGGCACGGGCAGCTTCAGAGGTTCTGACATTGGCGCGGGTTGCCGCCTTCATGCCGATGAAGCCGCAGGTCATCGAACACAGAGCACCACCAAGGAATGCCAGGGCGCTGTGAATGCTCATGGCTATCGCAATCAGAGCAAAGACAATGACGATGAAAACCGCCAGGGCACGATACTCGCGCCCGAGGAATGCCATCGCTCCGGCGTGGATATCTTCCGAGATTTCCCGCATCTTTTCATTGCCAACCGGTTGCGCCTTGACGTGATTGTAGATCACCAGGGCGATCACAAAGCCGATTACTCCCAGAATGGGAGCCCACATTTGCAGTTGCATCTGTTTTGCCTCTCCGTTTTAGAGTTTAAAGATTCTCTTCCAGACTGTAGCCGTTAAATTCATTCATAGCCCGCGCCGCACCGCGACCGATAACCGCCTCGGCCGCCTCGGCCGCCGCCGTCAGCAGGCGTTCCAGACCGACCTGTTCTGCAGCATTGAACCTGCTTAAAACGTGCCGCGTCACATCCCCGTGCTCCGGTTTGCCGATGCCGATCCGCAGGCGGACAAAATCGCGTCGATCCAGCGCAGCGATAATATCGCGAATACCGTTGTGCCCACCGTGTCCGCCGCCCTGGCTGATTTTCATCCGTCCGAAAGGCAGATCAAGATCATCATAGGCAATCAGCAGCTCAACCGGGTCGATGTCAAGGCCGCGGCAGGCCGCCTGGACACAGGCGCCGCTGCGATTCATATAGGTCTGGGGCAGAATGATCGTGGTCTGTTGCGCGGCAACGGTACCGACCCCATAGTGCCCCATGTAACCTTTTTTCTTCAGTGCGATGCCGGCACGTCCGGCAACCCGCTCCGCCACCATGAAACCGACATTATGCCGGGTTGCGGCATATTCACTGCCATAGTTGCCCAGGCCGACAAGCAGTTTCACTTACACCAACCGATCTGCCTTAAGTCGCTTCAATCTTCTTCAACCTCTTCTTCCGTTTCCTCGGCTTCGGCATCCGCACTGTGGCCGACAACCGTGATAACGGTGAAGTTGACATCGTGCACCAGCTCGACACCGGCGGGAACGGCCACATCCTCAATGTGGATGGTATCGCCGATCTGCAGAGCGGCAATGTCGATGTCGATCGCCTGGGGCACCTCGGTCGGCAGACAGTAGACCTCGAGCTCCTTGCGAATGAGCTGGGTGGAACCGCCCATTTTCTCGCCGGCGGAGACGCCGATGGTATTGACCGGCACCATGAAGTGACCTTTTTCCGTCAGATTGATCGCGTGAAAATCGGCACAGAGCATGTCACGACGCAGCGGATGAATGTCAGCGTCCTTGAGGACGACAACCTTGTTGTTCAGTCCGGCGCCATTCAGGGTGATCAGGGTGTTCCAGCCGGCTTCACCGGAAATGGCCTTCTGCAGGGCCTTCGGATCAACCGAGATCAGGGTCGTTTCCGTCCCCTTGCCATACACCACGGCAGGAACGCGTCCGGCGCTGCGCAGCCGCCGGGCAAATCCCTTACCCACTTCCTTGCGCGCTTCCACATCCAGCATAACTTGAGCTTGAGCCATCTATCTATCCTCCATCATATCGGGAACGTTACAAACACCATCGCTATTTATACAAACAATGAACTGACCGATTCCGCATTGTGGATTCGGCGAATCGCTTCGGCAAGCAGATAACTGACCGACAATCCTCTCAGGCGATCACACTTGTCGAGCTTTTCCTGAATCGGAATGGTGTCAGTAATAAAGACTTTTTTCAACGGGCTCTGGGCTATCCGCTCCAGCGCCGGGCCGGAAAGAACGCCATGGGTCGCACAGGCGTAAACCTCCGTGGCGCCCTGGTCCTGCAGCGCTCCGGCAGCCGTGCAGAGGGTGCCGGCCGTGTCGATCATGTCATCGATGATAATGCAGGTTTTCCCCTTTACATCACCGATAATATGCATCACTTCCGACACGTTGGGGCCGCTGCGACGTTTGTCGATAATCGCCAGCCCCGCGTCGAGTCGCTTGGCAAAGGCCCGCGCCCGCTCGGTGCCCCCGGCGTCAGGAGAAACAACAACCAGGCCGCCGAGGTTCTGACGGCGGATCTCTTCGAGCATCACCGGTGCGGCGTAGAGATGATCGACGGGGATATCGAAAAACCCCTGGATCTGTCCGGCGTGCAGGTCGATGGTCAGCAGCCGGTCAATCCCGGCGACAGACATCAGATCGGCAACCAGCTTGGCGGTGATCGGTGCCCGGGGGGCAACCTTGCGGTCCTGGCGAGCGTAACCAAAGTAGGGGACTACGGCGTTGATCCGTGCCGCTGAAGCGCGCTTCAGGGCATCGACCATGACCAGCAGCTCCATCAGGTTGTTATTGGCCGGGTAGCAGGTCGACTGAATGACGTAGACATCACGGCCGCGGACGTTGTCGCCGATTTCAACCAGCACTTCGCCATCGGAGAAGGTTTTCACCTTGGCATTGCCAAGGTTGACCGACAGGTGCCGACAGATATCATGGGCCAGTGGCTCATTGGAATTGCCGGTGAAAATTTTGATCATGCCCACGATAATGTCCTCTGGTCTCCTGCCCGGATCAGCAACAGGGGGGAACGGGATAAGAGAGGCGCCAACTGCCTGCTGTAATTTTTATGGCTTACGGCGCCAGGATTCGCCCACTACGTCAGCAGCATCGCGCTGCTTCCTGCGTCGGCTCCCCTGCGCTCACTGCCGCGGCCATCCATGGCCGCTCTTCTGACATTAAGTCAGCGTTCGCTCCGCTTCGAATCCTGGCTGAACAACCGGCCAACGAAGTTTGTAAATTGGCTGGGGCGCCAGGATTCGAACCTGGGAATGCCGGAATCAAAATCCGGTGCCTTACCGCTTGGCGACGCCCCATGAAAACTGTCTGTTTATAAAAATGAATGCCGGTCAAAACCGGCAGTTTGTATCCAAGCCTGATCTTCCTGTCAACAAAAATCCCTGCAAGCAACAGGAAACCGGGAAAGCTACAGGGGCGAAACGGGGTAGGTCTGCCAGCCCTGGTCAGCACGCAGGCGCTGTGCCACACGCTGCGCCGCGGCCAGGTTCGCAAAAACCCCGAACACCGTTGCGCCGCTCCCCGACATCAGCGCGCCCATGGCCCCTTCCTCGAGCAACCGCTGCTTGATCGATTGCAACACCGGATAGCGTTCCAGGGTCACCGCTTCAAGGTCATTGTGCAGGGCGCCACAGAGATCCTCCCGTGTCACAACAGAAAACCTTGGAAGGTTAGCCAGTGGCCCCCCTTTTGTCAACCGTAAACTTTGATAAACCGATGCCGTGGACACGGCAATACCGGGGTTGACAAGCAGGTAGGCAACATCCGGCAGCGACGGCAGCGGGCTTAAGTCCGTTCCGATACCCGTTGCCCAGGCCGGTTGCTGAAAGATGAAAAAAGGGACATCGGCACCCAGCTGCGCGGCAAGCTCCTGCAACTCTCCCCTGCCGAGGGTGCTATCCAGCATCTCTGTCAGGCCAAGCAGCACCGTCGCCGCGTTGGATGAGCCGCCCCCCAGCCCTGCCGCGACCGGGATCCGCTTGTCGATGTCGATATCCACTCCGACATCGGTCCCGACGGCATCAAGCACAAGGCGGGCGGCGCGGGCGGCGATATTCTCAGCGCCGGGCGGCAACGCGAGGTCACCGCAGCGACAGTTGATCACACCGCCGGGCATCAGCCGCAGCCGGATCTCGTCGCACAGGTCGACCCGCTGCATCGCCATGGCCAGAGCGTGATAACCATTTTCCAGCCGCCCCAGCACATGCAGGCAGAGATTGATTTTTGCTGGCGACCTGAAGGTCTTTTCCCGTATTTGGTACATTTTTTTCCGTCCACATTGAGAAAACCGTGACTTTATCACAACCGGTCGCCGGCGCCGACGGAAAATTGATCACGGCCATTCACGCGCGGGCAGCGGCAAACCAGCCGGTTGTGCGGTTGGCAAAGCGCACCAGCGCAAGCATCAGGGGAACCTCCACCAGAACCCCGACAATGGTGACCAGCACAACGGGGGACGCCGCGCCGAAGAGGGTGATGGCGACGGCAACGGCCAACTCGAAAAAGTTGGAGGCGCCGATCATCCCGGCCGGCGCGGCGATGTCGTGGGAGAGCTTGCATTTCATGCAACCCACATAGGTAAGAAAAAATATCAAGACCGTCTGGATGATCAGGGGGACCGCAATCAGCACAATGTGCAGTGGGTTCCCCAGGATAATCTCCCCCTGAAAAGAGAAGATCAGCACCAGGGTGAGCAGCAGACCGCCAATGGTGATGTTGTTGAATTTCGGAATAAAGCGATTGAGGAAATAATCCAGGCCACGGTTCTTGATCACGTAATGGCGGGTCAAGGAACCACCGGCCAGAGGAATCACCACAAACAGGAAGACCGACAGGAACAGCGTATCCCAGGGGATGCTGATACCGCCGATGCCAAGCAGCAGGGCGACAATCGGGGTGAAAGCGATCAGGATAATCAGGTCGTTGGTCGCCACCTGGACAACCGTGTAGGCGGGGTTGCCCCGGGTCAGATGACTCCAGACAAAGACCATCGCGGTACAGGGGGCGGCACCCAGGATCACGGCACCGGCCAGGTACTGCCTGGCCAGGTCCGGCGGGATCAGGGATCCGAAGACCACGTAGAAAAAGAATGCGGCAATCCCGAACATGGTGAAGGGCTTGATCAGCCAGTTGGCAATCCAGGTGACATAGAGGCCCGTAGGGTTGCGGCCGACATTCCTGATACTGGCAAAATCGACCTTCATCATCATCGGGTAGATCATCAGCCAGATCAGGACCGCGATGGGAATGGAAACCCGGGCATATTCAAAGCGGCTGAGCGTGGCAGGTACCGCGGGCAGAAATTTGCCGATCAGAATCCCGCCGATCATGCACAGAATGACCCAGAGGGTGAGGTTTTTTTCGAAAAAACTGAT
>JAWOIX010000093.1:0-3117 GCA_046484405.1 Pelovirga sp.
GTCGCCGACTCCTTCATGGGTCCGGAGATCGCCCAGCCGGTCAAGGCAGCAACCGCAATGAGCATTCCGATGAGCAGCCCCGTCGCGGTTCTTCTGCCGCCCCACGCAGTCATCATGCGTGCTATGACCGGATTGATGGCCATCGAGATGAGCATCACCAGCAGAAACGACAGCAGAATGGGAGAGAGCAGACGGAACGACTGGATCAAAACAAGCAACACCGCTCCCAGGATCACATAGAAAGTGATTGAGCAGGGCTTCGTCTCTGGCTTGTGGTTGCTGGTCATGACATTTTTTCCGCTATGTAATGTCCCCCCTGGAGTCCCTCTGAAAAAGAGGAAAAGGGTGTCCTGATGTCGTCCGACGTTTCATATCACCCCCAGACGTCCCGGATACTCCCGATTCCAAGACGCGATAAGTCACGTCCCTGACCTTGCGGTTGAACCCTAGTATGCGTCCTGCCGCTGTGTCTTAACGGAAAAACGCCAGCGCGACATCGGAGAGCGCATTGACAACAGGTTCTGCAATCCGGCTGGTCCGCGAGCGATGATGAGCGCTGGCGCCCAGAAGCAGCCCAAGGCCGACGCCGATACCTAAGGCAATAAAAATGGCCTTGTCCGGATGTTCGTTACGATAATGCTTGGCCTTCTCATAGGTTTCGCTCACTTTTTGGGTCGTCTTGTCAAAGGCGTCGCCGACGGCCTGCTCTGCCTGAGCGTAGGCCTTGGTTCCTTGTTCCAGGAGGTCTTCGGTGCTGGTGTCGTCGCGGGTATTCTTGGTATCCATGGTCTTTTCTCCTGACGTTTCTGGGGGGTTGGTGGTGTTCTATTGCGTCGTTTCCGGGTCGCTATCCGCATCCCGCCCGCTGCGGGGTTGAGACCCGGCGCCATCACCGCTGCCGCTGTCGCCGCGGTACTCATCCCTCATCCAGTCGGCAGCGGCCTTGGTGGCGATACCCAGCAGGGTCATCTTGATCAGGCCAGCCCCGGCGGTTGCGGAAGACGCGCCCCCAAGTGCACCGCGAATGTCCGTGGCAAGGGATGCCAGGATCCGTTCCATGGGAGTGGCGCGCCTGATAAAGAGCTTCGACGCAAAATAGCCGAGCCCGGCGGCAGCGCCCAGCGACCAGTAGGGTGCATCTTTCACCTGGGTGCGCCAATCGAGTTTCTCATTGATGCGCTCGCCGATTTGCGCGACGGTCTGGGACAGCTTCTCCTCTTCAGTGGCGATGTCCCGGCGAATCTCTTCGCTGCTGCGCTTGTGTTCATCCATGGGTGTGTCTCCTTTTTGCCTGTTTGCCATGTCAGTCAGGATTGGCTACGTCATCTGTTCATGCTGGTTTTCTGGGCCGCAGGCGGCGCTGCCTCCGGCCGGTTCAGTCCCGGCCAGCCTGGCGTTGCTGCCCCGTGCACGACAAAAAATGCCGCAGAAGGATCTCACCGGACGCACCAGGCCGGACACTAGGGGTTACGGATCGATTTTTTCAATTGGCCGTAACCGATCAGGGCAATGACGATACCGGCGCAGGTCACCACGACTCCTGTCACCAGCGCCGCGCTGGCGGGGGACATGTAGGCGGTAACGTGGATAATCGCTGCGGCACAAAGGGATACGAGTCCGGCTACCCCGAAAACGGCACCGGCCGCGATGAGCAGGATTCCACTGCGAACCGCCCGGCCCTTTTCGTGAATCTGTTCGATGACCAGGTTGATTTCGTTGTGAATCACCGCCACTGCGCTTTTGACCAGCCGGCCCAATAATTCGGGGAGGGTCTCGGGCTGCGTGGCCGGTTCCTGGTGGGTGCTTTTGTTGTTCATCGGCAACTCGCTCCTTACCGGCGGCGCCAGACAGCGCCGATGATCAGACCGACGCTTCCTGCGACCAGGAGGCTGCGCTTCGGGTTCTGCCTGATGTAGTCCCGGATCGTGGCGTCCAGCTGCTTATGATCGAAGTGCCTGACATATTCTGCTGACTGGTCCAGCCACTCGGCCGCCTGTTTTCCGTATTGAGACGTAGCGGATGGCGCGCCCGGCTCCGTCGTTGTCTCACCCAGAACCTCGGCGAATTTATGGAGACTGTCGGCCAGAACGGATTTAACCTCTGCCAGCCCGTTCAGCTGTTCACGCTCCTGGTCATCGGCTGGGGAGCCTGCGGATATCCCATCTTCGCGGTCGTTTGTTGCCATGGATCACCTCATGTCGCGTTGCTGTAAACAGCGCTCGTCACGCCCTGGACCTGTGTCGTCCCTGGTTCGACCGGGGTCTGTCGGTCATTGTTGAAAGCCCGGATCAGTCGTCGGATGAGTTGTCTCAAGAGTACACGGCGTCGGCGGCCCGTCGGGGCAGCGGTCAGCCTAGGCCGTGACCGCCTGCTTACCCCTGAGCGGGGCCCTGCTGTCACTGTTGCACACCATGCGAAACATCGCTTCGGCCCAGTATTCCCGGCGCTGGTAGTGGGTATGAAGGTTGATTTCATACTCGCGGGTCAGCAGCAACCCCTCCACGTATTCCGGTGCCTTTTTGATGGCCTCGCGGGCGAGGTTGACATAGGCTTGCGCCTTGAGCCAGTCGCCGCGCTCAATCCATTTGGACGAGATCAGCGCCTTTCTCCCCAGTGACCAGTGCCGTGTGTCGATGATGAGATAACGGATCGCCCAGGTCTTGACATCGATCAGGCAATCTTCAACATGCCCGAGTTCGCCATCTGTTGCCCGAATATGACTGCCGGTTATCTCGTGAGAACTGCGCAAACAGGGCTTGCCAGCGTTCTCCTGGTGCGTGTCTTGGCTGCGTTTTTCCTGGTCATGATCACCGCCTGACGGCTCATCCTGCCACATCTCCGGGGCGCCCCAGGACAGCGGCCGGCCGGCAAGCCCACCGTAAATATTTTCAAATGGCCGGGGCAGGGGTGCGTCGTCGGTCAGGGACGGACTGCGGGCAATCTGCTCTTTGGTCAGGTTGATATCGATCATTTGCTTTTCCGTATTCACAGCCATCATCGCACCGGGGGAGATCATGACCTGCCGACCCGTATGCCAATTCACCGTGTCGGCGACCAGGTAGCGAATCGCCCAGTGCTGTTCATCAAAAAAGAATTCCTTGACCTTGCCGATTTCCC
>JAWOIX010000147.1:0-40023 GCA_046484405.1 Pelovirga sp.
AAAAAGAATTAATATTCCAAAATAAAAAGATTTCCTAGATTTATCTAGCTCGTCGGTTAGAGTATCTCTTCTGTTGGCAAATGTTGTTGCAAGGCCTGCCAGCGTCACCCGGCGCAGTGTCGGCGGCAGGAGAACTGCTAGCGGCGGTGACCAACAGGTCACAGGTAACCAAGAACCTGTAGCAGCAGATAACCGACATAGGCCAGGTAGACCAGCAGCAGAGCTGCACCCGCCGTACGCGAAATACGGTAGCGACCACCGACCGCGGCAAGGAAGAGGGAGAGAGTGAGCGCTCCCATCAGCAGGCAATCACGATAAAGCACCTCGGTCCCGATAGCGAGAGGGTGAATGATGCCGGCAATCCCCACGACGGCGAGGGTATTGAAAATATTCGAGCCGATAACATTCCCCACAACCAGATCGTGAGCGCCCTTGCGGGTCGCGGCAATGGCCGAAGCCAGCTCCGGCAGCGACGTGCCCAGAGCAACGATGGTCAATCCGATAATCAGATCGCTGACACCAAAAGCCTGGGCGATTTCCACGGCTCCCCACACCAGGACGCGCGAACTGAGCACCAGCAGGACAAGACCGAGAAGCAGCCAGAGGATGGCATGCTTGAGCGGAATCAGCCCCGTTTCACTGGCCTCCGTCACCTCAACGGCAAGGCTGGCGGAGCGATGACGCAGTCCGGTAACAATCCACCACAGCATCACACCAGCAAAGGCCAGCAGCAGGAGCACGGCGTCGAGACGGCTGATCGACAGATTCCACAACAGCGCTGCGGTCAGCAGGGTGATCAGGGCGAGAACGGGCAGCTCCGTACGCAGGATCTTGCTTTTGACGGTTATCGGACTGATCAGAGCGGTCAGTCCGAGTATCAGGGCGATATTGGAGATATTTGAGCCATAGGCGTTCCCCAGGGCAAGGCCCGGATTCCCCTGGAATGAGGCGATTCCGGAAATCAACATTTCCGGTGCGGAGGTACCGAAACCGACGACGACCATGCCGACAAGCAGCAGGGGCATTCCCGCATGCCGCGCTGTGGCAGCTGCGCCCTCGACAAAACGGTCGGCACTCCACATCAACAGAAGGATTCCGCCAAGCACTGCAGCGACAGGCAAAACTAATGACATAGGGTTCCCCGAGAAAAAATGACGGCAGCCGGCCATAAAGCGCAGATCAGCCGGCAACATGCACAGGCGCCAAAGCATTCCATTCAGGAACAGGCCGAATATAGCAGAACCGGGAGAATCAGGTATATCTGAGAAACGGCCGGGAGCCCGTTTTGGTACGGAACTCCCGGCCGCAGGCGGATACGGCTCTACAAACCGCTTGAGAAATGGGGCATGATCCGTAGGCCGGATTCAGGCGGAACCGCAGTTGACTCGCCTACCGTGCTGTCCGCAGCGGGCCACTCACGGAAAATCAGTAACGCCAGTTCACCAGGACCATGGCAGGCGCGACCTCGTTGGGGAAACCGGCAAACCAGCGTTTCGTCTGATTCATGATATTGATCAGGCCGATCTGCACGCCCCTGTCAGAGAGTTCGGCAAAGTTCACCAGACCCAGTTGCAGACCGTGCAGTCGCCCGGCATAGTTGAAGGCAGACCATTGCAGACCCTTCATCGTTCCGGAGGTATAATTGGCAACCCAACCCAGCTGGGCGCCGGTATAGTTTTCCGCGTAGTTACCCAAGAAGCCCAGGGACAAACCGGAGCTGTCACCGGTTGAGCCGTTGACGATACCAAGGGTGATGGCGCTTTGCGGGTTTTCTCCCCAGACATTCAGAGAGACCCCTTCAATACGGGTGGTTTTTGAGGCGATGGCGATATCCGGTGTCAAGCTCAACTGGAAAGGTCTCGTCTGGGCAAAAGCACCGCCGGCAAACAGGCACAGGATGGACACGACAATGGACGCTAGCAACAGTCTTTTCATAAATCATCTTCCTCCGTTCGGGTTAAAAAAGTCACTGTACGATCAGACTGTCAGACATGAACAAATCGCATCGTCCGACGACAGGCTCAGAGGACAAACGGGGCATGTGCCAGCCCCGCGTTCATGGCGAATCCGCCATCTCAGGATGTGAACGGATCACCCGCCCCCCCGTCATTCATGCGGCTGACAGGTGCTGACAAGTATACTGCAAGGATCCGGACATGGCAAAGAGAGCCTCCCTGCCGTCACCGGGAACGTCCATTTTAAAAATGTCATTCCCGGGTCTGCCGCCCGCACGTCGGATCCAGGTGCATGTCAATAGGACTTACGGAAACTTGTCTGGCCACAGCGGGGACAGGGGGGTATCTCAACGGTCTGTTTCAGCTTGATGATTTCGCCACAGTTTTTACAGGTCAGGGTGCCCGGGCTGGTAATCTCGCCGGCCCTGAACTCAAGGTTGCGTTCGAGCTTCTCTCCCCACTCGCTCAAGGTCATGGCGGCACCGGTGACAATTCTGGAAAAAACACTCTGTGCGCCGGTGACGACGCGCTTGGGATCGATCGCGTCTCTGACCGCACTGGCAAAATGTCCCGCTTTGTCGGCGCCGCTGGAATGGTCTTGCCCCCGGTCTGACGCTTCGTCCGCCCGCTCGGCGGCGTGAAGAACGTCACGCTTGACAAATGCGGCAACCCGGTCTGCCTGCTCGCGGGTATAGTCCCCGAGGCTGGACAATTCTTCAGCCGCTTCATGCAAGGCATCCTCAAGACTGATTCTGCCGCTTTCAAGCAGAACCTCTGTCCGGGCGAGCAAACGATCATAGAGGCTGACTTCAGCCGACGACTGACGATTGCGATCCTCTCTTGTGCCGGTCATTCCCGCAAACCTCCCTGACAGAAGATCGGCAGCGCTCGCGCTGTTCGCTGCCATCCTCCCTGGTCAATTATTGACGCTGATTTTTTTCACCGGGGAGAAGACCGAGAAACAGCCCGATAGCACCGCCAAACAGGGCCCCTGACCAGGGGCCGGCTGAAGCGATTCACTGGCTCCCGAGACACTGGCCGAGGTAGCCGAAAAGAGCGCCCAGGATCCCGCCGGTAACGGTGAAAAGAGTCCATTTTACGATGTGTTGTTTCATAATCTCCACAAAGAACAATCAACCACCAACGTCAGTGATAACCTTTTTTGGCGTTGGCCCCGAGGGGCAGAAGAGCAACAATCAGTACGGCGAAGGGGCCGATGATCAGTCCCACGGCAAACCAGAGACGATAGTTGCGGCCACGACTCTTGGCTACGGCATAAGCGCCGCAAGCCGTGATAATCCATAAGACAAACAGGGGCAAAGCATTCACTCGCAGGTCCTTTCATAAAAGTCGGGCCTAGGTTGTCGCTGACTGAAGCAACACGGCAACGACGTCACGGTCATGCTCCTACAAGCTACCTGAATTGATGCCGCGGGTAAAGGAATAGTCATGACATGAGCTGGCCCCCTCTTGATTTCCACGGAGATTTGGCTATAATTAAGTCATATCAGAAAGGAGGAATGCCTATCGAAAACGAGCCACAGCAGTTGAGAAGGTTTTCCACTCAACCGGCGCCGTCAGGTTCCGGTCATTCCCGTGAACAGGGACGCTTCTGAATCGAACACATAAAGGCCTGCAATCCATCGATTGCAGGCCTTACACTTTGCAAACCACTCAAAAACCAAAGCGTTTCACCGCTGCAGCAGCAAGCCGCAGGTGGCTACTCAATTTCAAAGCGATAAAAAAGATCAACCCCGCTCTCAAGACCAAAACTCGATTCAAGCTCCAGCGCCGAAGTCAGGCGGTAGCGCACCTTGATTTCGTTGCTTTCATTGAAGAGAGAATAGCCAAAGCTGACGTAGAGTTCCGGAGTCAGATATTTTCCCGTCGTCAGCACAGAATCCTGGACATCCCCTTCGCCGGCACTGAACTCAAGAACATCCAGTCCCAGGTGACCTTTCATTTTTTCCTGCAGCACCACCGACTCCCCCTGGGACAACAGGGCGGCGGCGGCGGTCATGAGCAGATCACGATCCTCCCCCGGTGCGCCCAGGGGGCGGCCAAAAACGATATAGGCGAGGACATCCTCGTCCTGCATCGCCGGATCCGAATAGAGCTGCACCACTGGTTCCTGCGGTGTTCCGGAAAGGCGGACGCCCGCCTTGACCAGCCCGACGCGGCGCAATGCCAGGACATCGAACGTCGGTTGGGGCAATGGGCCGCCGCTATAAAGCAGATCACCGCGCTCGATATCAAGGTTGACGCCATAACTGGAAAAGCGGCCGCGTACGACCTGCAGCCGCCCCTGGGCTGCGAGAGTCTGGTGCAGGTCGCTGTAAAGCCGGAGTTCCCCTTCCAGGCGTGCTTCAAGGCCAACGGCATCAACCAGGACCTGGTCACCGAGAATCAGCTTGATATCGAGATCGTGCCTGATGCGCTGTTCACGCGGCTGCGGCAATTCACGGTCGAGTACGATCAGGTCGGGGCTGTTGGTGATGACTGTGCTTTTTGTCTGATCCCTGACCATGACGTCGGGAATCTCGACGACCCCACGAACCTTGAGCTGATCCATGGTTCCTTCAAGCTGCAGATCGGGGCTGATGCGCACCTGTAACGCGGGAAGGTTGAGAAGCTGGAAGCGGCTGCCTTGCAGGCTCAGATGAAAGTTCTGCGGCATCCAGTTGTCCAGCTGCATGCCCCCCGTGCCTGCAAGCGTCCCCTGCCCGGAGGTCAGACGCAGGTCTTCGATAACCAGGCGTTCGTCTTCCAGACGTCCGGACAGGGCGACGTCATCGAGACGGATAGCGGCGGCTGGCAGATAAAGCTCGGCATCGGAGATATCGAAACGGCCTGACAATTCCGGATTTTTCATGGTTCCGCCGGCCGTAACGCGAAGGTCGAGCAATCCGCGACTGCCCTGGACCTGCAGGGGGAAAAGGGTTGATATCAGGCCGTTTTCTGCAAAACGCAGCGCCAGGTTCGCAGTCAGGGGGAGATCTTCCGCGAGCTGCAGCGGCCACTGTGCCCGCAGCGGCAGACGCAGACTGCCATTGAGGTAGCCGTAATCATGGCGCAGGAGGAGTTCAGCAAAGAGGCTCTCCTGCCAGTTCCAGGTCAGGGTTGCCGACTCCAGCTCCACCTCGATCGACTGATCAACATCGTACCAGCCGGCCACCCCGTCGTTCAGAGCAATGCTGCCGGAGAGGGCAAAGGGTTGCTGCAGGCTCCATGTACCCTGCGATTCACAGACCAGGGAGCCGTCAAGGAGGATGTCGTCAGGCAGCCAGAAGCTGGCAACGGACACAGGAATATCCTGACAGCGCAGGCGCCATGCCAGCTCTTGCGGCGGGGCGAGAGCGAAGGGCTCGGTAGTGCTGAAGTGTGCAGAAAAACCGGCACCGGCACCAATGTCAAGGGTCACGTCAGAGGTCAGGCCCCGGGCATTCCAGACCAGAGACAGCTCGGTCAAGACCTGGTCAAGGTGAATTTTCTCGTGCTCTACCACTGCCGACAGACGCAGTTGCGCCGTCACTTCCCTGACCCCTTGCTGTTGTGCAAGGACCAGGTGACCACTGCTCTCGCCACGCAGCGGCTGGTCCGCGAACCGGTCGGTCAGCGGTTCCAGCGACAGGTTGTCCCAGTTGAGATCCATTAGAAAATCACCCGTCACCGACTCATATGTGCCGGCAAATGCCACCTTTTGGCCGGTACCGCCGGCAAGCATAAAGGCCGTTGAGCTGTCACCTGCGGCCGACAGGAGCAGTTCCGCCTCTTGCTCCAGTTGCCACGGACCGAGGATGCCGTCCACCAGGGTGAGCTCCGTCAGGAGGCCCTGCCAGGACGATTGCGCCCAGCCACCTGCAAGGCCGGTGGTCAGGGTGCCCAACTCGCTGGCAACCCGTAACTGCAAACGGTGCTCAGCCAGCGTGCCCGCACCGGTCAGGGTGAAATCTTCGACCAGGGGTGTCTCTGTTGCCTGCCTGAGCCCTGCCCCGCTGATCTCGATGGCACCACGCTGCTCTTTATCCATCGCGACATCTGCCTGAAGTTCATCCAGTTGCCATTGTTCATAGTGCAGCCCCCTCCCCTGCAGCTGGATCGCGCCCTGTGGCACGAGGTCCGCAAAACCGAACCACCCTTCTGCCCCGAGTGCTCCCCCGGCCGCCGGGTAAAGTTCGGCCAGTTCGGTCAGCTTGAGGCGAAAGTCAATCCGTTCAAGGGAATCCCCCCGGGCAGACAGGCTGTTGTCACGGGACTCAAGGGAAAGGTCATCGATGATCAATTGCTGATCGTGCAGCTGCAGCCGGGCACTGCCGGACAACGGCAGGCCTGCGACAAAGGACTCATCGAGATCGACTGCGAGGCTCGCCAGCCGGCGCTGATCGGTAACGGCAAAGGACCCGCTGAGGCGCCCGTTGGCGTGGAGGTCGAGTTGCGGCAAAAAAGCGTCCGCCTGTAAACCGGTCACAGCAAGGTCCCCCTGCACCTCCAATGAAGGGTTCCAGCGCCCGCTTATCGATCCGGTGACCTGTCCTGCCGACCACTGACCGACAAGGTTGTTCAGGCGTATCTGGTCATGATCTCCGCTCAAGCTTCCGTCCAGGGTGGCTGCGGTCAATGGCGCGCCGCTGCTGTTGACGGAAAACTGACCGCGGTAGTGCCCGTCGGCATAGCGCAGCGCAAGATCACCGCCGACCAGCAGCGGCAGCCCGGCCTCCGGCTCGAGATCGAGATCGGTCACACGGATGTCCGCATCGAGCTGTGGCAAGGCGTCCGTCAACGACAATGAGCCCGACGCTTCGACAAGGCCGTTGCGCCCCTCCTGGCGCAGGGACAATGCATGAATATCAAGCTGATCATTCTTGATAGTCACCCCGGCACTGAGCTGCAAGGGGTCGACGTCATGCAGATCCGCCCGCACCTCGAGGGTACCGGCCAGTTGCGCAAAAGCAGGTTCTGTCAGTGTTCCGGAAAGGTCCACGCGCCGCCAGAACAGGGCGGTATCGCTGGTCGACAGTGATCCGCTGACGGACAGCGACGGCAGCGCCAGATCAAGGACCAGCACCCCGACCGCCTGCAGGTCCGCGCTGTGCAACAGCTCCAGGTCAAGGGTTAACTGCCGCTGGACCAGGTCCAGCGAACCAACGAGACGGTCTATCGCAAAGCGCACTTCACCATGCTGGCGCAGAACGGCATCCTTGAGCTCAAAACGGTTAACACGCAACTGAAGATGGTCGAAGAGGGATTGCAGGCGCGGCAGGGCAACGGGACCGGAGGCGGATGGGTCCTTTGCTGCGTCTGCAGCCGCGGCCATATCCACCCGCAGGCCGTGCACAGACAGGCTGTCGACTGTCATGTTCAATGGGTAGATACGGTCGAGAGAGAGGCGATAGTCCGCTGCAGACAGGGTCACACGGTGCCCCTGGTATTCAAGAACAAGGTTGTCGATGCGCAGCCCCCGGGCCAGCGATCCTGCAGTCACCTCGGCCTCGAGGGCGACACCGGCGCGGCCAGGCAGTTGCCGGAAAAGGAACTGCGCGCCGCCGGTGGTCAGCAGCAGCCAGCAGACGCTGCCAATGACCAGGCTGCTGAGCAATGCCAGCGCCAGCAGAATATATCCGGTTCTCCTTACCATCCCAGCCCCACACTCAGGTGCAAGCGCAGTCGATTGCCGTCTTCCCCCAGTTGCCGTGCCAGATCGATGCGAATGGCACCGATCCGGGTATACCGTCGCACGCCGATTCCGGCACCCTGTTTCAGGCGATAGTCGTCGACGTTGTCAAACGCATTGCCAACATCATAAAAGATTGCAGCCCCCCAATGGGTTCTGAAGCGCTTTTCCAGTTCAAAACTGCCGACCAGCAGGTGTTTACCACCAATAACCTCCCCGTCCGCGTTGGTTGGCCCGAGAGAGTTGTACTTGTAACCGCGGACGCTGCGATCGCCACCGGCGAAATAGCGCAGGGAAACCGGCAGGGTGCTGAAGGAGTCCTTGTGCCAGGTGGTTCCACCACGCAGGCGCAGGTGCAGGGAAAAATTACTGGGCAGCGGCAGTAGCGTGGCAACATCGCCGGACAACTGCAACAGACTGGTGTCTGACAGAAGGTTTTCGTCGCCGCCAAGCAGTTCGAACTGGATCTTCGCCCCCCTGCGGGGATTTAACGGATCATCGATCCGCTGCCACCCCAGCCGGACACCCGGCAGCAGGAGTTGCGAACGGTCGTTCTGATCGGCGATGCGTGAACGTTCCGTCATCAGTCGCAGGAATAACGAACCGCTGTAACCACGCCCGAAGGAACGCCGGTATTCCGCCTCACTGAAGATTTCACGACGATAAAAACTGTCGATATTCTCACGTTCAACCCCCAGCCGCAGCAGAGTGACGCTGTCAAGGCGACGGGGATCGGGAATAATATAGGTTGTTTCGACACTCTGCCGCCATTCTGCGAGAAGCAGTTTGCCGTGCAGTTCATGGGCGAGGGAAAACAGGTTGAGATTCCGGTATTCAAGGGAGACCCTGGCACCTGTGTCGGTGCCGTAGCCGACCCCGGGCCGCAGACGGTGACGCGGCAGGGTCGTCAGGTTAATGGCAACGGGGACTCGACCGGCGGTGGCCGCCTCGGTGACGGGCCGGACCGAAACAGTCCGGAACAGATCCGCGTCGAGGAGATTGATCTGGGTCTGGCCGAGCAGGCTGTAAGAAAAGGGCTCGTCACGACGGTAGCTCAAAAAGCGATTTAAAAACCGCTCCGGATAGCCGGCCTGGTTCTCATAGCGGGTCTCACCGAAGCGGTAGCGTAGCCCTCCCGCAAGATGCAGGACAATGGCAGCACTGCGCTGTTCGAGATAAACAAGAATTTCCTGGCGGATATAGTTCGCATCCAGATAGCCGAGACCGATGGCCTCCTGGCGCAACTCCGCCTTGGCCTTATCATAAAGATCCTGGCGGAGAACAGCGCCGACCTGCAGAGGAAAGTTGTCGACAAGAGCGACCAGCCGTGCATGCCGGTCGAGATCATCAAGCAGGACCAGGTCCACGGATGTGACACGAAGCGGTTCGCCCGGCGCGACATCGATAACAATAACATAGAGGTCAGCGGCCGGATGTTCCAGCCGGTTGCTGCTCTCAGCGTGAAAATAGCCGTACGGTTCCAGCGTATCACGCACCATGCGGGGCAGTTGGCGCTGAAAAGAACGCAATCGCTGACGATTGAGACGATCATCATCGGCTGCCAGCAAGGGCGGCACAAGAGCGTCACGAATCGCCTGCTGCAGCGGCCTGTCCACCCCGCGAACCTCGATCTCCAGGGTTGCGGCAAGGGCGGCAGCCGGCAGCAGCAACAGACAGGTCATCAAAAGAATGTCATAACGCATCAGTCAACATGCCATGCTAAAGAAACGGGACAGGGGGAACCACACCTGCTTGAAGCTTAGCATTTTTCTCCGTCACTGTGGGTCTGTAATGTGGCGTCGTCCCGGGTCGACAATCGTTCGACGAAAAATTGCCAGAGGGGGGAAAAGTCCGGTCCTGTGGTTTTGTCCGGTGCGGAACTGACAATTCAGCGGCGCGGCCCGCCAAGACGCGGCAGCACCAGGATCGCCAGAAAAATCCCCAGGGACAGCCCGAGACCGACGAACAGTGGTGGAACATCAACCAGAGGGTAAACCCCGACCAGAACCACGGCGGTAGGGGCGCTCAGCACGGAGATAATGGCGGCGCGGCGCAGATTGACCCGTGGCAGGAAAACAGCAAACAGCAGCGGAAAACAGAGGGTCGCTCCACGCAGGCCCATGGACAAGAAGCTCCATTCCATGATCGCCGAACCGAGGTTGCTGAGCAGCAAAAGAAAGGCAAAGAGCACGACGACAATGGTAAAGATACGAAACAGCTGCAGATCAGCCGATCTGTTGCCGAGCCAGCGGCGCAGGATATCGACCTTGAGGGTCGTGGCAACGCCGAGGGCAAGACCGGAAGCGGTCCCCACGGCGGCGATCAGCAGAGTGGCGAAAGCGATGCCGGCAAACCCGGCGGGCAGTTGCTGCAGAAGAAAGGTCGGCAGCGCCAGGGCACTTTGCAGATCGGGCGCGGTTTGACGCATATAGAGTCCGACGAGAATCCCGAAGAGTCCAAGCGGTGGTATCAGCGCAGCGCTCAACAGGGCGCCGCGCCGGGCAACGGCACTGTCGCGTGCAGAGAAGACCGCCTGCAGATAGGTCTGCGTGGAAATAACCCCGACCAGCATTGACACCAGGTCGGAGAGTCCTTCCCTGGTGCCGTAACCGAACAGGCTGAACCAGGGCCAGGCCGGAAAACTGCCGGTCAGCCCGCGCCAGCCGCCGGCGAGATGAAGGGCGAGCAGACCGGCGACCGCCATGGTGAGATAGATCAGCAGCATCTTGATCATGCCGATCAGACCGGCCGATTTCATCCCGCCGCCGAGAGTGAAAAAAATCACCAGGAGCATGGAAACGGCGGCGCTGGAGACAATCGAAAGGTCAAAGAGAACGGCGAGGATGGCGCCGCAGGCAAGAAGCTGGGCGACAATCTGGATAAACATTCCGAGCGCGGTAAAGATGCTGGCAGCGGTACGGACCCCCTCACCATGGTAAATCGCCAGGAACTCCGGAATTGTCTCCGCCTGACTCTGCCGCAGCGGTACGGCAATAAACACACCGAGGAACAGACAGGCCAACCCGGCCCCGAGGGTGAACCACCAGGCCGAAAGGCCATAGAGAAAAGCAAGCTGGGCGGTACCGATGGTCGATGCGCCACCGACCAGGGTTCCGGTAATGGCGCCAAAAACACTTAAGGTGGAGGCCTGGCGACCACTCAGGGAATAGTCGCTGCTGTTGGCCGCTTTGACCTTGCCGCCCCAGGCGAAATAGCAGATGCCTCCCAGGGTGGCAAAAAAAGCCAGCAGAAATGAAGGGTCAAAACTCACCGCGGCACCTGCTTGGGACCGGGATCGGCCGCAGATCATTCACCGGTATCTCAGTGCCGCATCGTTCGGCTGGATCGGCAGACAAGGGTGCTGCTGTCATACGGCAAAGTATTTGGCCTGGGGATGATAAGCGACGATTGCCGAGGTGGTCATTTCCGGCACCATCTCGTACGATTCGGTTAAACTCACGCCGATCAGTTCCGGTCGCAGCAGGGCAAAGAGTGCCTCGTGGGCTCCCAGATCAGGGCAGGAAGGATACCCGAAACCGTAGCGTGAGCCCTGGTATCCCTGCGCGACATAGGCATTGATATCGGTTTGCCCCAGCTGGATACCCATCTCCACGCGCATCCGCTCGTGCCAGTATTCCGCCAGGGCATCGGTCAGTTCTACCCCGAGACCGTGGAGCATCAGGTAGTCATGGTAGTTGTCAGCAGCGTACAGTTGCCGGGTGATTTCCGCCAGACGATCACCGATGGTGACGACAAAGAACCCGACCTTGTCGCCACCTTCGGCAGCCGTATGGTAGAAGTCGGCGATACAGAGTCCCGCGGCACTTTTCTGCCGCGGAAAATCGAAAACAAATTCACCCCGTTCACTCTGCACGATCAGGCGATCACCGTCACTGTAGCAATCGAAATAGCCGTAGCTGACCTGGGGAACGATCCAGCCCTCCTGCAGGCTTTGTTCCTTTAACCGCTCATAAAGGGGCAGGACGGTGTTCTGTTGCAGGTCGTCATACGCCTCCTTTGCCATCTTGCCGCGGCGGTAGCCCCAGCGACCACGGAACAGGGCGGCGAGATTGAGGAAATCAAAGAGAACTTGCGGTGGGATATCGCGCACCTGACGATCGCCGCTAAAGGGGACCGCTGGCACTGCCCAGTTCCGGTCAATGACCGCCTGCGGTGCCCCGGGGCGGTTTTTGGTCACGCTGTTCTCTTCCCAGCTGGTCGCCACGAGGGACCCCGCCTCGAGACTGCGGATCGCTTTGAGGCCGTCAAAGGCATCAGCACAATAGACAACCGGTTGCGGGTATTGCGGGACACAGTCCAGAGCGACATATTTACGCGTCAGGGCGGCGCCGCCGAGGAGAATCGGCTGCTGCAGACCGGCGTCGCGAAACTGTGCCAGGTTGTCCTTCATCAGCAGCGCCGATTTGACCAGCAGGCCGGAAAGACCGATAACGTCAACCTGGTGCTCCGTCGCCCTGGCAATGATCTCCTCGGCAGGGACCTTGATGCCGATATTGAAAACCTTGTAACCGTTGTTGGTCAGGATGATGTCGACGAGGTTTTTGCCGATATCATGAACATCGCCGGCCACTGTCGCCAGCAGGATCTTGACGCGCCCCTCTTCGGCAAGCTTTTCCATGTAGGGTTCGAGCAGGGACACGCTCAGCTTCATCACCTCGGCGGACTGCAGCACGAAAGGAAGGAGCAGTTCCCCCCGGCCAAACAGATCACCAACCTCACGCATGGCGGGGACGAGAAGCCGGTTGACAATATCGAGGGGTTTCCAGCGACCGCGTAATTCGGCAAGGAGATCTTCCAGGCTGTCCTTGTCCCCCTTGAGGACCTTCTGCTGCAACAGCTGTTCTGCCCGCAGCTGACCCGTCCCCTCATCAGCATCACGATCACTGGCGGTTTCAAAATGCTCGATAAAAGCCATCAGGGCATCGGCGTGACGATCGTAAAGCAGATCGAAACAGATCTCCCGGTCAGCGTCACTGATGGCCGAATAGGGCAGCACCTTTGCCGCATCGACAATCGCCGTATTCAGGCCGGCAGCAACGGCTTCATGCAGAAAAACCGAATTGAGAACCTTGCGCGCGGCAGGGCGCAGGCCAAAGCTGATATTGCTGATTCCCAGGGTAAAGCCGACGCCCGGCAGCTCACGCCGGACCTCCCTGATCGCCTCAAGGGTCTCAATCGCCGCCCGGCGCATGGTGACATCACCCGAGCCGACGGTAAAGGTGAGCAGGTCGAACAGCAGGTCCTGCGGACGCAGGCCATGAACATTCACCGCGCGCTGATAGATCTCCCTGGCAACGGCGACCTTTCTGCTTGATTCGAGGGCCATCCCCTGCAGGTCGATGACCAGGGCGACGACCGCTGCGCCGTATTTTTTTGCCAGCCGGCAGATCCGGTCAAGGTTGGCGCCGCCGTCTTCGAGGTTGATGGAGTTGATAATCGCGCGCCCGGGATAAAGGGGCAACACGGCTTCGAGGGTTTCCGGGCTGGTCGAGTCAAACATCAGCGGCGCCTTGCACGAGGCGGCAAACAGCCGGGTCAGACGGACCATGTCGGCGAGTTCATCACGGCCGGCATAGGCGACACAGAGGTCCAGGATCTGCGCACCGCGGGCCTCCTGGTCGAGAGCAACCTTGAGGCAGGCATCGTCATCCTCGGCCAGCAACGCCTCTTTGAAACCTTTCGACCCGTTCGGGTTACAGCGTTCGCCGATCAGCACCGGAGGAATCTCCTGATGCAGCTCGACCGCCTGGTAGAGACTGGCAACAGATGCTTTCATCGGGACACCTCCCGCTGCAGCGGCGTCGCGTCTTTAAGACGTGCCACCAGTGCGGCAATATGCGCAGGGCTGGTACCACAACAGCCGCCGACGATACTGACTCCCTGCTGGGTCACGAAACGCCACATCTGCTCGGCATAGGCGGACGGCGTAAGAGGATAATGGGTTTTGCCGTCAACCACCTCGGGCATTCCCTGGTTGGGAATCACCGAAATGCGCTGCGGCCAATGCTGACTCAAGTAGTGAACGTGCGAGACCATATCCTGCGGCCCGGTGGCACAGTTCAAGCCCAGGGAAAACAGTGGAAAGGGCTCAAGCACAGCAACCACCGCGGCGATGTCACTACCGACCAGCATGGTGCCCTGCTGTTCGATCGTCACTGAAGCCAGCACCGGCAGATCCAGCCCTGCTGTTTCGAGCATTTCAAAAGCGACAACCAGCGCCGTTTTGGTCTGCAGGAGATCCTGGCAGGTCTCGATCATCAGGCAGTCAACCCCGGCATCGAGCAGTGCGGCAATCTGTTCCGCCGTCGCTGCACGCAGATCTTCGACCGCGATATGACCGAGGGACGGCAGTTTGGTACCCGGGCCGATGGATCCGGCTATGTAGCGATCCGGGCGGCCGGCAATCGCCCTGCGGGCGTGTTCGACCGCACGCGTGTTGATCTCACGGACGCGGTCCTGCAGGTCATATTCGGCCAGGACAATACGTGACGCCCCGAAACTGTTGGTTTCCAGGATCATGGCACCGGCGTCAAGCATCGATTGATGCAGTGCAACAATATGATGGGGGGCCGACAGATTCAGGATTTCGTTACAACCTTCACAGCCCGCCCACTCGGCGTCCTGGATATCGACCAGTTGCAGATTGGTACCGCAGGCACCGTCTACAATCAGGAGGGGATGTTGCGACAGTTTCATGGGGTTCCTTTTGGCTGTTTGAATAAGCAAATGGCGTTCATAGTAACCACAGCCGCCGGACCTGTCCAGCGCCAAAAGCCGAGCCGCGGTCTTTCGACGGCATGGAGGGTTATTGCACTGCCGGGCGTTTTTCAGCGCCAGGGCACAACAGCGCAATAGCCTGTTCGACGCGCGGCAGTTGACACCGGGAAAATGGCTTGACTTTTATAAGACATCATTTATTATAGTATACTAACTAAGTAAAAACAGGATCGCCAGGCCGGTCACGGCCACAGGGGAAAAGACCTGCGCCAGGACAACCCTGCCGGCCAGTGCAGCACAGACATACAACGGCGACCCGACCAACAGGTATCACATGCAGGTGAATTGATCACTTTTACCTTTTTGCACAACGGACAAGTCATGCAAACAGCATCTGCACACAGTACCATCATGAATCTGATTGACCGGGAACTGAATCTGCCCTCCCTGCCCGCCGTGGCGGTCAGCATTCTCAAGGCGGTCAGAAATGACAAGCTCGCCCTGACCACTCTTGGTGAGATTATTGCGACGGATCCGGCACTGAGCGCTAAAATGCTCAAAATCGCCAATTCGGGGATTTTTCTCCACAGCGGAATCATCAACAGCATCCCTCGTGCCATGGTCGTTCTGGGCACGGACATGATCAAGAATATCGCTCTCTCCTTTGTCATCCTGACCGACTACCGGAACCGGGACCAGGCGGGCTTTGACATGGAACGATTCTGGAAACGCTCTGTGTCAGCCGCCGTTTCGGCCAAGATCCTGTCCCGCCACCTCGGTCACCGGGACAACGACATCTTCGTCACCGCCCTGCTGAAAAACATCGGCCAACTGGTCCTCGCCCAGGTCAAAGGCGAAGAATACGCCAGGCTGACCCAGTTCGCCGCCATCAGTGATGAGAACCTGACCACGCTGGAAACCGACACCTTCGGGTTCAATCACTGCCAGGTCGGCTACGCGCTGTTGACCCACTGGCACCTCCCGGACAGCATCTGTCAGCCGATGCTCTACCAATACCACCCGGAACAGGCCCCACAGAGCTGTCAGACAACGGCCAAACTCCTGCAACTGGCCGAGATGATGGCGGCCCTTTTCCTCGACAGCGAAGCGGTCGCCAGCGTAACCCGCCTGCAAGACGAGCTGCAGGAACTGCTCGGCATGAATGAAGACGAGGTCTATGGCCTGCTCGATTCAGCAGCTCATGACAGCATCGATATCCTTGAACGATTCGATCTTGGCGCCGCTGATCTCGTCCCCTACTCCACCCTGCTGCAACAGGCGAATGCCGAACTGGCGCGGATCAATCTGAGCAAGGAGCAGATGATCCTCGAACTGAATGTCGCCAGGCGCAAGTCGGAACGCATGGCCAGACAGCTGCAAAAAAGCAACGAGCAGCTCAGGGAACTGGTTTACCGGGACGGGCTGACCGGGCTCTTTAATCATCGTTATTTCCATGAGGCCCTGACCAGAGAACTGCAACGCGCCAGGCGCTATCAATCCTCCCTGTCACTGATTCTTTTTGATATTGATTTTTTCAAGAAGGTCAATGACACCTTCGGGCACCCGGCCGGGGACCTGGTCCTGACCAACATCGCCAAAGCGGTCAGCTCAGCGGTCCGCCCCAGTGACATTGTCGCACGTTACGGCGGGGAGGAGTTTGCCGTCATTCTGCCCCACACCGGCGCCGCCGGAGCCAAGGTTTTCGCCGCGCGTCTGCGCCGCTGTGTCGAAGGGATCGCCACCGAAGTGGATAACCAGTCGATTTATGTCGCGATCAGTGCCGGGGCTGCAACGACAACACCCGAAACCGCGGCGGTCACCAAGGAGCAGCTGATTGGCGCTGCCGATCAGGGGCTGTACATATCGAAACAGCAAGGCCGCAATCAGGTCACCCTGATTCAGCCGCTTAATGTCGCCAGCTGAACCGGACAGCAACCTACCGCTCGCTTCCCTGTCGCTCCACCGTCTGTCCCTGCCGTTTCGTCATCTTGTGCCCATGGTTTTTTCTGTTTAGCATCCCCTGCCTGCTGCTCTCACCCGGGCGTTGCAACAGATATCTGGAAACCCTGGCCCCGCCATGCTAATTTAGCCACAGGTTCCCCCTTTTGCACTGTGACTGGATACCATGGCGACACCCCTGGAACACAGATATGATCTGACCGGCACACCCGAAGGGGCCTGTCTGCAGCTGCGCGGTGACTGGACTGTCGCCACGGAGATCCCACCCCTCGAACCGCTCCTGGACGAACTCTCCCGCAGCCGGGCGGCAAAGCTCGCTTTCGACACCAAGAAGCTCGACAGCTGGGACAGCGGTCTGATGATCTTTCTGATCGCTCTGATCGAAGCCTGTGAGCAGCGCAGCATTGCCATCGACCGCCAGGCTCTCCCCGCCGGAGCCAGGCGCTTGCTCGAGCTGGCCATGACCGTTCCGGAGCGCACAGAAGCGCGGCGGACCAACCTCGGGCAACCGTTCCTCGCAAAAATCGGCAACGTCACCATCGAGATGCACCGCGGCGGCAACCAGTTGCTGGCCTTTATCGGTGAAATTGTCAGCGCCCTCATCCGTCTCGTCCGCGGACGGGCACGCTTGCGCTTCTCCGACCTGTTCTACCAGATAGAAAACGCCGGCCCCGCGGCACTGATGATTATCACCCTGATCAGCACCCTGGTGGGGATGATTCTGGCGTTTGTCGGCGCGGTCCAGTTACGGCTGTTCGGCGCGGAATTGTTCATTGCCAATCTCGTCGGGCTGGGAATGGCCCGCGAAATGGGTGCCATCATGACCGCCATTATCATGGCCGGCCGCACCGGCGCCGCCTACGCCGCACAGATTGGCACCATGCAGGTCAACGAAGAGATCGATGCCTTGAAAACCATGGGGATATCACCCGTCGAATTTCTGGTTCTGCCACGCCTGCTGGCCTTGAGCATCACCATGCCCCTGCTCTGCATCTATGCCAACTTCATGGGTATTTTCGGCGGTGCCCTGGTCAGTGCAATCGTCTTTGATATTTCTTTCTATCAGTATTACGAGCAGATCCAGACCTTTGTCACGCTTGGCCACTTTGCCGTCGGGATCAGCAAGGCCGCCGTCTTTGGTGTACTTGTCGCCACCGCCGGCTGTTTTCGCGGACTGCAGTGCGGCCGCAGTGCTTCCGCCGTCGGTTACGCTGCCACCAGTGCCGTGGTGACCTCCCTGGTTCTTATTATTGTTGCCGATGCGATCATTACCGTGATCTGCCAGATTCTCGGAATATAACGATGCAGAACGTTCACCTGCAGGTTGAAGATCTGGCCATGGCCTATGGCGACACCGTCATTCTGGAGCACGTCAGTTTTACCGTGGCCAAAGGCGAGGTTTTTGTCATCATGGGGGGCAGCGGTTGTGGCAAAAGCACCCTGTTGCGTCATCTGATCGGCCTGATGGAGCCGGCGGCAGGAAGGATCCTGCTTAATGGAACGGATATCTGGCAGATCCCGGCGCACCAGAGGAACCATCTCATCAGTCACAGCGGGGTTCTCTATCAAAGCGGTGCCCTGTGGAGCTCCATGACCCTGGCGGAGAATGTGTCCCTGCCCCTGACGGAATATACCCGTCTGGATGCCGATCAGATCGCCAGGGTGGTGTCCTACAAACTCAGCCTCGTCGGGCTGGGTGGCTTTGAAGATTATTATCCGTCGGAAATCAGCGGCGGGATGCGCAAACGGGCGGGGCTTGCCCGGGCGATGGCCCTTGATCCTGATATACTCTTTATTGACGAACCCTCGGCCGGGCTCGATCCGATCAGCTCCAGGCTCCTCGACAAACTGATCCTGGAGTTGCGTGACAGTCTTGGAACGACGATCGTCATGGTCAGCCATGAACTGGCAAGCATATTTTCCGTCGCCGACAATGCGATCTTTCTCGACCCCGATGAAAAAACGATCATCGCTGCCGGCCCACCGCAACACTTGCTTGAGAACTCGTCGGATCCCCGGGTCCACAATTTTCTGACCCGGGCAGGCTGACCGGCCATAACCAAGGTAGCTGCTATGGACATACGTAAAAAAGTCGACCCGCGGGTGATTGGCATCTTCGTCATCGGCGCCATTATCCTGGTCGTCGCCGGGCTGCTGTTCTTTGGTCCGGGTGGCTTTTTCTCCGAGACTCGGCGCTATGTCATTTATTTCGAAAACTCTGTCAAGGGTTTGAGCGTCGGTTCGCCGGTCCGTTTCCGCGGGGTCAGAATCGGCCAGGTCAAGGAAATCAGTATCGAAATGCTTCCCAATGACCTGGTGGAGTTTCATATCCCCGTTGTCATCGAACTGGAGCTGGAAAAAATCAAGGCAAAAGGATCCGGGCAGGGGCTTCTGGACGTGCTGAAAACCACCGTGCAGGGCGAGGACCCCATTCTCCCGCTGGTCGCTGAGGGCTTGCGGGCCCAGTTGCACCTTGACAGCCTGGTCACCGGCCAGCTGTTTGTCCACCTGGACATGTTCCCCGCCGCTGACCCTGTCACGCCCGTTTTTGCCGCGGACTATCCGCAGATCCCTGCAGTGACCTCAAGCCTGGCGGAATTGACCAAAACCTTTGAGGATCTGCCTCTCCAGCAGATGGCTGACAAGCTGATCGAGTCGGCCGATGGGGTTCAGCGAATTTTCACATCACCTGCCCTGCATCGCGCGATTGACCAGTTTGACACAACCACGGAACTGCTCAACCAGCTGTTGGCCAATCTCAATGAACGTGTGCCGACGTTGCTGAGCCAGACGGAAGCGACCCTTGAACAGTCCCGGTCAACCATGCTGGCCGTCGACACTGAACTTGCAGCAACCCTGACCGAAATGCGGCAGACCCTTGACGTGACCCGCCAGGCGGTCGGCCGTATGGAAGAACGTCTGCAACCGCTGGGCGCAACCGTCGAGCGCGGCCTGCATTCCTTTGATCAGGCCGCCACCGATCTGTCTGTTGCCATGGAACAGGTCAGGTACCTCACCGATAGCGATTCCCCCCTGCTGCAGCAATTCAGCCTGACACTTAAGGAAATGAACCGCACCATGCGCGGTCTGCGCTACCTGGCAGACGAAATCGAACGTGATCCGCAGGTATTGCTGCGTGGTCGCGCGCTGGAGGACTAGAGCAATGCGCACACGATTTTTCATCGGTACCATCCTGCTGCTGTTCTGCAGTGCCTGCATCCAGATCGGCACCCCACCGCAACCGGTGCGCTATTTCCTCCTCGAAGAAATTGCCAATGAGGTCGACATCTACCCGGATTTTACTTCAACTATTACAATTGAAGTTGTTGAATTTCCGGAATATCTTACGCGGCCACAGGTTGTCTCCCAAGGGCGGAAAAACCGCATTCACTTTTCCGATGCGCAACGCTGGGCAATGCCCCTCGACGACAATATCAGTGCGGTGGTACGTCAGAACCTGATCCGCATGCTGCCGGAGGCGCAGGTCACGATCAGTCCCTGGCAGAACCTGCGCCCCGCGCAATACCGCGTCGAACTGCTGGTCAGCAGGTTCTCCGGAGAGCCTGGTGGTCTCACCGATATCCTGATCCGCTGGCGTATTTTCCATGAGGACGGCACCACAGTGGAGGGTCGTCTGCTCAACCGGGAGCTGCTGGGGGAGGACTACGAGGACCTGGTCAGCGGCCTCAATCATGCGATCGATCTGCTGAGCAGTGCCTTGGCAACGGCACTGGCCGAACCGGAAGACTGACGGCTTCCGGTTCGGCTGAAGCGTGATTTGCGGGGGATCAGGCGAGAATAAACGCCCGACCGGCATCGATCAACGCGGTCAGTTCCGCCGCGCTCTTTGCCTCGGCATAGAGGCGCACGACCGGTTCCGTTCCCGATTTGCGGAACAGCATCCAGGAGCCGCCGGCAAAGAGAAATTTATTGCCATCAATGCGAATGATCTGTTCAATCGGACGCCCGCCGATCTGCCCGGGCGGGTGGGCCAGCTTCTCGGGCAGACTTGCCTCCAGCTGCTCTGACAGGCGGATGTTGATGCGCCGGGTATAGATGGCACCGACCCTGGCGTAAAGATCATCGAGCAATTCAGCAAGGGATTTTTTCTCCACCGCGACCATCTCTGCCACCAGCAGGCAGGCGAGAATACCGTCCTTTTCCGGAACATGGCCACGGATCGTCAAACCGGCACTTTCCTCCCCGCCGATCAGGATTTTCCCGGCACTGATATATTCGCCGATAAACTTGAAACCGACAGGGGTCTCGTGCACCTGGACCTGATGGTGAGCTGCGACCGCATCGATCAGGTGGGAGGTGGCGACACTGCGGGCAGCGTCACCGCGCAGGCCTTTGCAGCGGATCATATAGTCGAGCAGCAGGGCAAGGATGTAGTTGGGTTCGATATAGGTGCCGTCGGCATCCAGGATACCGAACCGGTCCGCGTCACCATCCGTGGCCAGGCCGAGGCCGATGGCCGGATCTGAGGCGACAAGGTCGATAAAATCGGCAATATGGCCCTCTGCCGGTTCCGGGGGTTCGCCACCGAAGTAGGGATCGTTGTGAACATTGATCTTGACCACGGTCACACCGGCTTCCTCGAGAATCCGGTCAAGATAGCCACGGCCACTGCCGTAGAGAGGATTGACTGCGATGGTCATGCCTGCCGCAGCGATGGCCTGAAAATCCACCAGTCCCTTGAGGGTGTCGAAGTAGGCCTGGCGCGGATCAATCTCCACGAACAGACCCTTGGCGCCGGCAAGCTTAAGGTCCATGACCGGAACCTTGTGCCCCTGCATGGCGTTGGCGCGCTGCTCGATATCATTGGTGGTTGCCGGCAGGGCCGGCCCTCCCCACGCCGGGGAAAACTTGATCCCGTTGTAGTTGTAGGGGTTGTGGCTGGCGGTGAAGTTGATGGCGCCGGCGGCTTTGCGGCGCAACAGTTCATGGGCGATCACCGGGGTCGGCGTGTCCCTGTCGCAGAGAAAGGATGTGATTCCGGCAGCGGCCAGCACGCACGCTGTTTCGCGGGCGAAATCGGCGCCCATGAAACGGGCATCATAACCGATCACAACACCCTGCCCGGCAATCCCTTCCTGCTGCAAATGGTCGGCAATGGCCCGGGAAACCACCCGAACGTTGTCCATCGTGAATTCCTCGCAGAGAATTCCGCGCCAGCCTGACGTGCCAAATTTGATTTGTGTCATGAATTTCTCACTCCCCTTGGCTGCTGAATCTTTCAATAAATGCTGTATCATATCACAGCTGCCCGGCCAACCTTCAGGGGAAAATCTCTCCTGTGGCGCGGCGGCCAAACAGAGGCAGTGCCCCGTCCTTACCTCTTGCTGTGCTGCGGGTCCTTGTCGACAAAGGCAAGATAGGGACAGTCCGGCGGCAGCATTCCGGCGCGGACAATCTCCGGGGTCAGGCGGACACACTCCGGCTGCAGTGTCTCGCGTTCGCGGTAGACCCGGCAGTTGCTGGTCTGCTGATCGAGGTAGCGGCACGGGGTCCGGGTGTAGTGAACCGTGCCGTGATAAATGATTTTTTCGTGGCAGCACCGTCCACAGCGCCGGCACACAGCCTCCCATCGGGCAGTGGAACCTGTCAAAGACGTGCCTCCTTTGGCGACAATAAAAGAGCAGTAAAGGCGATATTCATCCGCCGGTCTGCAAGGTCAAAATAACAACCGCAGCGGACCGGCAGGGTTTTGTCGATTGACAATCTGTCCTGCTCCTGCATACTGCTGCTTTGATGTCCCGGCGACACTCCACGCAAGCGTTCAGCCGGGCTGGGATACTCAGGTTCATATTATTACCGAAATCGGTCAAGCCGGCGAGGCCTTTCATGCGTATTATGGTTATTGTTGCCGCCCTGTTGATGCAGATCTGCCTGGGCGCAACCTATTCCTGGTCGGTCTATGTACTGCACTTGCGGGAAATCGTCAACATTTCCCAGGCCCACGCACAGATTCCATTTTCCCTGTTCTACTTTATCTTCCCGGCGACGATGATCTTTTCCGGGATTCTTCTGGATCGTTTCGGACCGCGCTTTTCCACCATCTGCGGCGGCATCCTTTTCGGCAGTGGCTGGATGCTGTCCTCGCTGGGAGGTGACCATTTCGCCTACACCATCATCGGCAACGGCGTCATAGCCGGCATCGGAGCCGGTATCGCCTATATCGTGCCAATTTCCACCTGCATGAAATGGTTTCCCAACAACAAGGGCCTGGTGACCGGGGTTGCGGTCGCCGGTTTTGGCGGCGGCGCCGCGCTGGTGAGTTCCGCTGCCGGATTCTTTCTGGCCCGTGATCTGACCCCCTTTGATCTGTTCGGCTACTTCGGCCTCTGTTTCATGCTGATGATTCTCTTTGCCGCGGTTTTCATGACCAATCCCCCCGATTTTGTCCCGCGCAGCAACCTGCGTTCGGGAATCGGTGGGATTTTTCAGGATCGGCGTTTCTTCATCCTCTATTTTGCCATGTTCAGTGGCCTGGCGGCGGGCTTTGCCATCAACGCCAACATCAAGGAGTTGTATCAGTCAGCCACCCTGTTGACCGGCGTCAGTGCCGTTTCCTTCTTTGCGCTGGCCAACGCCGCCGGTCGCATCATCTGGGGCGGTCTGTTCGACCGGATGAGCAGCATACCGGTCCTGCAGCTTAACCTGCTCGCCCAGGCGGCCCTGCTGTTTCTGACACCCTACATCCTCACCTCCGGCGCCGGCCTGCAACTGTTCGCCGCCTTGACCGGATTCAATTACGGCGGCGTGCTGGTGATCTACGCCGGATCGGTCGCTCGGGTCTGGGGTGCGGACCGCGTTGCATCGATCTACGGCTGGCTCTTTTCATCCAACATCCCGGGCGCCGTCGCGCCACTCTTCGCCGGCTACATCTTTGACCGCACCGGCAGTTTCACCCTTCCCCTGTTCTGTATCGCACTGCTGATCCTCGCGGCCGCGGGCCTGCTGCAGCTGCAGCGGGACGCGTTCCGACCAGCCGCCAGCTGACCGGCAGCAGTGGAAAAACCATAACGGCGCCGATAAAAAACGTTGACTCAAAATGGCAAATTCGTTATTAGTTAGCGTTCTTGAGTTCGTATCAAAGAAATCTTTAGGAGGAAGAAGAACATGCAGTGTCAAACAGTTCTCCCCGGTACTGAGTGCAGTTTCTGGAAAAAGGCCGGTTGTACCGCTGACGGTGGTAGCTGCAAGGTTATTGTTGAAGAATGTCAAGGATGTGCCCGGGTTGTCACCGGTACCATTGGTGAGGTCTGTTCGTCCTATCCTGATCCGGCCGCCAAATGGGTTGCCGGTCTGTGTAATTTTGCCACGCACAAGAAGATTGACCTGAAAACCGCAGATGTCCGGGTCAACCCCCTCAAGGCCGCCAAGCGCGCCGCTGCGGGCAAAAAGAAAAAATAACCGTCACCGTCACCCGTATCACCCTCACAGGCCGATGGCACTTCCATCGGCCTGTGTCGTTTCCATCGGCCGGTGCTACTTGTGCCCCTGGCCGTTCGCGTCATCACTGAGACTTACGCTTGAGCCTCCGATCAGCGCAATAAAATCCCCTTGTGCGAAAACAAAGTCCGGCGAAGGGTTGGAAATAAAGTGTCCTGCCCGCAGCACACCGACAACCGAAGCCCCGGTCATGTTGCGAATATCCAGCTGTCTTAAGCTGCTGCCGACCAGCAGACTTTCTTTGCCCAGTTCCTCCCAGTTCAACTCGAGCAGATCCCGCGCATGCTTCAACCGGTCGACGCTGCGCCGGCCGGAATCGGTGCTCTGTTCCAGGTAGCGGTAGTTGTCGCGCCGGGCAGCATCAGTAAATTTCTGAATCATCGGCACCGGGATGTGGAGATTCAGCAACGCCTGGCGCGACATCTCCAGCCCCGCTTCAAGCTTGGGCAGGATGACCATATACACCCCGTCTTCATAGAGGGAACGCATCTGTTCCTCACCGCTCGAACGGGCGACAATGTTCAAGGACGGATAGTGGCGGTGGACATAGCGGACAACGGTTTCCGTCGTGGTGATATGCGGCACGGTGACAAGCAGCTGGGTGGCTTCGCCGATATTGGCCGCCTCCAGGACAATCGGCTGGCCGACATCGCCATAGATCGCCGGATACCCCTTTTTTTTGCATTCCTCTATGGCATTGTGCGCCAGCTCGATAATGACAAAGGGAACTTCGAGCTGGGCGAGAATCTGGGCAATGTACTGACCCACCTTGCCGCCACCGGCGATAACGACGTGACGGTGCAGCCCGTCCTGCGGCAGGTTGATGGTTTCAAGAAAATCACTGCGGTTGAAGCGTTTGAGCAAACCATAAATGGGTCCGGTCAGACCCGAGATCATCGGCGTCAGCAGCATGCTGATAATAGCAATGGAGAGAATCAGGGAATACTGCGATGCGTCAAGAAAACCGCCGCCGAAGCCGACCTGACCGATGACAAAAGAAAATTCACCGACCTGGAACATGCCCAGGCCAACGGCCAGCGGAATCACGTTGCCATACCCGAAAGAGCGCACGATGACCGCCAGGATCAACCCCTTGCCAAGCGCCAGCAGCACGACAATCTGCAGGATCATCTGCCAGTTCTCGAAGAGAAAAACGGGATCCAGCAACATTCCGACCGAGGTGAAAAAGAGCAGTCCGAAGAGGTCCCGCAGCGGAATGATATCACTGAGGGCCTGATGGCCGTAATCCGATTCGCTCAGCACCATACCGGCAACAAATGCACCGAACGCAAAAGACAGGCCCGCCAGGTAGGTGGCATAACCGATTCCCAGGCCGATCGCCGTGATCGTCAGAAGAAACAGCTCACGGGAATTCCAGCGCGCCACCGCTGCCAGCAACCGGGGCAGCAGACGGGTGCCGAGAAAAAACATCAGGGCGAGAAAAAGAATCGATTTGACGACAGCGACCCCGAGCATCGGCAGGCCGGCAGCAGGATTGGTGATCTGCGGCAGCAGAATCAGCAACGGCACGACGGCGAGATCCTGAACAATCAGGATGCCGATCATCACCCGGCTAGACAGGGTCCCCATCATCCCCTGGGCCATCAGGGTCTTGAGGATGATCATCGTACTCGACAGGGAGACCACCCCGCCCAGCCACAGGGCGGTGCTGTGTTCCCAGCCGATCCAGCGGGCGATGGCGTAACCGAAACAGATCGTCAGGACTATCTGGAGGGAGCCACCGATCAGGGCAACATATTTGACCGGCTTGAGTTCCTTGAAGGAAAATTCAAGGCCGAGGGCAAAAAGCAGCAGGGCAACACCGATTTCCGCGAGCTTCTCAACCTCATGTGGTTCGGAAATCGTGACGCCGACACTGTAGGGACCGATGGCGATGCCGGCAATGATGTAACCAAGAACCAGCGGTTGGCGCAGCCGCAGGGCGATCAATCCGCCAATCAGCGCGGCAACCACAATAATGATGATGTCAGCAGCAATCCCCATAACAGGCGCAGGTATCCATTCAAGCTAGCGTTTTCCCGCCACGCCTGCGCCGGACAGGGGCAGGACGGCCGGAGCTGTCGGACTAACGGAGGGGCTCAGCGCAATCCTTCGATAACCGCGGCAACCTCATCGCGCAACTGCTGGGCCGCCGCGCTTTTTTCCAGCCGGAGAAACTGCTGGAAGTGTTCGACCGCTTCGCGGCTGCGATCCTGGTCAAGGCAGATGGATCCCAGGGTAAAATAGCCCATGGCAGCAGCGGAATCGAGGGCAAGTCCCTGCAAGCAGTACGCCTCTGCTTCCTCCAGGCGTCCACCCTCATAGTGAATTTCCGCCAGGCTCAAAAGCGGCTGCGGATCCTCCGGGTCAAGTTCCGCCGCCCGTGTAAACAGGTCGATCGCCTCCTGCATACGTCCCATGGCAGAGGAGATATCCCCGAGGGCGTTAAGGGCAAAGACGGAATCGGGTGTCTGGCTCAAGGCCTCCTCGCACAAACTGGCAGCTTCGGGCAGCTGTTCCTGGTTGACCAGCACCATCGCCTTGCAGACCAGCGCATCGGTCGCGTCAGGCTGCTGATCGATAATCCTCTGGTAGCTCTGCAGCGCCTCATCATAATGCCCCTGTTCGAGATGATAGTCTCCCAGGGCGAAAAGCAGGTCCTGATGGTCGGGTTCGATCTTCAGCCCTTTCTCGAGGCTCTGGTGAGCCTTTTTATAGGAACCCGCCTCGAGATAGGCTTCGGCAAGCAGCATCCAGGCGTCGGCTGAGGGCTCGACCTTGAGGAGCTTTTCAAAACAGTCAATCGCCTGCTGAAAGTCTCCTTCGTCCAGAGCCCGGCTGCCCAGCTCAAAAAAATCTTCTTCTGACATCGTTTCAAGCTCCTGTTGCTGAGGGAGTGCTGCGAACCACCTCAACCCGGTAACCATCGGGGTCGGTGACAAAATAAAAACGTGGCACACCGGCGGTGAGGCCTTTGAGGGGCGTTACCGGCAGACCCATCTCCGTGTGGCGCCGGTGCGAGCCCTCGAGATCGTCCGTTGCCACCGCCAGATGGGAGTAACCGTTGCCGATCACATAGGGTTCCTGCTGATCGTAGTTGTAGGTCAACTCCAGTTCAAAGGGCAGATTGGCAGAGGTCAGGTAACTCAAGGTGAACTTCCCTTCCGGATAATCCTTTTTGCGCGATATTTCAAAACCAAACGCCTCACGATAAAATGTTTCCGAGGCATCCAGGTCCATGACCCGGTAACAGATGTGGATCATCGGATAATTCATTGTCTCCTCCTTTTCTAGGGGCTCATTTATCAATAATTGACAAGCTTACAGCCGCTCTTTATAGTCGCTGGCATGAAAGCCATCTTTCTCTCCGATGCTCATCTGCGCGATCCGCAGGATGAAAACTATCGCCTGCTGCTCGAATTGCTGGAGCGCCAGGAGAATCTTGATGCGCTGTTTCTCCTGGGTGACATCTTCGAGTTCTGGCTCGGCTACGAGCATCTGGTTTTCGCCGCCTACGTCCCCCTGCTCGAACGCCTGCGCAGACTCTCACAGCGGGGTACCAGGCTCTACTTCGTTGAGGGGAACCACGATTTTCAGCTCGGACCCTACTTCCGCGACACCCTTGGCTGCCACATCATCACCAGCCAGCAGAACATCGACTGGGACGGCCTCAACATTCACCTCTGTCATGGCGACCTGGTTCACCCGACCCGTGGCTACCTGTGGTTGCGCAGATTATGGCGCAGCCGACTGATAAAGATCCTTGCCGGCATCGTCCATCCCGACCCGGTGTGGAGATTCGGGGTCTGGCTGAGTGACAAAAGTCAGAAAAAAAGGGTGCCGCAGGGACGTCGCGACCCCACCCCCTGGCTGCTCGATTATGCCCGCCGGCCGGATCTGGGCGGCGTCGATCTGCTGGTCTGCGGCCACTTCCACCACCCGCTCGACATCAGCACCGGGCAGCTGCGCATCATCGCCCTCGGCGACTGGCTCTCCCGCTCCACCTTTATGCAGCTGGACAACGGCAAGATCAGCGTCACATCCTATGCGGACGGGGTCTCTGCCGCCGCCCCCGCCGCACTGTCACCACCGGACGCAGCAGTCGTCTGACAGCGCACAACGAGATCTTTGAGGGTGACGGTGGCAAACCGGCTCTCGATCAGTGCAACCACATCCGCGCAGGTTTCCATGGCGATGGTTGTCTGCGGATGGGAATGAAGATGACGCACCTCCTCGCCAAGACTGCGCATCTGCTTGAGAATGTCCGCAACACTCAAGGTATCGGCGGCCCGGCCGAGCTGATACGCCGCGACTGCCGTTCGGCAACTGCTCTCGCTGACAAAACCCAGGCGCTCCAGCTGCGCAAGGATGGTCCCGCACAGGCGGGCCGGAATGAACAGCGCGCGTGCCAGCTGATCCTGGGTTGCCGGCGGTTCACCGCGATGAAAACGATCGGCAAGGGTCACCAGCAGGGCAAGTGCCACCTGTTCAAAGCTGCTGCGACTGACTTCGGAGCCACGCAGATCGCGGGCGACGGTGCGCAGATTCTGCCTGGCGTAACAGACGCCGAGGCCGAACAGAACAATCACCCACGACAGATATAACCAGACCATGAATATGGGCAGCGCCGCCATGGTGCCGTAAATCGCATTGTACCGCGCCACGCCAACCTGAAAATGAACGTAGCCGAGCTGGGCGATCTGCCAGAGGGTGCCGCCGACAATGCCCCCAGCAAGTGCCGCGCGCCAATGCACCTTGATGTTGGACATGAAAACATAAAGGACGGTAAATGCCAGCCACATAAAAACAAAAGGGGTGACCTTCAGCAGCACGACAATGACCGAACCGATCAGCTGCATTTCCAGCAGACGCTGCATCAATTTATGGCTGGCCAGGGAAGAAGTCATCGAAATGGCGCTGATCAGCAGGACCGGCCCGACCAGAATGACGGACAGGTAATCGGCAAAACGGCGCAACAGGGGCCGCAGGTTGTCCACCCCCCAGATGAAGTTGAAGGTTTTTTCAACATTGGTCAGCAGTGAGACGACGGCGACGAGCAGAAAAACCAGACCGACAGCCCCCATCTGGGCCACTTCGGTGTTGTTGATGTAGCCGACGATCGCCTCGGCGATGCGGCCGTCTCCAACGTTGAGTTTTTCAAGGACCAGCGGCTGCAGCTGGTTCTGGACACCAAAAGCTTTGAGCAGAGCGAAGGTGAGGGCCAGCAGCGGCACCAGTGACAGCATGGTGTAGTAGGTCAGAGCCGAAGCGCGCAGCAGGCACTGGTTGACACTGAAGTCACGGACCACCAGAACGATGGTCTGGAGCTGACGCAACAGAAACCGCTGCACCCACGACAGCTGTTCCGGATTCTGTTCCCAGACCAGCGCCTTGAGCCGCTCTTCCCAGCTTTTATGTCGTCCTGCCTGCTCTGCCATGCGTGATGTCCTGCCGCTGCTAGCGGTTCGGCTCCTGGTCCAGATCGATCATTTCAACATCGTAACCGCGCTCTGCCAGCGCAGTGGCATAGATCGTACTGTCACCGACCAGAACAACCTGGAGTGCGGCGGGATCAAAATAGGTCCGCGCAACCCGCTGAATATCGGCGACCGTCAGAGCCTTAAGCCGTGACTGATAGCTCTGCAGATAATCGGCCGGATAATCATAAAAATCAAGCCGGACTTTCTGGGTCACGACCGCATGGGTGTGTTCAAAAGCAAAAATAAAGGAATTAACCAGGCTGTTGCGTGCCAGGTCGAGTTCCGCGGCGCTGACCGGCTGATCGATCATCTCCCTGATGATCTGCAGCGCCAGTTCGACAACTTCGACCGCTGTTTCGTTTTTCGTCTCACCGCTGATAAAAAACAACTCCGGCAGATGACGACCGGGTTGCAGCTGTGAGTAGATGGAGTAGGCCAGGCCACGGTTGGAACGGATTTCCCGCATCAGGCGCGAGTTGAAACCACCGCCGCCGAGGATATGATTGGCCACCCGCACAGCGAGCATGTCGGGGTTATCCTTGCTGATGCCGCGATGGCCGAGCAGAATAGTCGTTTGCGGCAGCTTCTTGTCAACCAGATATGCACGGCCGGTGGTGGCTGCGGGCAACGGTGGCAGCTCGGCAAGCGCGACGGCATCAGCCTGCCAGTCGCCGAACAGACGCTCGATCTGCTCCAGCAGGGATTGTTCGTCAATGTCTCCGGACACCGCCCACCAGAGCCGGGCGGGGCGGAAGAAACGCTCATGCAGGGCCTCCAGGTCGGCGATGGTGATGCTGTTGATGCCCGCTTCCGTCGGTTCCGCCGCCAGGGGATGGCCCGGATTGACAGCTGCAGCGAGATAACGCCCGGCAATATCGGCAGGGTTGTCGTTCCGGCGATGAATCGCCTGCAACAGGCGCTGGCGCGCCAGTTCGAAACGCGCTCCATCAAACGCCGGCTGGCGCAGCAAACCGGTGAGAATTTCCAGACCACGCTGCAGGTCACGCTGGTGGATGGACAGGTCGACCTGGTAGCTGTAGGTGCTGCTGGTCACCGTCAGCTGTGCCGCCATCCGATCGAGTTCTTCCTCCAGCACTTGCGGGGACAACTCCCCTGCCCCGCCGGTTTCCAGAGTCTGGGCAAAAAGCTCTGACAGCCCGGCCTTGTCCAGGGGATCCTGGATGCTCCCCCCCCTGACCATGACACTGATATTGACCAGGGGCAGTTCATCGTCTTCTTTAAGATAGATGCGCATGCCATGAGTGGTGCGATGTTCGGAGATGCTCGGAAATTCAAGCTCCAGCGGCGGAAAGTCGATGTCCCCGGGGTGCTTGACGGGTTCGGCAAAGGCGCTGGCGGCCACGCAGAGCAGAGCAAGGCACTGAAGACCCAGAAAGTATCTCATTGCTCTTCTCCCTGGCTCAAGGTCGCTACCGTGCGGTTGTTCCGGTGCAGATAATCTTGTACCACCTTCGTAATGTCCTCGCTGGACACCTGCCGGAGCTGCTCTTCATAGTCCACCAGATATGTCCAGTCACCGAGCACCTGGTACGTTGACAGCATCCGTGCCAGGCCGCTGTTGCTCTGCATGGCCCGCAGCATGGCGGTGAGAATCTGGTTGCGCGCCTGCTCGATCTCCGTAGCGGTCAAGGGTTCTGTCACGAGCCGCTCCAGTTCCACCTCGACCCCCTGCTCAAGATCCTCAAAGGACACGCCCTGGCGAGGCAACAGGCTGATCACCAGAAGGTTACGGTAACGTGATCCCGGGGCGCGAAAGACCCCGACATCCGTCACCAGTTGACGGTCAACCACGAGGGCCTGGTACAGCCGTGAAGAGCGCCCCTCGGTCAGCGCCCGGGTGAGGATGTCAAAGGCATAGTCATCGGCATCAGGCAAAGTCGGTTTGTGGAAGGCCATCATCATGCGCGGCTGTGCCGCAAAATTGATATGGGTCCGCCGTTCGCCGCGTTGCTGCGGCTCGGTTTCGCTGACCAGGGGAACCTTGCGGCCGGGATCAAGATCACCAAAATACCGTTCAATCAGGTCCAAGGTTGCCGCGCTGTCAAAGGAACCGACCAGGGTAATGACCATATTGGCGGCGGCGTAATAGCTGTTAAAAAACTCACGGATGTCATTCAGGCTCATCTGCTCGATGTCGGAATCCCAACCGATAATGGGATTGCGGTAAGGATGCACCAAAAAGGCGCTAGCGAGCAGATTTTCGTAGAGTTTTCCCGCCGGGTTGATGTCAACGACCCGCCGGCGCTCTTCGCGGACCACGTCGCGTTCGGTATAAAATTCACGAAACACCGCATTCTTCAGCCGGTCCGACTCGATGGCGGCCCAGAGTTCCAGTTTGTTCGCCGGCAGGTTGATCAGGTAGGTCGTCTGGTCCTTGCTGGTAAAGGCATTGTAACCGACCCCGCCATGCTCGGCGTACAGGCGCGCAAACTCATCCTTGACAACCAGTTCGCGGTGCGCGTCCTGCAACCGCGCGAGTTGCCGGGTCAACTCTTCAAGCTGCTCCAGATCAGGGTCCGGCTGCCGTTTCAGGGCATCTAACTGTTCGCCAAGGTGCTCAATCTGCTCCAGCAGTGGTTTCTCGGCGGCGTAGTCCAGGGTTCCCAGCGTCCGGGTGCCTTTGAACAGCATGTGCTCAAGCATGTGCGCGATGCCGCGCTGCTGACTGGTTTCATCCACCGCGCCGACACGAAAAGAGATGTAGGCCGCGACCGTCGGCGAGCTGTGTCGTTCAACCAGCAGAACGGTCAAGCCGTTGTCCAGTTGATGTTCCTGGACCCGGTCGCGCAACGGGGACGCTCCGGCTAGCGCGGGCAGCAGGACCCACAGAACAAAAAACAGAAAAAAATGACGGAATATCATTGACGCCTCCAGGGCAACAGGTGACTGATTATTCTGATCTTAACGCAGGGATGAGGGAAGAATCCAGCGGTGGCGGGTTAAATCCGGTCCGGCCTGGCCACCCGGCTGGCGGCAGGTACCCCGCTAGGCGCCAGCTTCCGCATGATGCGACAACACGGTCCGGGTTTCGACGCGGCCGATTTCAATCAGTTCACGGGCACGTTCGAATTCGTAGATCGAGCAGGCATTTTTCGGTATCTCGATGATAATATCGGGAGTATAGGACGCCAGCTTGAGGCGCGCGATGGTTGACTGCATGGCGTCGATACTTTTGGAAATAACATCAAAAAAACCTTCATCGACTGTTTGCCTGTGGTTGTTGCGGTGTTGGAGATTTTCGATAAAATCGAGAATCATCTGGTGATAGCCGCTCCCGCGGGGCGCTTTAGGGGCAGAGGGAATCTCTGGATGGGCAATCTTCCTGGCCTTGCCGGAAAGACTCACAGCGACAATCAGATCAGAATGGTCGTGCAGGGTCGGAGCAATCGGCACCGGGTTGAGCAGACCACCATCAACCAGGGTTCTGCCGTGGTAATTGAATGCGGAAAAAATCGTTGGAAAGGCGATGGAGGCACGAATCGCATCAAACAGAGGACCGCTCGAAAGCCAGACCTCGCGGTTCTCTTCCAGGTCGGTCGCCACAGCGGTGAAGGAGATCGGCAGATCCTCGATGTTGCAATCACCGATCAAATCGCGCAGGGTGGCGATAATCCGCTCCCCCTTGAAGATCGCCGTGCCACTGAAAGAGACGTCGAGCAGGCGCAGTACGTCGAACCGGTCCAGCGCCGAGACCCATTCCGTGTAGGTTGACAGATGACCCGCTGCGTAGATCCCGCCCACCAGGGCCCCCATCGAGGACCCCGAGATGGAACGGATATCAAAGCCCTGTTCCTCAAGCTCCTGGATCACCCCGATGTGGGCCAGTCCGCGCGCGCCGCCGCTGCCGAGCACCAGGGAAACCGTTTTTCCGTGTTTTTTCTTCACCATATTCGCATCTCCGGCCGGCGCAACGCCGCCGTTAACAACATTAAACCCTCCCGGCCCAGATGACAAGGACCTGCAGAACATCAACGACAAAGAAGTTGCAGGGAGATTCCGCGGCGGCTATAGTGCCCATGGCACACACGACAAGCAAAAAGGAGTTGCTCATGATCACTGCCATTTCACCGATTGACGGCCGTTACGCCGGCAAAGTCGCCGAACTCTCGGCGGCTTTTTCTGAATATGCCCTGTTGCGTAACCGGATCAGGGTCGAGGTGCTGTGGCTTATCGCCCTGGCTCGGGAGCAGGGAATTCCCGAGTGCCGACAGCTAACGGCAGCGGAGGAGCAGTTTCTGCGGCGGCTGGTGGACGATTTCACTCCGGCAGAGGCGGAAAAAGTCAAAGAGATCGAGGCGGTCACCAACCACGACGTCAAAGCGGTGGAGTATTATCTCAAACAGCAAATCGCCGGAACCTCCCTGGAAGAGCTCAGTGAATTCATTCACTTCGCCTGCACCTCCGAAGACATCAACAACCTCGCCCATGCCCTGATGCTCAAGGACGGCCTCGCCGTCCTTGTGCCGCTGCAGCAGCAGCTTATCCACCGGATAAGTGACCTGGCACGCGAATTCCGCACGGTACCGATGCTCGCCCGCACCCACGGGCAGACCGCCTCCCCTACCACCATCGGCAAGGAACTTGCGGTTTTCGCCGCGCGCCTGGGTCGACAGAGTGAACAGATTGCCGCGGTGGAGCTGTTCGGCAAACTCAATGGCGCGGTCGGCAATTTCAATGCCCACCTGGCTGCCTACCCTGCGGTCGACTGGGTCCGTTTGAGCGGTACGCTGATCCGCGACGAACTTGGTCTGAGCCAGAATCTCTTCACCACCCAGATCGAACCTCACGATTACATGGCCGAGCTGTTCGACGCCCTCGGCCGCTGGAACACCATCCTGACCGACTTCAATCGTGACCTCTGGAGCTATATCTCGATGGCCTATTTCGGTCAGAAAACCGTTGCCGGCGAGGTCGGCTCCTCGACCATGCCCCACAAGGTCAATCCTATCGACTTTGAAAATTCGGAAGGCAACTGCGGCCTGGCCAACGCCGTCTTCCATCATCTCGCCAGCAAGTTGCCGATCTCGCGCCTGCAACGCGACCTGACCGACTCGACGGTGCTGCGCAACATGGGGGTTGGCTTCGGCTACAGCATGATCGCCTACCAGTCAACCCTCAAGGGCCTCGGCAAACTCAGACTCAACCCGGAGAAAATTGCCGCCGATCTCGACCAGGCCTGGGAGGTTCTGGCGGAACCGATCCAGACGATCATGCGCAAGGCAGGCATTGAAAAACCCTATGAAAAGCTCAAGGAACTCACCCGCGGCCAGGCGATCGACGCAGAGACCATCCGCGCCTTCGTCACCGGGCTTGACCTCGCCGCGCCGGACAAGCAGCGGCTGCTGGCGCTGACCCCCGCCGGCTATACCGGCATGGCCGCGCAGATTGTCGATCTTCTCGCATCACCCGGGCAACCCTGAAACGGCATGGAGGGCACAGGATGACATACAAGGGAACAATCGGAATTCTTACCGGAGGCGGTGACGTTCCAGGGCTCAACCCGGCCATCCGGGCGCTGACCATCCGCGCCCTGCGCGAAGGTTATCGCGTCATTGGTATCCGCCGCGGCTGGGCCGGCCTGGTGGAACTGGTGCCGGATGTCAAGGCGGACAACAGTGCCAATATCCAGCTGCTGACCAGCGAGGTTGTCAACCGCGCGGGGCGCACCGGCGGCACCTTTCTCCACACATCGCGGACCCGCCCGAGCCATCTGCCGCAGGCCAACCTGCCGGAACATCTGCGCGACAAATACACCGCACCGATCAACGATGTCACCCCCGAAGTTCTCAGGAACATCGCCTTTCTCGGTCTCGATTTTTTGATCCCGATCGGTGGCGACGACACCTTGAGTTACGCCCAGCGCCTCCACGAGGAAGGCGTCAAGGTTGTCGCAATTCCCAAAACAATGGACAACGACGTACCGGGGACCGACTACTGCATCGGCTTTTCCACCTGCGTGACCCGGACCATTGAACTTACTCATCGCCTGCGGACCTCGGCCGGCAGTCACGAACGCTACCTGATCATCGAGGTTTTCGGCCGTTACGCCGGGTTTACTGCCCTGTTGCCGACCATGGCCGGTGCCGCGGACCGCTGCGTGATTCCCGAGCACCCGTTGAACATCGATCAGCTGGCGCGCCTGGCAACCAAGGATCGTAACCGCAACCCGAGCAAATATTCGGTAATCCTGGTATCCGAAGGAGCAACCTTCGACGATCAGCAGCAGATGTCCTTTGAAAGCGAGGACACTGATCAGTACGGACACCGCAAACTCGGCGGGATCGGCGACCGCATCGCGGCACGCCTGAAAGATCTGTCACGCACCTACAACAATGGCCGCACCATCAACGTCCTTAACCAGCGCCTCGGCTACCTGGTCCGCTGCGGTGAGCCCGACGCTCTCGACTCGATGGTGCCGATGGCTTTCGGCAACCTCGCCCTCGACCTGGTGCTGAAGGGCGCTTCCGGGCTGCTGGTCAGTATTCACAACGGCCGCTACGACACGGTACCGATCAGCACAGTGACCGGTGAAAAAAAGATCGTCAATCTCGACCGCTACTACAGCACCGAAAGACTGCGGCCGAAGTACGAATCCTTCATGCACCAGCCGCTGTTTTTCATGACCAGTGACCGCTAGGTCAGTGCCTGCGGTCCGCCCGGCTGTACGTGAGGGAGCGCTGCAGCGGCAGCCGGCCCGGTGCTGTCCCCTGTGTCACGCAGCGGCAGAGTTGCTGGTGCTGCCCGGCGAAACGCGGCGCGGTTACTACCACTGCCGGCACTGCGCCCTGATCCACCTCGATCCACGCGACTGCCTCGATAGCGCCGCGGAAAAAGCCTTTTACGGCACCCATCGGAACAGCATCGCGGAGCCCGGTTACGTGCGCTTCCTCAAGCGCATCCTTGAACCGGCGCAGGCCTTCCTCAAGCCCGGCATGCGCTGTCTCGACTTCGGTTGCGGACCCGGCCCGACCCTCGCTGTGCTCCTTGAGCAGGCGGGCTTTACCTGTGACAATTACGACCCGTTGTTCGCCCCGGATCCGCCGAGCCCGCCCTATGATGTGATCTTCGCCACCGAGGTCTTCGAACACTTTCACCGGCCTGCTGCCGAGGTTGAACGTATCCTCGCCCTGCTCCAGCCCGAAGGGCTCATCGCCGTGATGACGGAGCTATGGACCGACCTCTCCCGCTTTGCCGGCTGGTACTATCGGCGCGACCCCACCCATGTCAGCTTCTATCATGCCGAAACCTTCACTTACCTGGCGCAACGCCACGGCCTGACCTGCCTCTACAGCGACAGGCAGCGGGCGATCATCCTCAAGAGACCGTGCGCGGCAGCCGTATGATCCAAGGCCGCTGAGCAGTGCGCTGCGCTTTTCAGGACGGCTGCTCGCCGAGCTGGTATTTTTCCAGTTTGTAGCGCAGCGTGCCGCGCGGCACATTCAGGATGCGTGCGGTTTTGGCGACATTCCCCCCCGAGATCCTGAAAGCCTTTTCAACAAGATCCCTTTCCACCCGCTCGACGACATCTTCAAGAATGATCCCTTGCGGCGGGATATCGTAGTGGAACGGCATTTCCGTCTGCGGCGCTTCTCCCCAGATCTCACGCGGCAACTGGGCGGGCTGGATCGTTTCGACATTGTGCATGATACAGATCCGCTCGACCACATTGCGCAGCTCGCGCACATTGCCCGGCCAGCGGTAGCGCATCATCAGGTCCAGCGCTTCGCGGTTGAAGTCGCGCATGCGCTTCTTGAACTCGCGACTGAATCGCTGCAGAAAGTGCTCGAGGAGAATCGGAATATCTTCGCGGCGTTCGCGCAACGGGGGAATATGAATGGGAAAGACATTGAGACGGTAATAGAGGTCTTCACGAAATTCCCGACGCTCGATCGCCCCTTTCAGGTCGGCATTGGTCGCGGCGATAATCCGGACGTTGATATCGATATTGCGGTTGCCCCCGAGGCGGCGGATCTTTCTGTCCTCGAGCACGCGCAACAGCTTGACCTGCAGTCCCAGGTCCATCTCGCCGATTTCATCGAGAAAAATCGTCCCTTTGTCCGATTCTTCAAAAAGCCCGATTTTGCGCGTTTTCGCGTCGGTGAAGGCGCCCCTTTCGTGGCCGAACAGTTCCGTTTCGAGCAGATTGAAAGGCAGGGACCCGCAATTGATTTCGATAAAGGGCTGCTCACAGCGCGGTGACAGGTTGTGAATCGCCTGGGCGACCAGTTCCTTGCCGGTGCCGCTATCGCCGGTCAGCAGCACCGTTGCCGTTTCATGCTTTGCCACCTCGCGAATCTGGCGGAAAATCTGCAGTAACTGGGGGCTGCTGCCAACCATGTTGATCCCTTCAGCCTCACGCGACAGCCGCCGGACCTTGCGGCGCAGACTCTGGGTTTCCAGAGCCAGCTTGACGATCAGGTGAATGGCATCGGCCTTGAAGGGCTTCTTGATGTAATCATAGGCGCCGAATTTGAGGGCTTCGACCGCGCTTTCCACCGTGCCGTAGCCGGTGATAATAATCACCAGCAACTCGGGATCGATCTCGCGCATCGCCCGCAGGACATCCAGGCCGCTGCTGCTGCCAAGGTTCAGATCGAGCAGAACCAGGCCGATTTCATCTTCGCTGACGACACGGATCGCCTCCTCAGCCGAACCCGTCGAAGACGGCTGATAACCATCTTCGGAGAGAATCCGTTCAAGATTCTCACGGATAAACGCCTCGTCATCGACAATCAGAATTTTTTCCATCCCTGTACCTCCAGATCCGGGCCGGTTCCATACGACGGGACAGATTAGCTCGAATCTCCCTGTCTGTCCAAATATAAATGGTGGATTTTGGCCAGTCGTGCGGTGGGGGCGGAACCTGCTACGCTGCCGGAATTGCAGCAGCAACCCTGGGCAGTGACAACTGGACGCAGGTCCCCTGGTTGAGGACGCTGTCGATGCGGATATCGCCACCGTGCTCGGTGATGATGTTGTAACTGATCGACAGGCCGAGACCGGTGCCGCTGCCCTTGCTGGTAAAGAAAGGTTCAAAAACAAGAGACAGCTTTTCAGGGGCGATGCCCTCACCGGTGTCGCTGAAACTGATAAGGATATCATCTGTGCGCAGTTGCGCCGAGACCCGCAGTTCGCCACCACGCGGCATGGCGTCAAGGGCATTACTGACCAGATTGAGGACCACCTGCTTCATCCGGTCGGCATCAAGCAGCACTTCGGGCAGATCCGCGGGAATCTCCTCGATCAGCCTGACCCGCTGACGCTGACACTGGTTGCGGATGAGGAACAGTGAGTCGACCAGCACCTGGTCAACCCTGCCGCTGGAGAGCCTGGGGGCCTGCACCGAGGAAAAATGGAGCATTTCCGTGACCAGTGATTCGAGCCGCTCAATTTCCCCGAGGGCCCTGCGGATCAGGGTCTGATCCGCCGTGTGCCCGAGGAGACGGTCATGAAGTTCATCAAGGAGCAGACTGACGCCGGTCAGCGGGTTGCGCACTTCATGGGCGATGCCGGCCGACATGCGCCCGAGGGAGGCAAGACGATCCATCCGCGCCATCTGCTGGCGCATGTTCACCCGTTCGGTCAGATCCTCAATGGTTAACAGCCATCCCTGCTGCTGGCGGAAACTCAGCGGGAACAGGGCCAGGCGGTAGGTGAGCGTCCGCCCGTTACGTTCCACCGGCACATACCGCCGGCATGAGCCGGCCTCATCCGCGCCGCTCTCGGCAAACCAGCGATCCAGAACCTGTTGCAGCTCCGGCCAGTCGTTGAACAAGGGATGCCAGTTGTGGTCCCTGCCCGGCCGCGGCACATTGAGGATGCGACAGGCCGGCCCGTTCGCCGAGGTTACCATCATCGCCGGGTCGAAGGTGATCAGCCCGGTTTCGATGTTCTCAAAAACGGTGTTTTTGAAGTTGCGTTCGGCAATAATTTCCCGGCGTGAGCGGCGCAAGGCCTGCAGGGTGGCAAAAAGCCTTTCGCGACGGGCATTGAGTTCGTCGACCATGGTGTTGAAGGAGTTGGCCAGAACGCCGACCTCATCGTTGGAAGAGACAGCCACCTTGACCTGGGACTGCTCCGCGCTGATCATTCTGCGCGTTCCCTCGGTCAGTCGCTCGACCGGCCGGACGATACTGTTCGACAGCAGGTAGGCGACAAAGCTGACAAACATGACGGTCAGCGACACGACCAGCCAGGACTGCATCTTGTAACTGCTGATTTCCTGACCGATCAGCAGGGCGGTGGAGGTGGCGGGCTGATGAAACAGATCGATTTCCGCGCCGATGGTGATCCCGCCAAAGACGCCGAAACGCTGGTAAACGCCGCGCTCATAGGGAATCGGTGCGTAGGCCATGATCTTGTTAGAACCGCCGACGTTGATGGTCGATAGCACCCCCGACTGACGCTGTCGCACACGATTGCCGACCGCGGGATAGTTGGGATGAATAAAACCGGCGGAAAGCAGGTTAAAAGGGATCCGGCCGGCGGCAATCACGTCATCCGGCGTCGCCAGGGTATAGGGGGGAACCAGCACCCCCTGCTCGTCATAACCGCGCAGGTCCCAGTACTTCGGATGGGTGATCATCCACCCCTCGTCATCGAACATGAAAGCGTAGTTGCCGCTCTCATAGGAGGGGAACACCACATCCTGGTCATCGATTGGGGAAATGTGCTGGGTGAACTTCATCAGGTGACGGTGATCGAGGGACAGGACGACCACGCCGACCAGCCCGTCGGCATT
>JAWOIX010000045.1:0-32970 GCA_046484405.1 Pelovirga sp.
GCAGTCCGCCGACCAGGTCGCGGAGGGGAGCGGCGGCCTTGCGCACGAACACCAGCTGTCCGCGCAGCTGGTGAATCTGCTGGAGCAGTTCCTCGCTCGGCCGGGTGATCAGCTCCTCCTCGATCGCTTCGAGCTGATCGCCAATGGTTTCGAGGACATGAAAATAGCTGTCGACAGCAGAGTCGATCAGGGTGTAGGCAAGATAATCACTGCCACGCTCGCGGAAGCGTCCGCTTGCGTTCTCCAGGCGCCGGTAGATCGGGCTGAACAGGTCGCCGGACTGCTCACGAAAACTGAGCAGGCGGCCGGCGCTCACCACCAGGCTGCACTGCTCGGCCTTGATATGCTGCTGGTCCTGGTCATATTCGAGGAGCTTGAGAATGATCAGCAATGATTGCGGAAATTCTTCCAGTTTGGGCTGATGACTGGTGTTGAGGATATCTTCCAGGGCGAGAGGGTGAAGATCAACGAGGCGGCCGAGGGTCTCGACCAGGGAGATGTCATGCAGACCGTCGAGCTGGACCCAGCAGACGCCGCCCGGTTGCGCTTCTGCCGCGCTGTCAGCGACACTGATCTCCTGGCGGTAGCGATAATCCGTGGGATCATAATCGACCCGGGAGATGACGGGACGCTCCATCTCCTGTCTGCCGACATGGACCAGGCTCCCCGGCGGCAGACCGACCTGTTTGGGACGGGTGCGGAACAGGGAGGTGACGGTCTTGACGCTGCGGGAGATGGCTGCCATGGGGACCTCCTTGTCTGGCGTTAACGTTCCAGGCCGAAATCTTCGTCGGTCAATGCCGCGGCGAAGGCGTCGAGGGTCTCCTCCGCCTCGTTGGGGGCGGGAACCCTGGCCAGGTGGATCAAGGCGTCTCCTTCATGCACCAGGGGGATATTCATCAGGCCGATGATGACCCCCGTCGATGGGGCGCGGACCTCTTCGCGGTCGTCGCCGAGGGGGTCACTGAGAGTGCCGAGCTGATGACCCTGGCGGACAAAGTCACCGAGCTTGACGCAGCGCGAAAACAGACCGCTCATGCCGGCGCGAATCCAGCGGGTATGCTCGGTGACGATCGGCTGGCGGGGCATTTTCTGGCGCGCCGGCGGCAGCATTCCGGTGTGACGCATGACCCGGATGATACCCTGCAGCCCGCTGCGGATGGCCGGTTCGCTGAAGTAGAGGGCTTCCCCGCCCTCGTAGACCAGGACCGGCTTGCCGAGGGCGGCAATGGCTTCACGCAGGGACCCGTCGCGTAATTCCGATGGCACGACGATCGGTGCGCCGAAGGCGGTTGCCAGGGCGAGGGTGGCGGGGTCGTCGAGACTGGCACGGATCTGCGGAAGGTTGCAGCGGAAATTCGAGCCGGTATGCAGGTCGATACCGAAATCGGCGCGGCTGGCGATCTCCGTCATGAACAGGTGGGCCAGGCGCCCGGCGAGGGAGCCTTTGGCGGTCCCGGGAAACGAGCGGTTCAGGTCGCGGCGGTCGGGGAGGTAGCGCGAACGCTGAATGAAGCCGAAGGGATTGGTGATCGGGACCGCCAGCAGGGTGCCGCGCAGGTGCTGCAGGGTGCGGCTGCCGAGCAGGCGGCGGATAATTTCCACCCCGTTGATCTCATCGCCGTGGACCGCTGCATTGACGAACATGACCGGCCCTTCGCGGCGGCCGTGGACGATCTGCACCGGCAGGGTCATTTCGTTGTGGGTGTAGAGGCGGGCCATCGGCAGTTCGACGGTCGCCCGGCCACCGGGTGGAACGGTGACGCCGGCGAGGCTGAAGGACAGGATCTTCTTCATCCCTTGCCCCGCGTGCGGGTGCGGCCCGGCTTGGCCTGCTTTTCGATAAACTCGATAATCATGCCGGCGACATCCTTGTCCGTCGAACTCTCGATCCCTTCCAGCCCGGGCGAGGAATTGACTTCCATCACCACCGGGCCGTGATTGGAACGCAGCAGGTCGACGCCGGCGACATTAAGCCCCATGATGCGGGCGGCACGCACCGCGGTCGAACGTTCTTCCGGGGTCAGCCGGGCGATGCTGGCGTGGCCGCCGCGATGGAGATTGGAGCGGAAGTCGCCGTCTTTGCTCTGGCGTTTCATGGCGGCGACAACCTTGTCACCGATCACAAAACAGCGGATGTCGGCACCTTTGGCTTCCTTGATATATTCCTGAACGAGGATATTGGCCTGCAGACCGCGAAACGCCTCGATGACGCTTTCCGCCGCCGGGGTTGTCTCCGCGAGGACGACGCCGATTCCCTGGGTGCCTTCGAGCAGCTTGATGACCAGGGGGGCATCCCCGACCAGCTTGATCAGGTCCTTGGTGTAAAGGGTGGAGTGGGCGAAGCCGGTGACCGGCAGGCCGATCCCTTTGCGCGCGAGGAGCTGCAGGCTGCGCAACTTGTCGCGGGAACGGCTGATCGCCACCGACTCGTTGAGGCTGTAGACGTTCATCATTTCGAACTGGCGCACGACAGCGGTGCCGTAGAAGGTGAACGATGCCCCGATGCGCGGGATGGTGGCATCGAAATCATGCAGCTCGACCCCCTTGTAGTGGATCGTCGGGCGCTGGCTGGCGATGGTCATGTAGCAGCGCAGCGGGTCGATGACCTGGGCCTCGTGACCACGTTTCTGCGCCGCTTCAACCAGGCGCCGGGTGGAATAGAGTTCCGCGTTACGGGAAAGTACAGCAATTTTCATAGCAAGAGCCTCATCAGGGTCAACGGTGGTCCGTGCCCCGCAGCCGGCCGCAGAGAAAGGAGCGGTCGGGATAGATCAGCATGTCGGTCAGGGCGGTGCGGCCGAGCAGCAGGCGGAATTTCATGCTGTCGCGGTTGGTCAGGGTCATCTCGACCGGGCGCAGCAATCCGCCCAGGCAGATCGGCGTTGCAATAACATAGCGCATCTCGCGATGGCCGCCGGAGTCGCTGACCTCGCGGTAGTCGACGACCGGCGCCTGGCAGATGATTTCCCGGTCGAGGCGTTTTTGCAGGGGGTGGACGCCGAAGCGGACCATCTGGCGGCCCTGTTCACGGAAGGGCTCGACAAAAAACGCATGCAGCGCCGAGGTGCGCGCCCCCGTATCGATCTTCGCCTTGATCCGGGCGATCTGCAGCCCGGGCAGCTGCACCCATTCGCGCCAGCCGATCTGCAGTCGGTGAATACCGTCAGTGGAATCGTCTTTGTGCACCAGCTATTGCCTCTGTCGCGGTCGAACCGGTCCGGGTCGGTTGTTCTTTTTGCGGTTATACCGCAATCACGATGATTCCTCACGCAGATAATCAATCAGCACCCGCACGCCGAACCCGGTTCCCCCGCGCGGCCGACCGGGGGTGCCACGATCTTCCCAGGCCATCCCGGCGATATCAAGGTGGGCCCAGCTGTACTGGTCGGCAAACTTCTGCAGAAAGGCGGCTGCGGTGATGGTCCCGGCCGGGCGTCCGCCGGTGTTTTTGACATCGGCGAAATCGCTCTTGATCTGGCTGGCGTATTCGTCCCAGAGGGGCAGCTGCCAGAGACGTTCACCGCTGCGTTCGCCGGCCTTGCGCAGTTTGCTGATCAGCCGTTCGTCGTTGCCGAGGACCGCAGCGGCCTGGTTCCCCAGGGCGATAATGCAGGCCCCGGTGAGGGTCGCCAGGTCGATGACGGTGCGTGGTTTGAAGCGCTCGACGTAGGTGAGGGCGTCAGCGAGAATCAGACGACCCTCCGCGTCGGTGTTCAGTACCTCGATGGTTTTGCCTGACAGGGAGGTGAGGATATCCCCTGGGCGGATCGCGTCACCGGAGGGCATGTTTTCCACCGCCGGAATGACCGCCACCAGGTTTATCGGCAGCTGCAGGCGTGCCGCCGCCAGCATCGTGCCGAGAACGGCGGCGGCGCCCCCCATGTCCATCTTCATCTCATCCATTTTGTCAGCCGGTTTCAGCGAGATCCCGCCACTGTCGAAGGTGACGCCTTTGCCGACCAGGGCGATGGGCGCGGTTCCGGCAGCGGCGCCCTGGTATTCCAGGACAATCAGATAGGGGGGGCGACTGCTGCCGCGGGCGACACCGAGCAGGGCGCCGAACCCCAGGCGCTCCATCTGCCGGCGATCGAGCAGGCGCGCCTTGATGCGATTCTGCTCCGCCATGGCGACGGCCTGCAGGGCAAGATATTCAGGGGATTTGAGGTTGCCCGGGGCGTTGACCAGATCGCGGGCCAGGCAGGTTCCGGCGCAGATCGCCTCGGCGGCGCTGACCGCGTCGGCAAAGGTGTCGCTGCCGCCGGCATCAGCGCACAGCAGGGAGACCTGTTCCAGTGCTTTGGGCTGGTCGGGACGGTCCGCGGTGAGATAGCGATCGAAGCGGTAGTCGGCGAGCAGAAGCCCTTCAGTGATCGCCTGGACCTGGAGCGCCGGGGCCGTCCCCGGCAGCTTGAAACCGTTGAGATCGATGGCAAAACGGCGCAGCCTGATCTGCTTGAGGGTGGCCGCCGCAACGCTCGCTGCCTGGCGTAACTGGCTTGACGTGGCGTCCCCGGCCTTGCCGAGTCCGACCAGGAGGATCCGTGCCGGACCGGATGTGCCGGGGTTGTGGAGGAGCAGGGTGTCCCCCGGCCGGGCCTGGTATTCGCCCGTGCGCCGGGCCTGGGCAATCAGGCCGCAGAACTGCTGATCCAGCTGTGCAGCAAGCGGCTGCCGGGAGCTTTCGCTAAAAGTGAAGAGAACCAGGCAGGGGGTTTTCAGCGTCAGGGGAGAGGTTTTTTTTACCAGAATTTTCATAAAAATCGTGCCTTTCTTGAAAAATCAAAGCGCTAGTGGCCGGTTACTGTCAGTGGTCGGCGGTGTCAGGGTGCGCCACAGCCCCCTGCAGCAGATCAGAGCTGACTGGCCAGATAGGAGTCTCCGACCGCCTGCTGCTTGATCTGCACGGCGATCCGCTGGCGGATCCGTGTAGGAATTTCGACATGGAGACACAGGGGGCGGCTGTCAAGCTGAACCGCCTGCATCCGTTGCAGGGCATTGGCGCCGGCACTCGGCAGCCAGCGGATATTCTCGGAGCGCAGGAAGTTGCGCTCTTCTCCTGCCAGCATGGTGGAAACCTCCTGCCGCGGATCAAAGCTTCTGCCGATCAGCTGGAGCCCCCCCAGCAGGCTGAAATGACAGCAGTGATCGGCGGCGAGACAGAGCTGGACATAGATTTCCCCGGACAGCTCACGCACCATCTCGAGCCCCTCGCGCAGCCGCTGGAGCGGCCGCAGGTGGATGATGTTGCCACGCTGCTCCACCGTACCCAGCTGGTTGAATTGCGGATAGGGGGGGAGGCCGCCCATGCCGACCAGGATGCGTTCATCCTGCGGATGGGTTCCGACATAGCCATGGACATCCAGAATGACCGTGGGCTCGGGTCCTGTCAGCCTGTCGATGTAGTGACAGAGGTTGCGTTCGTGCTTGTAGCAGTTGGGCCGTCCGTCCCGGTCGATATAGGGATAAATGACATCGATATTGCTCGGGTTCAGTGGCACTCCCCAGCGGCGCAGACGTTGCAGGTTGTCGTCGGTGAGGGGTTCGCGCCCGGAAAAGCCCAGATTGATGAGGGCGCCACGGCCCTTGCCGTAGCGCAGAAAATAGAGGGCAACCTCGAGGGTGTGGGGGTCGTAAGGGCCGTGACTGACGGTCAGCAGGGGCAGTGACGGCGGTGCTGCGGGGTTCTGCAGGAGCAGGGCCCCGCCGGCATGGTCCGGCATGAAGCGACACTGGTAGCCGGCGACGATGGCATCGCAGGGGATCCAGCTGCTCTCCTGAACCGGGATTTTTCCGAAAAAGCGCTGCAGGACGTTGTCGCGCCAGGCGGGAATGAAGTGGATGCAGCGATCGGCCAGGCGGTAGTAGACGGCGTAGGCGATCGGGTCGAGGTAGATGCGGACCCCACGCTCCCTGATCAGCCGGCAGTTGTAACTGTTCTGCGAGGTCTGCAGCAGGGTGGCGGTGATGTCTTCGAGGCCGTCAAAAAAGTGCTCCTGCGGCGCCGGGCGGAGCAGTTCCAGGCGCTTGAGCCCCTGGTAGTCTTCGCGGGCTATTTCCACTTCGAGGCGGTTGAGATAGCGCGTGAAGGGGGAGCTTTCATCCACCCTGAAGGGGTTGAGAAACAGGGGGGATATCTGCTGTCCGGGCTGATCAGGGTCGGGCATGAGCGGATCCTTTGGTCTTGCTGCAGGATAACCCCTCGGGCCGGTCCAGGGCAAGGTCGGGATGGGCCATGTCAGTGCTTGCGGTGCAGATCGGCGATGGCGGCGACGACCTTGTCGGTCCCCTGGTCAAGGGAGGTAAAGGCAATGTCAATGCGGCGCGCGGGCATGGTATGCAGGTACAGCGGGTCGTAATAGCTGACCATCAGTTCGGCGATCAGGGTTTCCCAGTCCTGTTCGGCGAGCAGCTGCTGCAGGCGGCCGACGGCGGCGTTGCCGAGGCGTTCCTTCAGGGAGCCCAGGGCCTGGGCGATCGGTTCCGTCAGCTCGGCAAGAGCCGGGTAGTCGCCAAGGATGACAGCGGTTCTTTGGGCCATGGAGGTTGACAGCCACAAACTGGTCTGTTCCTGCATCGCCCGGTGGAAGGACTCGGGGATCCTGAGGCGGCCGATATGGCGGCTCTCCCCTTCGGTGATCAGGTAAGGGCTGCCACTGAGCTGGTCGAGGCGATCCCAGAGGCGCGCTTCGAACAGTTTCTGTGACGGTTGCGCCGCCAGTCCCAGGGCGCCGAAGGCGCTGCCACGATGGTTGGCCAGCCCTTCGAGGTCGATGGTCGGGTAGCCGCGCTGTTCGAGTAGCTGGAGAATGCGGGTTTTCCCCACCCCGGTGAGGCCGCGCAGGACATAGATCGGGGGCCAGGCTGTCTGTGCGAAAGCGGCACAGACCTGGCGGCGGAAGGCTTTGTGCCCACCGGTCAGCTGGCGGGTCGGAATACCGGCCAGGTTCATGAAGGAGGCCATCGCCAGGGAGCGCATGCCGCCGCGCCAGCAGAAGGCGACAACCGGCCGCGCCGAGCCCTGGCGCGCTGCGTCGACCTGTTCGACGAGGGCAGGGATCCTGGGTGCGGCAAGGATGACGCCACGCCGGCGTGCGGCCATTTTCCCCTGCTGCTTGTAAAGGAGGCCGATTTCGGCGCGCTCCTCGTTATTGAACAGGGGAACATTGATGGCGCCGGGGATCGTCGTTTCGTGATACTCTGCCGGGGTGCGGACATCGATGAACAGGGCCCCCTCACGCCGTTGCCGTAACGCCGCTTCCAGTTCGATAGTTGCCTGCATGGTTGGTCGCTCCCCGCTCTGCCAGAAAAATTGCTCCCCAAGGGGATGTTTCTACCGCATTTGTCTTTCAACAAGCAATGCCCCAGGGAATAAAAGATCGCAAAAATATCAAGGAAATGTCTTGACGCTGGGGACGTTGTTCGATAGTATTAGCGATTGTTGTCGCGGGATGGAGCAGTCTGGTAGCTCGTCGGGCTCATAACCCGAAGGTCGGGGGTTCAAATCCCTCTCCCGCAACCAAAAAACCAATAGGAGACCGCATGACACAAGGCGTCTGCGGTCTCTTTTTTTATTCCCACTGTTAGCCTCTGCATCATCGTAACACGCCTTCCCGCAGTCCGGACCGGCCGGCGGTACCCCTCTTTGCACGAGGGCTCGCTGCTGTCCTGTCGACTGACGTTCCACCTGACCCGTCTTGAGAGAGCACACCGTGCGTCTGTATCCGCATGGCAGCCTGCCCGAGATTACCCGATCACCAAGCAAGGAGCAAAAACCATGACAGAACCGGCTTGTTTCTGCGGCGACACGATCAGCCTGCGTTGTACCACATGTCGTAAAACGACAACCCATACCGTTCTCAAGGTCGTTGCGGGAGTGCCGACCCGGGCTGCCTGCACGCTGTGCCAGCGTGAGCGGGCCTGCCGGCCGTCGCTGGCGGCGCGGCGCAGTGCCGACGGCCAGGACGCCCTGCGCAAGGAGTGGAGTGTGCGGGTGGAGGCCATGAACCCGGCCAAGGCAACGACCTACACAACGCAGGTTCGTTGCAAGGCGAACCTGCTTATCGCCCATCCGGTCTTCGGCCTGGGCGTGGTCGAGCGCTTGAGCGGGTCACAGAAGATGGAAGTTCTCTTCGAGGCGGGGCGCAAGGTGATGCGCTGCCAGTAATGAGCAGGCCCTGTTCGTGATGACTGCCGGATAAAAGCCGGCCGCGCAATACCGGCTATTTTTCCGGGGCTGCCGTCTCGCCGGCGTCTCTGCTGCGCAGCCACTTGGAAAAGCGCTCCCGCGGTCCCTGGGAGAGGATGCGCTCAAAAGTCTTGCGATCGTGCAGGTAGAGGCAGTGGCGGATCATGGTGTAGGGGCTGAACGCACTGTCCGGGTTGGCGGCAATGAAGAGGTTGCGATATTCCTTGACCGGCTTGAGATTGTTGACCAGCGACTGATGCAGGTCGGAGCGTTTGAAGCGGTGGTCGAGGGAGAGAATGTCCTGGACGAAGTTGTCGACCTTGTAGTCCTGAAATTCGAAATCGCGGAAAAAGTGACCGGCAACGCGCAGGAAATTGAACGCGTTGATGGTCCTGCCGCTGGTCTGGAGATCTTCCGCCTCTCCGTCACTGTGCAGCAGGGTGTCGTTGAGGAATCCTGCGGTCGCCTGCTCGATCAGTTCACTGGTCGCGTTGCGGATTTCCTTGAATTCGCGATCGGCCAGTTCGAACAGCGCCGAGAGGACGTTGATCCGGCGTTTGAGGTTATTGGGGATCGATTTCTTGTATTTGATCTTGTGATCGAGGACGCTCCAGGTGTCCTGAATCAGTGAGCGGATCTGCACCTCAAAAGGATAGTCGGCATGGTCCGGCCGGGCGCTGAACAGCGGCGAAGTTACGGCCGGTGCCAGATCCATATGCAGCCCCTTGTAGCCGAACAGATCTTCGGTCCCTTCAATGGCGGCAATCTTGTCGGTCACATCAATAATGTTGAAATGTTCTTTGAGGGCTTCGGAGACCAGGGCGATCTGGTCTTCGTAGAGGCAGACGATGCGGATGCCGATCAGGTCGGTCAGATAGTCACGGATGGCATAGGGCTGCTCGTCAGCTTCCAGCTTTCCCTGATACTTGCGATGAAACTTCTTGATGCATTCTTCCTGGTCCTTGACCCGCCCCTCGATCTTGGTCACTTCCCCTGAATCCGACTGCGCCACCAGCTGTTCAATGGTGTCGATATAATACTCTTTGGCCGCTTCGAGGGCGGCATGGTGAGCGGCATAGAAGGCGCGAAAATGCTGTTTTTCCAGCTCAAAATCAAGGGAGGCCATGGTGTGACTCCTGCAGCGCGTGGTCGGCGGATCAATCGCCCGGGCGGGGGATTCCCTGCCGGGCGGGCAATCCAGCGGCATCAGTGCGAACAGTTTTATTCGGGATCGGTCGCGCCGGCGTCGTTGTCGGTCGGTGCCTGATCCTTGTCGTCCTGTTTGCGCTTGAGCTTCTGGTCCTTTTTTTCCTGGCGGGCGAGCTCTTTTTGTCGCTTTTCAAAGCTGTAGCTGGTTTTTCTCGCCAATGGCTTATCCTTTCGAAGTCCGGGCGCTGTTGTCAACCCGTGTTGTCAATGGCGCGGGCAAAAAAAAGGCCCCGGAAGACGGGGCCTTTTTGACGGATGCAATGAAGAATCAGATTCTTTGCACGTTGGCCGACTGGGGGCCCTTTTGACCTTGGGTGACGTCAAACTTGACACGGTCACCTTCGGCAAGGGACTTGAAGCCATCGCCCTGGATTTGCGAGAAGTGAACGAACACGTCCGGTCCGTTGTCCTGCTCAATAAAACCAAAACCCTTAGAATCGTTAAACCACTTTACTGTACCTTCTGCCATTTCTTTTCTCCATGTTCCCCGCGGGAACCTTTTGTGTTGTGTCAATGTTCTTGCGCCCATAAAAAAACACACAGCCAACATCGGTCTGCGTGTTCTAATCAGTTTTGACACTTTGTCAATACCAGTTAAGCGATAAGAAGACTGACACAAACTTGTTAAGTTGTTGGACCCTAGCACGGCGGGCAGTGTGAATGCAAGCGAAAAACAAGAGGCGGCAAAAAAGAGGCTTTATCCTGGCGGAACGGACCGCGGCGGCTGGTCCCGTCGGGATGGCCTGGTCGGCAGTTCCTGCCGGCGCAAGCTCGGGGCGATGGCGTGATCGGTCAAATGCCGGTATGCGGGCAGCAGTTTTCCAGCTCTTTCCGGGTGAAAGTATAATCATGTTCTAGGGCCTCCGTGGCGTCTTCCGGTGGGTGGCGAATATTCGCCGAAAGGGGCGGCTGGCCGCCACCAGGCGGCCGTTTCAGCCCCTCTGCCACGGGCATTGAAGGGGAAAAATAGTTTGCATTGAAGGACCGTCTCCATTAGAGTAAGAGGTCTATGTTCCGGTGCCGGTCGAGGTTGGCACCGGGATTGCTTATCCGCAGGGACGTCAATTTTAAATTGCGTTCTAAAGACCTTTTCCAAGGAGGAAAAAATGTCACGAATCAAAACGTTTTTTGCAGGACTTACGGTAACATTGTTTGTCATGACCCTGGTTGTCGCCGGTGGTGCGTCTGACGCATTCGCCCAGGCGCGGCTTGGATTCTCGGGCGGCCCTGATGGCGGGACCTTTCAGTATTTTTCCAACGCAATTTCTTCGCGACTGTCACGCACCCAGGCTGACATGGATGTTTCCAACATGGCCTCCGCCGGTTCCGTTGAGAACCTGCGCCGCCTGAACTCCGGCGATGCCGACTTCGGTATCGTTTACGCCGGCGACATGTACCTGGCCAAAAACGGCAAGCTGACCGGCGATGACCGCGAGTATCACAACGTCTATTCCATGGCTTATCTGTATGGCGCTCCCGCGCACCTGCTCGTGCTCGAGTCCAGTGGTGTCACCGACGTCATGCAGCTTGAAGGCAAGCGTGTTGCCGTTGGCCCGGCCGGTTCGGGTGCGGCTGCATCGGCGCAGCGTTATTTCACCGGCATCGGCCTGTGGGACAAGTTCACGCCCGAGTTTATCGGCTACAGCCAGGGCGCCTCGGCTCTGGGTGACAAGCTGATCGACGCCATGTGGGTATTCGCCGGATTCCCGAACTCCTCGGTTATCCAGGCTGCCGCAAGCAACCCGATCGTCCTGCTTGACCTGGTTGAGGCCGGCAAAAAATCCACCTTTTTCCAGGATCATCCCTACTACGCTGAAGTGACCATCCCCGGCGGTACCTATCAGGGAGTCAGCAATGATGTCCGCACCATCCAGGATTCCGCAATCTGGACGGCTGGCAAGCACGTCAGTGACGACCATGTCTATCGTTCCCTCAATGAAATCTATTCTGACCAGGGTCTCGCGTTCATGCTCAGCGTCACCAAGGCCGCCAGCTCCATGACGGTTGAGGATGCCCTGTTCGGTATCGCGACTCCGGTTCACCCCGGCGCCGCGAAATTCTGGACGGAAAAGGGTCTGAGCCTGAGTGATGCGCAAAAGGCAAATTAACAGTCAGCACCATGAATAATGTCCGGGAAGCGGGGCTGTTTAAGCCCCGTTTCCTTTGTCTGCCCCTCGACCGCAAGATTGTGCCGCTGCACGGAGTCGCCGATGTCCGACGAAAATGATAAGAATCTCGAGAGCCTCAGCCGGGAAGATCAGGAAAAGCTGAAAAAGCTGATGGAGAAGGACGCCAAGACCTTTCGCGCCCCGACGGGGTTCTGGAATCTGGTCGTCGCTCTGCTTGGAGCGGCACTGGTGGTGTTCTACTTTTACGCCGCCGGCGTTGCCTCCGTGGGCACCCAGTATCATCTCGGGATTTATGTGTTTATCACCTATATTCTGGTGTTCCTGCTGTATCCCGTCGGCAAGGTCTGGGTTCGCATCGTGATGAACGTGCTGCTGTCGTTTGTCCTGGTGAGTGTGGTGGCGATCCTGCTCTATTTCAAAGACCACGTCGTTTTCTATCGTTGGTACATGGGGTTTTTCGACCGCCTCAAGGACGATGGCCTCGGCGCCGGGCTGGCCTATGGCCTGTCCATGTGGCCCCTGCTGCTGGCGGTGGTGGTGGTGGCCGTGGGTCTGCAGATCGCCGACACCTATTGCGCGCGGCACTGGGAGAATGCGCCGACGGTTTCCGACGTTTTGTACGCCCTGGTCGCCGCGGGGGTCGTGTATTACTGGCTGAGTCAGTTTGAAGCCCTGAACTGGCGGGCCGGAGCGGAAAACGAACTGGATGCCCTGATCAGTATCACCGGCATCCTGATCTCCTTTGAAGTCTGTCGCCGGGTGCTGGGCTGGTCGATGACCCTGATCGGCGCGACGATGATCGCTTTTGCCTATTTCGGACCTTACCTGCCAAGCATCCTCGCCCATCGCGGTTTCAGCTTCGAGCGGATCAGCAATGCCCTGTTTCTGACCACCAACGGGGTGTTCGGGGTTATGGCTAACGTGCTGGCTACCTATGTCATTCTGTTTATCTTCTTCGGTGCTTTTCTGCATAAGTCGGGTGCCGGGCGCTTTTTCATCGATCTTCCCCTGGCGCTGGCCGGGCGCAGCACCGGCGGACCGGCCAAGGTGGCGGTTATCGCATCGGCCCTGTTCGGTTCGGTGTCGGGCAGTGCCATTGCCAATACCGTTTCCACCGGGGCCTTCACGATCCCGCTGATGAAGCGGGCCGGTTTCCGTCCGCACGTCGCCGGGGCGATCGAGCCGGCGGCGTCCATTGGCGGGATGTTTCTGCCTCCGATCATGGGGGCCGGTGGCTTTCTGATGGCCGAGCTGACCGGATTGCCCTATTCCTACATCATGATGATTTCTGTTGGGCCGGCGCTGCTCTATTTCTTTGCCGTTTTCTGCATGATTCACTTTGAAGCAAAGAAGCTGAACATTGTCGGGATTGCCGACGAAGAGTTTCCTCACTGGGTGGATGTTCTCAAGACCGGCTGGTACTACGCTCTGCCGCTGGTGATCATCACCGTTCTCATGCTGATGGGCCGTTCTCCCGGGTTCGCGGCCTTCTGGGCGACCTTTTCCTGTATCGCCGTCAGCTGGGTCAACAAGGAGACCCGCATGGGCCCCAGGGAAATCTGGCAGGCGATCCAGACCGGCGCCCGCAACACCCTGATTATTGGCGCAACCGTCGGCGTGATCGGGGTGATTGTCGGGGTGATTTCCCTGACCGGCATGGGGTTGAAGTTTTCCGACCTGATTATCGCCCTGGCCGGCAACAGCCTGCTGCTGGCAATCATTCTCATCGCTCTGGCGTCCCTGGTGCTCGGCATGGGGGTCCCGGTGACGGCATCCTACCTGATCGTCGCGGTACTCGCCGTGCCCGCGTTGGGTGCGTTTGGCGTCGCTGCCATCGTTGCCCACCAGATCGTATACTGGCTCAGCCAGGACTCCAATATTACCCCCCCGGTTTGCGTTGCCGCCTATGCCGGTGCGGCGATCGCGGGGTCGGATCCCTGGAAAACCGGCTGGACAGCCTTCAAGTTTGCCAAGATGCTCTATGTCATGCCGCTGCTGTTCGCCTTTACCCCGTCGATCCTGTTTCAGGGGAAGGTGCTTGACTTCAAGGTGCCGGAACTGGAGTCGCCCTTTGTCACCGTCGTCAAGATTGCCGTGACAGAGAACCAGCTTGTCGAGGCCGGGGATGTCCTGGTGCTGCTGCAGGCGGGCGGAGAGGTGATCGAGATCAAGGCGAAAAGGGAAACGACAGTGACCCGGATCCTGGCCGGCCCGGGAGCGATGCTGGAGATCGGCGACCCGCTGGTGCGGACGGAAATATCGCCAACGCCGTACCGGATTTTCTCCTCCTTTTTCTCCGCCTTTCTCGGTACCATCGCCTTCTCCAGCCTGATGATGGGTTACTGGATCCGGCGCACCTCGTACCTTGAGTGGGTGCTGCTGGCGGCGGCGACGTTCCTGCTGTACTGGCCGACCTTCTTGACCGACGGTATCGGCCTGGTGCTCGTTGCCGGCGTCTGGTTCCTGCAGAAAAGTAAAAACAAACGTGAGCTGGCGCAGCCTTAGGATCGGACAGCGGATTCTATAGCGGTCTTCTTCCCCGGGACGGAACCTTGACAGCGGCGGCAGTTGAACAACTGCCGCCGCTGTCGTGTCTGCAGGGTCAGTCCGGCGGTCTGGTAATTTTGTTGGTTTTGCCGCGGCTTTTTCGTATATTGGGGAGATCATTAGGGCGCATTTACGCACCAGGGAGTTACTATGCCGGACATGGCACAATCACATTATCGGCTCGGAATGAGTTATTTTCAGGGGAAGGGGGTGCAGCAATCCTTTGCCGAAGCGATGAAGTGGTTTCGTCTGGCCGCTGCGCACGACTATCCGCGGGCGATCTTCATGCTCGGGCGGATGTACGACATGGGCCGGGGAACCGTGGAAAATCCGTCGGAGGCGGTGAGATATTTCCGGCAGGCGGCAGAGTTGGGCTATGCCCGCGCCCAGAACGCCCTGGGGCAGGCTTACCTTAAGGGGCGGGGCGTTGCCGTCGATTACGATCAGGCACTGCACTGGTTTCGCGCGGCGGCGGCGCAGGGGTTCTCCGACGCCCAGTACAATCTCGGCCTGATGTTTGCCAAGGGGCACGGGGTCCCAAAGGATTTTCTCGAGGCGCGACGCTGGTGGGGGCTGGCTGCCGAACAGGGCAATCCCAAGGTTCAGTTCACCCTGGGGCATATGTACCTGGTCGGCAAAGGCGTCAAGAAAAATTACGCCAAGGCGCGCCAGTGGTTGCGCCAGGCCGCGGACCAGGGATTGCCGACGGCCCAGTATCTCCTTGGTATGATGTATGTGCGCGGCACCGGCGTCCTGCAGAGCGACGCCGAGGCCCGCAAGTGGTTGCAGAAGGCGGCGCAGCAGAATCATCTCGATGCCCTCTACGCTCTGGGCCGACTGCTCAGTACCGCCAGTGATGAAATCCGCGACCCCCTCTCTGCCGTTGTCCTGCTCAAGCAGGCGGCGACGCGCGGCCACCTGCGCGCCCAGGTGCTCCTCGGCCACCACTATGCCAAGGGGATCGGCATCGCTCCCGATCTCTCCCTGGCGTACCACTGGTGGTATGAAGCGGCCAAGGCCGGCAGTGCCGATTCCCAGTACAACCTCGGGGTCATGTATCTCAATGGCAAGGGGGTCGACCAGGATCTGGTGGAGGGGAAGAAGTGGCTGACCCTGGCGGCAGATCAGGGACATACGCGGGCGCAGTACTGCCTGGGGATCATGTACTCGACCGGCAAGGGTGTGCCGCAGGATCTTGATGAGGCGTTGCGCTGGAAAGAGGCCGCGGAGTTCTGGGAATCCCTCTGATCGGCCGCCGGTTATTCTGACTTGCATAATCTATGCATTTATGCATAATGGCAGCATGCACATATCCCCAAAAACCTTCAACGTCCAATCCCTGCTCAATGCGACGGATAGAAATATCCTCGTCGTTGACCTCTCCGGTCGCGTGATTCTGCTCAGCGAACGCACCCGGCAGCACCTGCAGATTGCCTGCGGCGACCGCCTCGAAGCAACCGCGCCGGGATTCTGGCAGCATGTTGCCAGGGTCCTCGACGGCTCCGTGGCGGGCTGCGAGGTGCCGTTGCAGATTGCCGGGCGGGAATATCTGGTCGGGGTCAATCCGCTGCGCGACGGTGAGGCGATCAGTGGGGCGGTCTGCGTGCTGGTGGACGGCAATCAGCTCGATACCATGGCGCGGCGCCTGCCTTCGTTCAATACCCTGTCACGCGAACTCGACACGATTATCGACTCTTCGTCCGACGGGCTGTTTGTCTGCGATGCCAACGCCAATGTCATCCGCGTGAATCCGGCTTCGGAGAAAATTCACAAGACGAAGGCCAGCACCCTGATCGGGCGCAATATGCGTGACCTGATCAAGGAGGGCTTTATTGACCGCTCTGCCGCCCTCGAAGCCAGCCTCTGCAAACAACGGGTCAGCCTGTTACAGAACAAGAACGGCAACAAGCTGATTTCCATTGCCACGCCGGTTTTTGATGACCAGGGTGCGTTGATCCGGGTGGTTGTCAGTGAGCGGGATATCACCGAGATCGACAGTCTGCAGCATGAACTGGAAAAGCAGGAAGCGATCAAGAACGGTTTTCGCGATCAGATGCTGGCGATGCAGCAGGCAGAGCTCGATTCCCAGAGAATCATCGCCCGCAGCCCGCTGATGGTGCGGGCCCTGCAGCAGGCGATGCGGGTCGCCAAGGCCGACTCGTCGGTCTTCGTTCTCGGTGAGTCCGGGGTCGGCAAAGGGCTGATTGCCGACCTGATTCACCGTCACTCGGAGCGGGCGCAGCAGCCACTGATCAAGATCAACTGTGGTGCGATCCCGGAATCACTGATTGAAGCGGAACTGTTCGGTTACGAAAAGGGCGCGTTTACCGGTGCGCTGGCGAGCGGCAAGCCGGGCTATTTTGAACTGGCCGACGGCGGCACCCTGTTTCTTGACGAAGTCGCCGAACTGCCCTTGAGCTCCCAGGTGAAACTGCTGCGTTTTCTCGAGGACGGCAAGATTACGCGTCTCGGCGATACCCGCGGCCGCACCCTGGATGTCCGGATCCTCGCGGCCACCCATCAGAATATGGATGAAATGGTCGAGCAGGGACGTTTTCGCCTGGATCTCTACTATCGGCTGAATGTTATTCCGATCCAGATTCCCGCCGTGCGTGAGCGCCCTGACTGTATCATCCCGCTGCTGCATCATTACGTCGAAGAGTTCGGCCGGCGCAGTGGCGAGAGAAAGCGCCTGACCCGCGCCGCTCTCGATGCCCTGTGCGGTTATCCCTATCCCGGCAATGTCCGCGAACTGATGAATATCTGTGAGCGCCTGGTTGTCATGTCGGACACGGAAGTCATCGACCTGGGGGATCTGCCCATTCAAATCAGTGCCCACGGCGGTGAAAAACGTCACAGTCTCGACCTGCTGCCCGCGGGAATGCCCCTTAAAGAGACCCTGGAGAGGGTCGAACGGCAGATCCTCGAGCGTGCCCTGCAGTGCAGTGAATCGCAGACGGCGATGGCCGAAAGTCTCGGCGTCAACCAGTCGACCATTGCCCGGAAACTGAAAAAACACCAACTCGTCTAGCGCCTCCGCCGCTATGCATTTCTGCATAAAGGCGTCTTCTGCATCCTCCATGCGCGATCCCGTGCAGCGTCATCCCCACCGTCGCAGAATTTTCTTTGATCTCTAACCTTCTGAAAATCAAGAGATTTTTCATAGACCAGAAGGGCTTTTCCGCGTTTTGCCTGCCAAAACAAGGTTTGGCATTGTCTTTGCTACTACTTCTGCTGTGGTCTGCCACGCTGTTGTGTGGCGCTGGTTTTACCCCCATCTTTGACGAGGAGAATCATGAATCTTCTGAACAATGCTGCGATTACCGTCCCTTTCCCCAACAATGAGCCGGTGCTGAGCTATGCCCCGGGAACATCAGAGCGAGCAAAACTGCGGACTGCACTGGACGATCTGAAAGCGAAGCAGATCGAAGTTCCCCTGATTATCGGCGGGAAGGAGGTGCGGACCGGAAAACTGGCCAAAATCGCCTGCCCCCATGATCACTCCGTCACTCTCGGGCAGTATCACAAGGCGGGTCCGGAGCAGGTCCAGCAGGCTATTGATGCCGCCATGGCAGCCAAGCCGCTGTGGGAGAGCCTGCGCTGGGAAGAGCGCGCGGCGATTTTTCTCAAGGCGGCCGATCTGCTTGCCGGTCCCTACCGTTTCCTGATCAATGCGGCGACAATGCTCAATATCAGCAAGAATCCCTATCAGGCAGAGATCGACGCCGCCTGTGAATTGATCGATTTCCTGCGTTTTAATGTTTATTTCGCCCAGCAGGTTTACGCCGACCAGCCCCTTCACTCACCGCCGCCGATCTGGAATTATGTCCAGCACCGGCCGCTGGAAGGCTTCGTGTTCGCCGTTGCGCCTTTCAACTTCACCGCCATTGCCGGCAACCTGCCGACCTCGCCGGCGATCATGGGGAACACCGTCGTCTGGAAACCCGCGTCCTCCGCTGTTTTTGCCCCCTATCACTTCATGAAGTTGCTCCAGGAGGCCGGCCTGCCCGATGGTGTCATCAACTTTGTCCCCGGATCGGGCAGTGACGTGGGCGATACCTGTCTTGCCAGCCCCGATTTCGCCGGCATCCACTTTACCGGCAGCACCGCCGTATTCCAGGGAATGTGGAAACAGATCGGCAGCAACATCGCCAATAACCTCTACAAGAGCTACCCGCGGATTGTCGGTGAAACCGGCGGCAAGGACTTCATCTTTGCCCACAGTTCGGCGGATGTCGCTCCTCTGGCAACCGCTATTGTCCGCGGCGCCTTCGAATTCCAGGGGCAGAAATGTTCTGCCGCCTCCCGCGCCTATCTGCCTGCCTCCCTGTGGGATGAGGTGATGGCGGAAGTGAAAGCCCAGTGCAGCCGGATAAAAATGGGAGACGTCAATGATTTCGGTACCTTTGTCAACGCGGTGATCGATCGGAACGCCTATCGGACGATCACGGAATATATCGATTATGCCAAGGCGGCCGCCGATGCCGAGATCGTCGTTGGCGGGTCCTATGATGACAAGGTGGGCTTCTTTATCGAGCCGACGGTGATCGTGACGACCAACCCGCGCTTCAGAACCATGGAAGAAGAAATTTTCGGCCCGGTGATGACCATCTACCGCTATGAAGATGCCGATCTCGACGCGGCTCTGGAGCTGTGTGACACCACCTCCCCCTACAGCCTGACCGGAGCGGTGTTTGCGCAGGACCGGCTGGCGATCAGCCGGATGATGAAAAAGCTGGAAAACACTTCAGGGAACTTCTACATCAATGACAAGCCGACGGGCGCCGTGGTCGGACAGCAGCCTTTTGGCGGTGCGCGCGCGTCCGGTACCAACGACAAGGCAGGCAGCAAGCAGAACCTGATGCGCTGGGTGTCGGTGCGGGCAGTGAAGGAAAACTTCGTGCCACCGCGCAGTTTTGAATATCCCTATATGGACGCCGAATAGGCACCCTGTGGCAGCACCGTTCAGCCGCCATGGAGCAGAGGAAATCCGGACTGTTGCGCCGGCTGAACGGTGTCAAACATTGAAATCACTCTATTACAGTGGGCACGGGCATCAACCCGCATTCGAGCACTGGGGATAACACACCATGTCAATTTTCAATTACGCAGTGGCAAAAACCATCATGCACGTACCCAAGCCGATTGTCAGTTACTTTGCCAAGGGCTATATCGCCGGGTCGACCCTGGCGGATGCGGTTCGCGTGAGCAAGGAACTCAATCAGCAGGGGATGATGACGACCATCGACATCCTGGGTGAGTTCATTACCGATATCAACCAGGCGGTGGCTTTCAAAAACGATGCCCTGGAAATTCTCCGCACCATCGAGCGCGAAAAACTCGACGGCAATCTGTCCATCAAGCCGACCCAGATGGGTCTGCTGCTTGACAAGGAGCGTTGTTTCGCCCTGATCCGCGAGCTCGTGGCAGAGGCGAAAAAACTCAACAGTTTCGTCCGCATCGACATGGAAGATATCGCGACCACAGATGACACGCTGGAGTGCTTCCGGGCCATGCGCCAGGAGTTTCCCGGGCATGCCGGGACGGTCCTGCAATCTTACCTGCGCCGCACCCCCAAGGATATCGCCGATCACGTCGACGGTTACCAGAACTACCGGCTGTGCAAGGGGATTTACGTCGAGCCGCGGACCCATGCCTGGAAGAACCCTCAGGCCATCAATCGTAATTTCGTTGTCTGCCTCGAGCAGATGATTCGCCAGGGCGCCTACCCGGCGATCGCCACCCACGACGAGCTGCTGGTTTTTGAAGCGATGCACCTGGTCCGCAGCATGGGACTGACGCCCGATCAGTACGAGTTTCAGATGCTTCTCGGGGTTGACGAGGAATTGCGTGAAATCATCCTTGCCGGCGGGCACCGGCTGCGCATCTACGTTCCTTACGGCCGGGACTGGCTGCCCTACTCAAAGCGGCGGCTCAAGGAAAATCCTGCCATTGCCCAGCATGCACTGAAACAGATGATCGGTATCAACAAGCATTAAACATATGAATCTGTTATCTTGTTAAGCGCTTTCTGCTGTTGTGGGCAGAAGGTGGCCGGCCACATGGGTTGGTCCGGTCCTTTTGTGTGCAACACCCTTAAACAATCAGGTCAAGGAGGAACAACGATGAAAAGAACACTCCGTACAATGCTCATGGTCTGCGCTGCCGTCACACTGATGGTCGGCCTGGCCAGTGCCGAAACGCTCAAGATCGGCGTGCAGGCACCGATTACCGGCAGTTATGCCAACGAAGGGCAGGGGATCGACAACGGCACCCGTCTGCTCGCCGCCCAGATCAATGCCGCCGGTGGCGTCATGGGCCGGCAGATCGAAGTGTTTACCTGCGATGACCAGGCAACCGCCATGGCATCGGCCATCTGTGCCCGCGAGCTGGTCAACCGCGGCGTTTCGATGATCATCGGTTCCTATACCTCGACCGCTGCCGAAGCCGCTCAGAAAATCTACTATGATGCCGGTGTCCTGCAGACCTCCGATGGTACCGCCGACAGCTTGACGGAAAAGGGCTACTGGACCTTCTTCCGCAATTCCTTCCCGAACAGCGCCGAAGCCGAATATGCCGCCGAGTACATGGTCAACTACAAGGGCTACAAGCGGATTGTCGTGATCTCCGACTTCTCGAGCTACGCTGTCGGCCTGGCCGACTCGACCGTGGCGTCCATCAAGGCCCGTGGCGGCAATGTCGTTTCCTACGACAAGATTCGCGCCGATTCCCAGAACTTCACTCCGGTGCTGACCAACATCAAGGGGAAAAACCCCGACGTGATCTTCTTCGCCGGTTATTACACTGACGGTGGTCAGCTGCGTTCCCAGCAGGTCGCCCTCGGCATCAATGCCGACTTTATCGGCGGTGACGCCAACGACAACCCCGACTTCATCAAGCTGGCCGGCTCGGCTGCTAAAGGTGCCTTCATTGTCAACGTGCCGACACCTGACATGCTTCCCTACGACCTCGCCAAAGATTTCATCAGCGAGTATGAAAAAGCCTATGGCGAGCGTCCGCCGTCAATCTGGGGTCTGATGAACATCGACGGCATGCGCGCGATCATCCACGCAATGGAGCAGAACAACAGCTTCGATACCCGTGAAGCCGCAGAGTACCTGATGAACATGACCGAGCCGATCCCCGGCATTACCGGTCCCGTGCAGTTCGCTAAAGATGGCAACCGCATCGGCAGCAGCTACATGACCTTTGAAATTCAGGCCGACGGCAGCTACAAAGTGGTTCATTCCCAGTGATCCTTTAACCACGGCACCCCAAGGGGGGCGACGACTTACCGTCCGCCCCCCTTTTTCTTCCCTTGAGAGGTCAGGGCACTGGTATGTACGACTGCTTTGATCTGTCCAGGTGAGAATCGGGCAGCGCCCGACACCTTTTACCCCCTCTGCATCCCGGGAGAGATTGGCACATGGATACTTTTCTGCAACAACTGGCAAACGGTTTGACCATCGGCAGCATGTTTGCGCTGGTTGCTCTGGGTTACACCATGGTTTACGGCGTCATGAAGCTGATCAACTTTGCCCATGGCGATATGGTTGCCGCTTCGGCGTTTGTCGGGTTAACGGTTTATACCCAGGTCATGGGGCAGGCGACCTCCCTCGCGGCGGTTGTCGCCATTTTCCTGCTGACGGCGGCGGCCATGGCCTGCGTCGGGGTGATTCTCGAACGCGTTGCCTACCGGCCCCTGCGCACTGCACCGCGCCTGTCAGCGGTGGTGTCGGCCCTGGGTGCCAGCCTGATTATTCAGAACGGCATCATGCTGATCTGGGGTCCGCGGATGCGGATTTTTCCTGAACTGGTACCGCAGGTTTACTGGAATGTCGGTGGGGTGGTGATCAGTCTGATCCAGGTTCTGATCCTGGTATTGTCGCTGGTGCTGATGGTCGCCCTCTACCTGTTTGTTGAGAAAACCCGGATGGGTGCGGCGATCCGGGCCAGTTCCATCGATCAGGACGCTGCCCGCCTGATGGGGGTCAATGTCAACAACATCATCGCTCTGATTTTTATTATCGGCTCTTCCCTTGGTGCCATCGGCGGTCTCTTCATCGGTCTTTACTACCGTGGTATCACCTTCAACATGGGTTGGCAGTACGGACTTTATGCCTTTATTGCGGCGATTATCGGCGGCATCGGCAACATCCCCGGAGCCATGCTCGGCGGCATGCTCCTCGGGCTGTTCAGCGCCTTTATCTCCGGTTACGTGTCCAGTACCTGGGCGGACGCCTTTACCTTCATGCTGCTGATTGGCATCCTGATTGCCCGGCCCACCGGACTGCTCGGTGAGCGGGTTGCGGAGAAAGTCTGATGAAGAATCTCTCACTGGCAGGTTTTTCCGTATTTCTGGTGATTTTGGCCATTCTGCCTAATCTGCTCGATTCGCGCTGGCAGACGATCGCCATCACCTTTTTGATCTTCTCCGTGGTTGCCCTGTCGCAGGATATTGTGCTCGGTAAAGCCGGGATGTTCAACATGGGGCAGGCGATGTTCTTCGGCATGGGCGCCTACATCACCGCTATTCTCAACTCCCACTATGGCTGGCCGATGCTGGCGACGATCCCGGTCGCGATTATCGTTCCGGCACTGTTCGGGGTTATCCTCGCCGCACCTATCGTTCATCTGCGCGGTGACTACCTGCTGGTGGTCACGATCGGCTTCAATATCGTTTTTGTCCAGGTGCTGATCAACAATCTGGGCGGGCTGACGGGCGGTCCCAACGGCATCTTCGGGCTGGATGCGATGAACCTGTTCGGCGTTGAATTGAGCAGCCAGATCGCGGTTTACTACCTGGCTTTTGCGGTCCTGCTCCTGACGCTGGCGATTATGTTCAACCTCGAGAAAAGCAAGGTCGGACGGGCGCTCCACTACCTGCGTGAAGACTCCCTGGCGGCCGAGAGTATCGGCATCAACACCAGGGTTTACAAGATTTTCGCCTTTGGCCTGGGTGCCGGCCTCGCCGGCCTCGCCGGTACTGTGTTCGCGACCCAGTATGCCGCGGTCAGTCCGGAAGCCTTCGAATTTATCCAGTCGGTGCTGTTCTTCAGTATCGTCCTGGTCGGTGGCTCATCGATCCCCGGGGTACTGCTTGGTGTCTTCGTCATGTTCGTCCTGCCGGAGATCTTTCGCGAGTTCTCCACCTGGCGCTTTTTTATCTTCGGTTTTGCGATGATTCTGACCATGATCCTGCGGCCGCGCGGCATCTGGCCGGCAACCTTTGGCAAAATTCCCAAATTTCTGATCAAGGAAAATAAACATGGCGCATAACGAGCTGATTCTCACCAGCGTGACCAAGCGATTTGGCGGCCTGACCGCCGTTGATGCTCTGACCATGACGGTAGCGCCGGGCCAGATCTATGGTGTTATCGGACCCAACGGGGCCGGTAAAACAACGGTGTTCAACTGCATTACCGGGATCTACCGGTCAGAGGAAGGATCGGTCACCTGGCGCGGTGAAGAAATTCGCGGCCTGACTCCCTACCAGATCGTTGACCGCGGCATCGTCCGGACCTTCCAGACCATTCGTCTGTTCAGCCAGATGTCGGTTGCGGAAAATGTCATGAGCGGCCGTCACATAAAAAGTACCCAGGGGTGGTGGCATGGCATCTGTCCGACCCCGGGGTCGCGTCGCGACGAAAAGGAAAACTGGCTCAAGGTCGGTGAACTGCTTGAATTCTTCAATCTCGAGGAGTTTGCTGCCATTCCTGTTGCGTCCCTTCCCTACGGGCATCAACGCCGGGTGGAGATGGCCCGGGCGATGGCCGTTGACCCGACCCTGCTGATTCTTGATGAACCCGCCGCGGGACTGAATGACAGGGAAACCGGCGAACTGCTCGAGACGATCTTCAAGATCCGCGACAAAGGGGTGACGGTGCTGCTGATTGAGCATGACATGGATCTGGTGATGAAAGTGACCGATTACCTGACAGTGATCAATTTCGGCAAAAAAATTGCGGAGGGAACCCCGGCAGACATTCAGAAAAATCCTCTGGTAATCGAGGCCTATCTGGGAAGTGAGGATGATGACGATGAGTAGCGATGTCCTGTTTACAATTGAGGATCTCGAAGTGTCCTATGGCAGTATTGCGGCCATCAAGGGGATTTCCCTGGAGGTGCGCAAGGGGGAAATCGTCGCCATGCTGGGAGCGAACGGCGCCGGTAAAACCACGACCATGCGGACCATCAGTCAGCTCCTCAAGGCGAAGGCCGGATCGATCCGCTTCAAGGGCGAGGAGCTGACCAGGATTCCTGCGCACAAGGTGGTCAAGATGGGCATCAGCCATTCTCCCGAGGGACGCCGGGTCTTCGGGGTGTTGACGGTCGAGGAAAACCTCCTGCTCGGAGCCTACACGCGCACCAAGGTCAACCCGAAAACCCTGCGCTGGATCTACGAAATGTTTCCGCGCCTGGAGGAACGCCGCAAGCAGCTTGCCGGGACTCTCTCCGGCGGGGAACAGCAGATGCTCGCTATCGGGCGCTCGCTGATGAGTGATCCGGAGATGCTCCTGCTGGATGAGCCTTCCCTGGGGATCGCCCCGATCCTGGTCAAGGCGATTTTTGAGCAGATCAAGGAGATCTCGAGGCAGGGGGTCACCGTGCTGCTGGTGGAGCAGAATGCCAAGGCGGCGCTGAAGCTCGCCGATCGCGGCTACGTCCTCGATGTCGGCCGGATTGTTCTGGAAGGCACTTCGGCAGAGCTCCTCGCGTCCGACAAGGTGCAGGAAGCCTACCTCGGAAAGAAACACTGACCTGCCGGTGTCTTTCTTTTTGACGTACCTGGCCGTTTAACCACGATCACTGCGGAGTCAACTCATGAATTTGAAGGACATCCTGGTTCATATCGATGACCGATCCACCTGCCCGGCACGGCTGGAGGTTGCCATTCAACTGGCCCGGCAACAGTCTGCCCATCTGACCGGTATCTACATTATTTCGCGGCTCTATTTCGCCCCGCACCGCGATGAATTCATGGCGCGGGCCGATCAGGCGCGGCTGGATTTTGAAACGCAGGCCAAAGCTGCGGGACTGGACTGTTCGTGGATTCAGGTGGATTGCCAGACCAGTCGCCTCGATCTGATCAATGCCCTGAATCTCCACGCCCATTATCACGACATGCTGGTGATCAGTCAGACGGACACCTCGGCCCCGGAACAGGATGTGCCGGACAATCTGCCGGAAAAAGCGGTTCTCGGCAGTGGTCGCCCGGTGCTGATTGTTCCCTATGCCGGCCACTACAAACATGATTACAAACAGATTCTGCTGGCCTGGCGTGGCGGCCCGGAGTCCTGTCGCGCCCTGCACGACGCCATGCCGATTCTGCGCACCGCCGAACATATCCGCGTGATTACCGTCCATGGTCCCGGCGGGGATGAAGCCTATCGTTCCCACGATGCCGATATCCGTCATCATATGGCGCGCTACAAGCTGCCGCTCTCCTGTGAAAAACGGGTCAGCGGCGATCTGAGCATCGGGGATTTACTGCTTAATATGTCCGCTGACTGTGGCGCGGATCTGCTGGTGATGGGTGCGACCTCCCAGACCCGTCGTGGTCAACAGACCCTCGGGGAAACCGGACGGCACCTGCTGAAGTGCATGACTCTGCCGGTGCTGATGTCCCATTAGACGTGGTTGCGCGCCGTGACGGTGGCTCTGATGAACGACGATATGGCGGGTCGGCTGCTCGGGGCGGCAGGGGACGGCGGAGTCGCTGTCGACCCTGACGGCCTGGTTGTGACCGCCTGGGGGGTGCTTGCACCATACTGCGCGGTCGATCAGCCGTTTCCGTCAGACTTTCCTGCTCTCCACCAGGCCTTGTGCGCTTCATCCGCCAATCGATCGGCCGATTTTCTGTTCTCCCTTGTCCCTCCTCTCGATGGTTACATGGCCTGGATTGGTGATCACCGGCCACAGGATGGCGCGTGCGGGCGCATCGCGGTGGTGATGCGCAATCGTCCCCTGCAGGAACTGACCCGCGAGCATGATGCCATCATCGATTCGTCGTCCGACGGGCTCTTTGTCTGTGATGCACAGGGGCGCATTCTGCGCGTCAACCCGGCATCGGCACGGATCAACAATGCGCCGGCGGAACAGCTGGTCGGCTGCCATTATCTTGAGGCGGCTGCCAGGGGCCTGGTGATTCTCCCTTCGGCGACCCTGGAAGCCATCAAAACGTCCAGACAGGTCAGCCTGCTCCAGGAAAACCGCCACGGTCGCAAGCTGATCTCCACGGCGACACCGGTATTTGATGATCAGCAGCAGCTGATCAGGGTGGTGGTCAGTGAGAGGGACATCACCGAGATGGAACGTCTCAAGGGGGAGCTGGAAGTCCAGCAGGCGATCGGTAACGAGTTCCGTCAGCAGATATCCCTGCTCCAGCAGCGCGATGTCGGCGGGCGGCGGGTGATTGCCGAGAGCCCGGCGATGGTGGCGACGCTCAAGCAGGCCCAGCGGCTGAGCCAGGTCGATTCCACCGTCCTGCTCCTTGGCGAGTCCGGGGTCGGCAAAGGTTTGATTGCCGACCTGATCCACGGCAATTCCCATCGTGCCGATCAGCCGATGATCCAGCTCAATTGCGGGGCGATCCCGGAAAACCTGATCGAGGCAGAACTGTTCGGTTACGAAAAAGGCGCTTTTACCGGTGCCGTGCACAACAAGCCCGGACACCTGGAGATGGCTGACAAAGGGACGGTCTTTCTCGATGAGATTGCCGAGTTGCCGCCGGCGGCGCAGGTCAAGCTGCTGCGTTTTATGGAGGACGGGCGCTTCACCCGCCTCGGGAGTACCCGCAGCCGGCAGGTCGATGTGCGGATTATTGCCGCCACCAATCGCGACCTGCATCGCCAGGTCGAACAGGGGGCGTTTCGCGCCGATCTCTATTATCGCCTGAGTGTCATTCCGCTGCAGATCCCCCCGCTGCGCCAGCGGCGCGAGTGCCTGCTGCCGTTGCTGAACAGTTTTCTGCAGCATTTCAGCCAGCGTGACGGGGTCTTGCGGCGCCTCAGCCCCGCTGCTGCCGATGCCCTGTGTGCCTATTCCTACCCGGGGAACGTGCGGGAACTGATGAATCTATGCGAACGCCTGGTGGTGATGAGTGACGGGCCCCAGATCGAACGAAGACATCTCCCCCCGGCGATTCTGGCGGCCGGTTCGGCGGCTGCGGAGAGGACCACGGACTGGCCCGAACAGTTGACTATGCCGCAGATTCTTGCCAGTGTTGAACGGGAGATTCTGCTTGGCGCCTACGGGCGCTATGGACGGCAATCGCTGATTGCCCGGCATCTGGGGATGAGTCAGCCGACCGTTGCCCGCAAACTGGGCCGCTACGGTATCGGCTCCGCCCCGGAGGCGGATGACGGAAATTTACCGGCAGGAGACAACAGATGAAAGAAATCAGCTGGCAGGAGTTTGAACAGGTCGAGCTGCGGGCGGGGACCATTGTCGAGGTCGAGGCATTTCCCGAGGCCAGAACCCCCGCCTACAAGATCAAGGTCGACTTCGGCCCGGGTATCGGGATCAAACAGTCAAGTGCCCAGATCACCAATCTTTACAGCCGTGAAGAGCTGCTTGGTCGGCAGGTGATCGGGGTGGTCAATTTCCCGGCAAAACAGATCGGCCCGTTCCGGTCGGAATGCCTGATCGCCGGTTTTTACCTGGAAGACCGGTCTGTGGTGCTGGCGGTGCCGGAGCGCCCGGTCAACGACGGCGCGAAGCTCGGGTAACCCGGCGACACTCCTCACGGAAAGCAAAAGGCGCCCGGCCTCGCCCGTTTTTGAAGGTTTTCGGAAGATTGGTCCCGGGTTCTGCCTAGCATCGCCTGCACAAGGTTTTTCCGCATGACGGCGTCGTCCCTTTTTCAACATATTTACTCCCTGGTCAGGCAGGTTCCGCGTGGCCGGGTGACGACCTACGGCCGGGTGGCGCAGTTGGCTGGAACCACGCCGCGGGTGGTCGGCTTCGCCCTGGCGGCCTTGCCGGAGCACAGCGATGTGCCCTGGCATCGGGTGGTCAACCGGCAGGGAGGGATCAGTCGCCGTCGCACCAATGACGGGGCACTGCTGCAGTATGACCTGCTGCGCGTGGAAGGGGTTGTTTTCCGGGAAGACGGACGCATCGACCTGGCCAGCTGCCTGCTGGACCATGGTGACGGGGCCTGCACCCCGCACTAGCCAATGGAACTGACCTTGAAGCGTCCGACGATGCCGTTGACGTCACTGTGGTAGAGGAAGGAGTCTGGGTCCTGCTCGCGGACGTGGCGCAGCAGTAACGGCAGTTCCTCCTGGGTGACGATCAGAGAGAGGACTTCGCGGGAACTGCTGGTGTAGCCGCCGACGCCAGCCTGCTTGGTGTAGGTTCGTTCCGGCAGAATCGTCTTGAGGATCTGGTTGGTTTTGCTGGCATCGGTGGTAATGATGGTGACCAGGGAAAAGCGGAATTTTCGAAAAAAGGTGTTGAGCGTCTCAGCGCTGGCAAAGATGTAGATCGCCGTGTACATCAGTGTGTTAACCACCAGCGCAATGTCTCCCGTCCTGAAAAATTCCAGCGTGAGTCCATAGCTGGTCGATACGCCCGCTGCGATGATGGCAACGGTGCCGACGGGCTTGCGCATACGCTCGGCGACGAAGGCGCTGATGATGTCCTCGTCGCCCGTCGATCCACGGTTCCACAGGGCCAGCGCCTTGGCCAGACCACCGAGAATTCCACCGAACAGAACCAGCACCATGCGCTCGTTTTCCGGTTCCGGCGCGGCAAAATGCAGATCGGGCAGCAGGGGTAGCAGCACCAACACCGTAGCGACGGTCAGGGTCGAACGGATGGCGAAGCGGCGGCTGACCTTGATATAGCCGAAGACGATCAGGATGCTCTGAAAGATGGCGTAAAGAATGAGAAACATCAGCGTTGAATCGAAATAATAGGCGGTCGCGGCGGCGATGCCCTCGGTGCCGGTGAGGATCACCTTGGCGGGAAAAACAAAGTAGCGCAGGGAAATCGTATACAGGACACCGGCGATGACCGCGAGGATCAATGGCAGAATCTGGTCGCGAAGAAATATTTTCAGGGCGGCGCGTTTGCTCATGGAGCTATCCTGGTGGCGCTATCGCTGCAGTAGCGATGCGCTGATTGAAAGGGTGACGGCGGTGTCCGCCGGGTGCCGGAGGGCAGGGGATGATCGACATCAGACCGGCTCGAAGCGGAAACCTTCCGGCCGCACGGTCAACAGATCGCAGTCCCCCAATTTCAGGACATGCTCCGCTACACTGCCGAGGAGAATACAGGTGAGCAGTGACCGCCCCCTTGTCCCCATGACAACCAGGTCGCAGTGCAGTTCCCCGGCAATCTGCGGGATCAGGACTCCCGGCCGGCCGGGGCGCAGGTGACTGCGGTGGCGATAGCCTTCCAGACCGAGATGTTCCAGCCACTGCCGCAGCTGCAGTTCCGCCTGCGTCCTGATCCGCTCGTGAGCTGCGTGATGCTGCGCGTCCATCATTGCAGTGGGGCTCAAACGCCCTTCCCCCCAGAGGCTGTAGACGTGCACCAGGTCAAACCGGGCGGCGGGGGCGAGGGCCAGCGCGAGGGGGATCGCCTGTGCCGCGGCGGCAGAAAAATCCGTCGGCAGCAGAATCCGCTGATAGTCGGCCGTGGCCGGTTTTTTTACCACCAGCACGGGGATCTCGCTTTTTCTCACGACGCGTTCTGCCGTGGTGCCGAAGAGCAGGTCCTTGAAAAAGCCGCTGCCGTGGGCACCAACGAGGATCAGGTCGGCCTGCAGCCGGCGCGCCGTGGTGATGATGGTGACAAAATCTCTCCCGGTTTCAACCAGGACATGACAGTCAATCCCGCCCAGGTCGAACTGTTCCAGCTGTTCGTGCAGCAGCCGCCGGGCCCGGGCGATGTCCTCCTGCAGGGTGGTTGGGCCGATCGTCTCAATGCTGTTGTCCTCCGCGACGGCATGCAGAAGATAGAGCGTCGCCCCATGCTGGCGTGCAAGGTTCACCGCCCGGTCGACGGCGATGCCGGCGTGGGGCGAAAGATCGGTGGCAACCAGGATCCTGTTGATTTCTGCCATGGACGTCTCCTCTGTGAGCCGGTGCTGGGTCATCCCCGGAGTCCGGCCTGCTCCTTCGTAGCGGCGGGGTCAGCAGCGCTGCTGTGTTGCTGAAGTTTGTCGATGGCACTGTCGGTACCGATGACCAGCAGCACATCGCCGGGCTGAATGACTTCGTCCGGCCGCGGTGAGATGAGTCTTTTGTTGCCGCGCTGGATGCCGAGCAGGGAGACATTGTGCCGGCGCCGCAGGTGCAACTCGGCGAGCTGGTGTCCAGTCCAGCCCAGACGTTCGACGGAGCAGATCTCCGCCATCCTGAAGACATGGTCTTTCTCCCGGTTTTCCTGGCGTTGATCGAGAATGAGGCGGGCCTGTGCCAGCCCGTCGGGATTGCCCAGCAGAATCAGCCGATCGCCGGGGAACAGGCGAAAGCCGACATCGGGGTCAAAGTGGCTGCGTCCGGCGCGGTCGACGGCGACGATGGAAACGCCAGTGGCATTACGCAGGGACAGATCGCTGATCCTCCGGCCGCAGGCCTGGGCGTCGGGACGCAGCCGGACCTCTTCCAGGCAGAGCTCCCAGGGGGAGATGATCGACAATTCCTCCCTGGTTCCGGTCAGGTAGTCGACCGCCTGCTCCGCTGCATCGCTGTAAGGCCAGAGCACCTTATGGGCCCCGGCCCGGTGATAGAGATCCGCCTGTTCCTGGTTATGGGCGGTCAGCACCACCCTGCCGCTATAACCATGCTCCTGCAACCCCTTGATGATCGCCAGATTGGTCTTCGGTCCGGGAATGGCGTTGATGACCCAGCCGGCCTGGTGCAGGGGCAGCTGGTCCAGCAGTTCCGGATCCTCCGCATCCCCGTAGCGGACAGCAAACTGCCCGGTGGCACTGGCGGCGACGACCTGGGGGTCGAAGTCGATGGCGAAGACCCGTTTGTCGCGGCGCACAAGGTTTTCGGCGATCTGCCGACCGTAGCGGCCGAGTCCGAGAAGAATGATATCGGCGGCCTGGATGGGCTGTTTTTCCTGGTGCTGGATTTCACGGTGAGGGTGACGGCGTTCAAAGATGCCGAGCAGTGGGGCAATACGGTTATAGATTGGGTGGGAGTAGAGGATCAGGTAGGTCGACAGGCCGATGGTGATCAGTCCGACCAGGGTGATCAGCCCGAGGGTCTCGCGGTCAATATGCCCGAGGGTGACTCCCAGGGTGGCGAGGATCAGGGAAAACTCGCTGATCTGGGCGACGGTCAGGCCCGCGAGAAAACCGGTCCGCTTGCGGTAGCCCATGTAGCCCATGATCGCCATGACGATGATCGGGTTGCCGACCAGTACGAAAATGGAAAAGATCAGGGCGGGAAAGACCTGGGCACCGAGCAGGGAAAGGTCGAGCTGGGCACCGAGACCGATAAAGAAAAAGAGCAGGAGAAAGTCGCGCAGGCTGGTCAGACGCAGGGCGATCATTTCGCGAAAATGGGTGGATGCCAGGGAGATTCCGGCGAGGAAGGCGCCGACTTCCTTACTGAAACCGAGGACGTCGCCAACCGAGGCCAGCAAAACCGCCCAGGCAATGGCGAACAGTACCAGCAGTTCCTGGGTGCGTGCCATGGCGGGGAGGATGCGCGGCAGAACGTAGCGCATCAGCAGGGCGACCCCACCGAGCAGAGCACCCCCTTTGAGGAGCACCAGTAAACCGTCGGTGAGCAGGTGCCCTGAGGCCTGCTCGGCGCCGAGGGCGGTCAGGCCGATCATGGCCAGGATCACCGCGATATCCTGAACGATCAGGAAACCGACGGCAATTTGGCCGTGCAGGGCATCGATTTCGCGTTTGTCGGAGAGCAGCTTGACGATGATAATGGTACTGGAGAAGGTCAGGGCGACGGCGACATAGAGGGCGCCAGTGACAGAAAAGCCCAGGGCGATGGCGATAAGGTAGCCAAAGATCGAGGTAAAGGCCACCTGTCCCAGCCCGGTCGCGAGGGCGACAGGACCCATGGTGCGGATCAGGTGCAGGTCGAGCTTGAGACCGACGACAAAGAGCAGCACGGCGATACCGATTTCCGCCAGCAGCTGCAGGCGCTCATCGACTCCCGCCAGATCCAGCCCGGAGGGGCCAACGAGAATGCCGACAAGGATGAAGGCGACAATCAGCGGCTGGCGCAGCCAGAGGGCCAGGCCACCGAGGACCGCGCTGGCGGCCAGGATCAGGGCAGTCTCGTAAAACAGGTGTTCGGCGAACATGATGAACGTCTTTCCGTGTCTGTCGGGGGGTGTCGATAGGGTAGATCAAGTGCGGCATTTTACCATACTGGCGGGCGGACGGGAGTTTTTTCGCTGCTGCCAGGGGGACAAGTGCGTGAGCAGCAGGCACGGGATGGGCAGGGCCCCTGCGGTTGATTCCGGGGGGGCAATTCTGCCGCCGGGTGCAGATCCTTTACTCAGCCCCTGCCGGTTCTTGCGTTGCTGGCGAATGGTGCCGGGCCGCCCGTGATAGCGACCGGTGCACAAAAGATCGGTTCAAAATGGCTCTTCTGCGGCGGAATGACCCGATTCCCGTCCTGGTCGGCGCCATGGTTGCCAAGATCGGTTGGGATCTGGTCTGGCAGAGCGTGCATGAGCTGGTCGATACCGCCCTGGATCCGGAACGGGTCGAACTGATTCGCCGTGAGATCCTGGGCGCCGTTGCACGCATGGAGCCACCACGCGGTGGTGGTGAGGATGAACAAGCCAATGGAATCGAGCGCGAGGCATGGTAACCTTCTTGGCTGTTAGATGGTGCCGAAATGGCGGGGTCCGGGAGGCCGGAGCGACTTGTCTTTTGCTGGCGCTGGAGGTACCGGCGCG
>JAWOIX010000110.1:0-12069 GCA_046484405.1 Pelovirga sp.
GCCAGCCGTTCCACCGTGTCCGTGGCCCCGGCCGATACCGCCGGCAGACCACAGCATGCCTGCTCCTCGGGAATGAGGATCGTCACCCCGAGGAATTGCAGCGCCTTGATCAGCGCTGCGCCGCTGTCCGGATACATGTAGTTGATCCCGCAGCCGCTGAAAAACAGCACCGTCGGGGCCCCCTCCTTGCCGGGGATCACCGCGGGAAAGCGTTCGCGGAAGGGTTTGGCGGTCACCGGCGGCAGGGTGCGGTCGGAGCTGATAAAGGGGGCCGGAAAGCGCAGGCGCAGTCCACTGCTTTCGGGGATTTTTTTAAACAGCAGGCCGGACAGGGTGCCGCCGCTTTTCGCCAGCAGGTTCATCAGCTTCGGGTGCTTGAGCACCGTGGCAACACCGAAGCCAAAAGTCGATAGCCCCTTGCGCGCGGCGATCTCCCGCCGGGTGGCGGCAACGATCTCCTCGGTGTGCACCTTGTTGGGGCACTGCCCGTAACAGCTGCCGCACAGCAGGCACTGCGACATGTCGAGCAGAAACTGTTCTTCCAGGTCGACCTCGCCGTCAAGCAGCGCCTGCGCCAGGGCAATCTTGCCGCGCGCCACCCGCCCCTCGTGGCGCTCGGCACCAAAAGCGGGACAATGAGCGCGACAGGCCCCGCACTTGACACAGTGCGCGATCTCCTCGCGATAATCTTCCAGGGTTTTCAGTTTGGCCATGGTTAAAAACCTTGGAATTCAGAAGAGAGAATCCAGACGTCAGCTTTCTTCATTCTGAATTCTATCTACTGAATTCTGTCTTCTGATTGACATCACTCGGGAAAATTTTTCCGGGGTTGAGGATGTTGTTGGGGTCAAGGGCTTTTTTGATGGTTTTCATGTAGTCGATGGAGGCCTTGCCGAGCTCCATCCCGATAAAGGGGGCCTTCATGATCCCGACGCCGTGTTCGCCGCTCATCGTCCCGCCGAGCTCGAGCGCCCCGGCAAAAACCTCGGCAATGGCCCGGTCTGCCTTCTCCTGTTCGCCGGGAATCTTGCTGTCGATCATGATGTTGACGTGAATGTTGCCGTCGCCGGCGTGGCCGAAGTTGACGATCGGGATCCCGTGCTGATCGGCAATCCGGTCGATCTTGCGGATCATCTCCGGCACTTTGGAGCGCGGCACGCAGATGTCCTCGTTGAACTTATCCGGATTGACGCGCCGCAACGAGGCGGACACCGAACGGCGGATCTGCCACAGGGCTTCGCTCTCGGCGGGCGTGTCGGCGATGCGGGTCTCGACCACGCCAAGCGGCTTGATAATGGCGGCGATCCTGCCAACCTGCTTGTCAAGAAACTCGCGGTCGCCATCCACCTCGATGATCAGCACTGCCCGGGCAGCGGCCGGAACCTGCAGGCTGGTCGCTTCGCGGACGCAGTCGAGGGTGCGCCCATCCATGAATTCAAGGGTGGCGGGAATGATCTTGCCGCGGATGATGCTGGACACCGCCTGCGCGGCGCCGTCGATGGAATCGAACAGCACCAGCATGGTCTTCTTGGCTTCCGGCAGGGGCAGCAGCTTGATGATGATCCGCGTGATCACCGCCAGGGTGCCTTCGCTGCCGCAGATCAGCTTGGTCAGGTCATAGCCGACCACCCCTTTCATCGTCGGTCCGCCGGTGGTGATGATCTCCCCCGTCGGGGTAACGATTTCCAGGCCGATGATGTAGTCCTTGGTGACCCCGTACTTGACGCAGCGCGGTCCGCCCGCACATTCGGCGACGTTGCCGCCGAGGGTCGACATCTTCAGGGAGGCAGGATCGGGGGGATAGAAGAGTCCGACCTTCTCCACCGCCTTCTGGAAGTCCTCGGTGACCACCCCCGGCTCGACGGTGGCGACAAGGTTCTCCTCGTCGATCTCCAGGATCCGGTTCAGCCGCGTCAGGCCGAGGACGATCCCGCCGTCCGTCGGCAGGCTGCCGCCGGTAAAGCCGCTGCCGGCGCCGCGCGGATACACCGGGATACGGTGCTGGTTGGCGAGGACCATGATCTGGCTGATCTCTTGCGCCGTGGCCGGGTGGACCACCGCAGCGGGAAGAAAACGGCGCTGGGTGGCGTCGTAGGAGTAGCAGATCAGCGAGGTCTTGTCGGTCTGCACATGCTCCTTGCCGACAATCTTCTGCAGGGCCGTGATGATGGTTTTATCAAGCATCCGTGGGCGAATCCTTCTGGTTCAGGGGTGTTTTCAAGCAGCGTGACGACACCTGCCTATCTTCCAACAAATGACCGAAAAAGTCTACGTTACCGCGTCCCCGGCGCTTTGAAGCAGCGGCAGAATCGTCCCGCCATCAGGGATGACCACCAGCTTCGCGTCATCACCGAGCCCGGCACGGGCCTGTTCCAGGGCGGTGGCAAGGTCGGCGGCCTTTTCCATCCCCATGGTGGCGGTAACTTCGGCACTGAACTCGCTGACCAGCAGGATGCGGAAACGTCGCGCCCTGGCCAGGACAGCGTGGGCGGTCTGGCCGTTGATCTGGTAATCCGCCCGCAGAGCGGCCTCGAATTCATCGAGATCCTGGTACCGGAACCAGTCAAAGAAGGTCGGGTAACCGAAGCCGTCGCGGCAGGCCGCCAGGAAAATGATCGTTCCCCCCTCCCTGACCGCGCGACAGCCGTAATCGAGGGCTTTTTGCGCCTGGATGAAATTGATATCTTTCGGCTCACCGCCACAGGAGATCACTGCCAGGTCGGCGGTTTCCTCGAGGGGAACGGTAAAGCGGGCACGTACCATCTCACAGGCGGCCAGGTGGGCCTGTTCGAGGTCACCGCAGAACACCCCGAGCAGGCTTTTGTCCGGCGCCAGGACGGTATTCAGGAGAAAGTCCGGCGCGACCTTGCGGGCCGCCTGCAGCAGGTTGCGGTGTACCGGGTTGCCTTCGAGCACACCGGTCGTCGCCGCCGGGTGCTTGCCGCCGATCGCGGCAGGATTGAAGACGGCAAAGTGGCTCGCCATGCAGGTCGCGCGGCTGGCGACCCCCGGCACCAGCCCTTTACGCCCGCCGCCGAAGCCGGCAAAGTAATGGAAACCGGCCGTCCCGGTGACAATCACGCGGTCGGCGGTGCAGATCCGGCGGTTGATCTGCACCGGAATCCCGCCATCGGTCGGCCCCAGGTCGACGAGCTGCTGCGGATCGTCACAGTCGTGGTCGTAAACGGCTATCCGGCCGAACAGCGGGCCGAGAATCAGCCGATGTTCGTCTGCGGTCTGCGGCCGATGAATTCCCAGGGCAATGAGGATACTGATATCCGCATCGGCGATGCCGCAGCGATTGAGTTCCTCAACCAGGATCGGCAGGTAGATCTCACTGCCGCTGTAACGGGTGATGTCGGAGGTGACGATGACCACCCGTTCCCCGGGTCGGACGATCTGCTCCAGCATTGGAGTGCCAATCGGGTTGGCCAGCGCCGCGCGAATCAGTGCGGCAGGCGGATCGGCCGGCTGCGCAGGCTTCTCCACCTGCAGCACCCGGGCGCCGGGCAGATCACAGGGGATGCTGCGGTTGCCGTATTTCAGAGTGATTGGGTTCACATCCGCTCCTTGTCCTGATCAGGAGATCTCGCGAGCCGCGACCTTGCTGCCGCGTCAATAGCCCTTGATCATGCCGCCGTCAACGATCAGGGTGCTGCCGGTGGTGTAGGAGCACAGCGGCGAGGCGAGGAAGGTGACCACCCGGGCAAACTCCGCCGGTTCACCATAGCGCTGCAGCGGGATCATTTTTTTGGTCTCTTCGCGGATCTGCTCGATCGGCACGCCGCGCTGCTTCGCTTTGAGACCGTCGAGATAGATGGTGCGATCGGTGGCAATCCGGCCCGGGGCAACCGTGTGCACGAGGATGTTGTCGCCCGCCAGTTCATTGGCGAGGCTCTTGCCGAGGCCGAGCATCCCCATGCGGAAGGCGTTGGACAGCAGCAGGCCGGGGATCGGCTGCTTGATCGATGACGAGGTGATGTTGATGATCCGTCCGCCGGCGCTGCGCAGATCGGGCAGCACCGCGCGAATCGTCCGGACGTAGGCGAGCAGGGTCAATTCGAAACCGGCCTGCCAGGCGGCATCATCGAGCTGGTCAAAATCACCCCCCTGCGGGCCACCGGAATTATTGATCAGAATCGTGATGGGACCGAGTTGTTCACGCGTGGCGGCGACGAGCCTGGCGATATCCTCGGGCCGTGTCATGTCGGCCACACAACTGGCCACCCTGGCGCTCGTGGCGCCGGCGATTTCGGCCCGGGTGGCTTCGAGAACCCCGGCGTCGCGCCCGGTCAGCATGACGTGACACCCTTCGGCGGCCAGATGCGCGGCAACCGCCTTGCCGAGTCCGCGACTTGACGCCATCACCAGTGCCACCTGTCCCTGCAATTGTAAGTCCATCAGCATCTCTCCAGTCAAAAGGTTTGTCAGCCACAATACTGTATCTGGCGCCGGGGAAACAAGCACCAACAGGGAAAATTTACCCCTTTTAGCCGGCTGCGGCAACGCAAGGATAGGCTTGCAGGAGAATCCGCCACTGTGCTAAGAAGACACAGTTGCATTGACATGATCTTCTGCAGGAGCGCGCGACCCATGGACCTGACAATTCTCCCCCTGGTGACGAAAAAACCCCGCATCACTGACGAAAACAACCTGGTCTTCGGCAAACAGTTCACCGATCGGATGTTTGTCATGGAGTTCGATGCCGGCAAGGGCTGGCACTCGGCCCGCATTCAGCCCTACGCCCCCTTTTCCCTCGATCCGGCGGCAATGGTCTTCCATTACTCCCAGGAGATCTTCGAGGGGCTCAAGGCCTTTCGCCGTCCCGACGGGCAGATCGCCCTGTTCCGTCCGGCGGACAATGTCGCCCGCTTCAACCGCAGTGCCGAGCGGATGTGCATGCCCAAAGTGGATGAGGCGTTCTTTCTCGATGCCCTGCTGCAGCTGATCCGCCTCGAAGCAGACTGGGTCCCGCACAATGAGGGCACCAGCCTCTATATCCGCCCGACGATGATCGCCACCGAACCGATGCTCGGTGTCCGCCCGGCCAACAAGTACCTCTGCTATATCATCCTCTCTCCCGTCGGGGCCTACTACAAGGGGGGAGTCGCGCCGGTCAAGATCTGGATTTCCGACTTCTATGTCCGGGCAACGGAAGGGGGAACCGGTGAAGCCAAAACCGGTGGCAACTATGCCGCCAGTCTCTATGCCGCCAGGCAGGCCGCCGAAAACGGCTACGACCAGGTTCTCTGGCTCGATGCCAAGGAAAAGCGTTTTGTTGAGGAAGTCGGCAGCATGAACATGCTGTTTCTCTACGACGACAAGATTGTCACCTCCCCGCTGCGCGGAACCGTGCTCGACGGAATCACCAGGCGCTCGGTTCTCACCCTCGTCCGGGACATGGGCTATGCGGTGGAAGAGCGCGCTTTGAGCGTTGACGAGGTGATGGAAGGGGCGGCCAGCGGCCGGCTCAAGGAGGCGTTCGGCACCGGCACGGCTGTGGTCATCTCGCCGGTCGGATCGTTCTGTTACAAGGACCACTGCGTGCAACTCGGCGACGGCAACCCGGGCAAACTGACGATGGCGCTTTACGACAAGCTCACCGCGATCCAGTACGGCAGACAGCCGGACCAGTACAGCTGGATCACCCTGCTGTAACACCCGGCACCAGCACCCCACAACAACACAGCGCCGCCCGTGGCATGATGCCCGGGCGGCGCTGTGTGTTTGACCTCGTTGGTTGCTGCCGGCGGCGCTGTTCAGACCGGCAGAGCGGTCTGCGGGCTGAACTGCGTTCCATCAAGAATCACCTGCAGGGCACGTTGACTCCCCGGTGCAAAGAGAATCGGAGCGGCGAGGTTGAGGGTAATCTGGCGCTCCGCGGTCACGGTAACGACCGCGACAGTAAAACACGGGTCCTCCTCAGCAAGCCCGAGTTGCTCCTGCTCCTTGCGCTCGGGGACAACCTGGTAATCGGCAAAGAAGCTGGTCGGGTCGGTCAGGATAAAGGCGACGTGCGGATCCTCAACGCTCTGAATCCAGAACAGGGGCCCTTCCTGCTGCCTGGGCATGACGACAAAATGACGCAGATGTTCAAAACCGATCAGCCCCTGCGGAAACAGCAGGGTGTCCTGCGGATCATAGGCAATCTCACCAAAGCGTGACGGGATTGTTTTCATCTCCGCGCCTGGTGCCGCTGCCGGGGTCCCTGCGGAGGCAGGGAGATCGGCCACCTCCCAGCGGGTCGCCTGCTGGTTTTCCAGGCGGATCTTGTCGTAGACTTCGAGACGGTGGATCCGCGTTTCTCGCGGCGCATCGATGCCGATACGGATCCCGCCGCCCTTGACTTCGATGATGGTGATCCTGATGTCGTCACCGATGATCAGGCCTTCTCCGGCTTTGCGTGTCAGTACCAGCATGACGCCCTCCTGGCTCTGGTCTGCCTGCCGGCTCCGCGGCAGTGTCCATCAATACGTTAGCGCTGCGCTGGCACAACAGTGAACAACTGGCTCCGCTGGTGCTTCCCGCGCAGGCGCGAAGGCAGAGTGCTTTTTCGCTGTGACCCGCTTTTTAAATGTAGTCGAGGATCGACAGCTGCGCCACCCGCCCGGTGATACTCAGGGCCGCCTGAAAGCTCTGTTCCTGCTGCTGCAGCCGGGTGATCGCTTCGAGCATGTCGACATCCTCGTAACGGGAACGCAGCGCCTCCATGTCCAGCTTGATCCGTTCCATCTGCGCTGCCGCGCTATCAAGACGGCGCCCGACATTGCCGCCCTTGCTGCGGAGTATGCGCACCTGGTCGGCGGCCTGCTCAAGAGGATCGATCAGGGCGGCGACGGCGGCCGGGTCGTTGCTGCGCAATGCCTCCTCGAGCTGACCGACCAGGGCGAAGATATCCACCTCCCCCTGCATCAGGTTTGCGCCGGTCAGGTTGACGGCAATCAGTTCGTTCGGCGCAATTTCAAACTCGATGACGCCGCTGTCACCGTTGTAGACCACCGCGCCGTCTTCGTTCTCGGTAAAGGGCCGGGTGGTCTCGGCAAAGCCGGCAAACAGGTACTTCCCGTCAACACTGGCGTTGGCATCGGCGAGCAGGCTCTGGCGCAGCTGCGCCACCTCCTCGGCATAGGTCGTCATATCGGCCGGGCTTAACGCGCCATTGACCCCGGCGATGGAGATCTCCTTGAGGCGCACCAGGTTATTCTGGATCGCGTCAAGATAGCTGTCCATCTGGTTGATCCGGTCGAGCCCGGAGGCGATTGTTTCCATGTAACGATCAGCGCTCTGAATCCGTGTCCGGGCGCTTAACACCGGGCTGATCGCGGTCGGATCATCGGACGGGCGGTTGAGCTTCCTGCCACTGGCGATCTGCAGCTGCAGATTCTGCAGCTGATCGTTACTGCGATTCAGCAAGGTCTGCAGGCTGCGGTAGGTCGTCATCTGAGTTGCGCGCATCATCCACCCCTATCGTTTCAGTTCCATCAAGGTTCCCATCATCTCATCCACCGTCGCGAGAAACTTGGCCGAGGCCTCAAACCCCCGCTGATATTTGAGCAGGTTGATCATTTCGTCCTCGAGGGAGACGCCGTCGATGCCGTCACGCAGGTTCTCCAGCTGGACCAGGCTGTCACGGTTGCCCGCCTCCGCCAGCCGGTTGCGCGCGGTTTCCAGTCCGATGGACGAAGCGATCTTGCCATAAAAGGACCCAAAGGTATCCGCGCCCAGGGTCTGCTTCTGTTCCAGCTGCAGCAACGCCAGGGCATTGAGATTATCGCCGGGAGCCGCACTGGTGCCGGCGGCAATCTGGCTGGTTGTCTCCAGGTTCATGCGCAGGTTCGCCGCAGCGCCCTGCTGCGCAGCAGGCTCGACAAAAAAGAGTCCTCCCGCTGCCCCGGTGAGATCGGTACCGGCCTGGTGCATGGTGTTGACTTCGTTGGCGAAGCTGAAGGCGAGCTGGTCGAGCCGGTTGCGCACGTCGGGAATCATGACGTCGCGGACCTCGTAAAGTCCACGGAACTCTCCCCCCAGGGCCGTCCGCCCCAGGGCAATGGTGGTGCTGCCGAAATTCAGCTGAAGGTCAACCTGCGTCGCCGAGACCACGGCGTTCAGATGATTGGCCTGGGTGCCCTCCACCAGCGGCATGCCATTGGGCAGCTGCACCGAGACGGCCCCGCTGGAGGTGGTGAAGCTGGTCGCGCCGATGGTTGCCGAAAGCTCCTTGAGCAGCAGGTCGCGGCGGTCGCGATCGGAGTTGGCTTCCTGGCCGGCGGTCTCCAGCGTCATGATCCGGCTGTTGAGCTGCGCCACCTGGTCAAGCATCTGGTTGACCCCGTCAACCTTCGCACTGATCGTGCTGTTGAGGCTGCGCAGCTGCTGCTGGATTTCGTTGTCGATATTGGCGAAGGACTGGCCGAGCTGGGCGCCGCTCTGCAGCACCATCTGCCGCTCGATTTCACCGCCGGGATTGGTGGAAAGTTGCCGCCAGGCATCAAAAAAACGGTCGAACTCGCTGGCCAGGCTCCCTTCATCGATGCCGATGACCCGTTCCAGTTCAGCGAGGGGGCCGAGCATACTGCTCTCACGTCCCGCTTCCGCCGCTTTGCCCTGAATCTGCCCCGCCAGAAAGAGATCGTGAGAGCGCTGTACCGAGCCGACGGTGACCCCAGTGCCAATGAAAAAATCACCAAAGTTCAGGGATGGATAGGGCGTCAGGTAGGGGGTCTGGCGCGAATATCCTTCGGTATTGACATTGGCGATATTCAGACCGGTGATTTCAATCGCCTTCTGATTGGTCTGCAGGGAGGTTCTCCCGGAATTGAGTGCTGCGGAGAGGCCGCCGGACATAACTTACACCTTTCCTGACAACAGCCGGCCACCCTGCTCGAGGGTGCGCGACTGGCCTGACCCGCCGTAAATCTGCGGCATGGCTGCCTTGCCAAAAAAACCCATCATCTCCCGCACCCAGTTCAGGCCGGTCCAGAGCAAAAAGGCGTTGCGCCGGTTTTCTTCTGTGATCCGCCCGAGCAGATCTTCCAGGCCGGTGACCTGATCGCCGGTCAGCTGCAACCCGGCGAGCAGCTCCTCCTTGGCGGCAACTGCGTGCTGGAGAGCGGCCATATCAAGGGACTGGGCAGCACTGCGTTCGGCGAGAAGGAGCTCGAGGAGCTGTTCAAGGCGCTGTCTTGCGTCGCCGGCCATCCTAGTCCTCCCGCAGCAATGACGGCAACAGGCTTGCGGCAACCCGGTTCAGGTCGGGCTGATAGGTGCCGTTCTGGATCTGGTTTTTGAGATCTGCAAGTTTTTCCAGCCTGGCCGAATCGGGCGTGCTGCCGGCAGCCTGGGCCTTGGTGGCATTCTGCAGGGCGCTGGAAAAATCGATCCGGTCGGTCGGTTTGGGATTGTCCGTCCGTTTGCCGGCGGCCGGCCTGTCGGTGCGGTTGACCTGTCCGAGTGGGGGGAGATGACCCTGTCCAGAGATCTTGTCGACCATAGTGGCTCCTTGTTGATGTCTTAAGGGGTGGACAGATGCATCTGCATTCTCTGCCACCGTTGCAACTGTTATCGACCGGCCGGGCGACGATCTTTAGCTGTTTCTCGTTTTTTATGACCGCTGTAAACCGGCAGAAAGGGGAACTCCGGCAGGAGCAGAGAAAGGATCTGTGGTGCGGGAAGAGGAAAACAGGTCAGAGCTGGCCGGCGCAATTTTTCTGCTGTTTTTTGTCGCGCAGTCGCTGCCGTTCTTCGTGCCAGGCACAGACCAGCATGATGCCGACGCCGACACAGATCGCGCTGTCCGCCACGTTAAACGAGGGCCAGTGATAGACGTACCAGTGGACGCCGATAAAATCGATCACCTCGCCGAACCGGATCCGGTCGATGACATTGCCGATGGCGCCGCCAAACACCAGGCCGAGGGCCAGGTGCATCCAGGTGGCTGCGGCCGGCAGGGAGCGCAGATACCAGAGGATGGCGACCAGGGCAACCAGCGCGACACTGAGGAAAAAGGGAAGACGCCAGGCGCTGTCTGCGAACAGACCAAAGGCAGCGCCCGGGTTACGCACATGGGTGATGTAGGCATGATTGCTGATCAGCACCTTGACCTGGCCGAGGGCAAAGGCCTTGACAATGTAGAGCTTGCTGAGCTGGTCGAAAACCAGGCAGAGTGCGACAACAGTGACAAACAGAGGATATTTTTTCATCTCACCCTGCAGCCAGCGCTGCGGCGCAGCGGTCACAGATGGTCGGATGCGCGGCCGCCGCGCCGATACTGGTCGCATAGTTCCAGCAGCGTTCGCACTTCTCCCCTTCGGCGGCAACCACCTGCACCAGCAGCCCGGCCACCTGCCCGGCTTCCGTCCCCTGCGGCAGGGCATCGACCAGCTCCACCTGTGACACGATGAAGTAGGTCGCCAGCAGTGGCAGGTAATCGGTCAGCAGTTCGCGGTAATCCGCGGGCGGACACAGGAGCACCTTGGCTTCCAGGGACTGGCCGATACGCTTCTCGGTGCGGGCCTTTTCGAGCTGCCGGGAGACATCCATCCGGACCTTGTGAAGCCGCTCGTAGCGGGCCTCAAGGGGGTCGTCAAGAGCGCCCGCGGAGGGCGTCGGAAAGTCGGCCAGGTGGACGCTGGCCTCACGTTTGCCCGGCAGGCGCTGCCAGATTTCATCGGCGGTAAAACTCAACACCGGCGCAATCAGGCGGGTCAGCGCTTCGACGATCCGGTAGAGCGTGGTGCGCGCACTGCGATACTCGATGCTCGATGGCGCGCTGATGTAGAGGCGGTCCTTGAGGATATCGAGATAGAAAGCGCTCAGATCGATGGCACAGAAGTTATGCACCGCATGATAGAGGGTGTGAAACTCATAGCGCTCATAGGCAGTATGCACCCGCTGGGTCAGCCGCGCCAGGCGCGACAGGGCCCAGCGATCCAGCTCGAGGAGCTGGTCAGCGGCGACCTGGTCGGTGTCCGGGTCGAAGCCGTTGAGATTGCCGAGCAGATAGCGGGCGGTATTACGAATCCGCCGGTAGGCATCGGAGAGCCGCTGCAGGGTTTCGTCGCCCAGGCGGATATCATCACGGTAATCGGTGGCGGCGACCCACAGGCGGAGAATTTCAGCACCGTACTTCTTGATGATTTCATCCGGAGAGATGACGTTCCCCATCGACTTCGACATCGGGCGGCCATCCTTGTCGAGGACAAAACCGTGGGTCAAAACCGCCTTGTATGGCGCCCGATCGCGGGTACCGACCGACTCCAGCAGGCTCGAATGGAACCAGCCACGATGCTGGTCCGATCCTTCGAGATACATGTCGGCAGGGCTGTGCAGCTCGTCGCGGTGCTCGCAGACGGCGGCGTGGGACACCCCGGAATCGAACCACACGTCAAGGATATCGGTCTCCTTGGTGAAGCTGTCATGGCCGCAGGCGGGGCAGCAGGTACCGGCCGGGAGCAAGTCTGCGGCATCCTTCTCGAACCAGATGTCACTGCCGGTGGCTTCGAACTGATCGGCAATGTGGTGCATGACGGCACCGTCGTTGAGGGCCTCACCGCACTTTTCGCAGTAGACGATGGTGATCGGCACCCCCCAGCTGCGCTGGCGGCTGACGCACCAGTCCGGGCGCCCCTCGATCATGTTGTAGATCCGGTCACGCCCCCAGGCGGGAATCCACTGGACCTGCTCGATCTCGCGCAGCGCTTTGCGGCGCAGGTCATTGGTTTCCATGCTGATGAACCACTGTTCGGTAGCGCGGAAGATGACCGGCTTCTTACAGCGCCAGCAATGGGGGTAGCTGTGGCTGACACGACTTTCATGGAGCAGCGCGCCGACCTCGAGCAGCTTGTCGTTGACGGCACGGTTGGCATCGGCCAGTTTCATACCGCCGAACAGCTCCATCTCGTCACGGTAGCGCCCGTAATCATCCACCGGGTTGTAGATCTCCAGCCCGTATTTCAGGCCGATCAGATAATCGTCGTGACCATGCCCGGGAGCGGTATGGACGCAACCGGTCCCCGCCTCCAGGGTCACGTGGTCACCCAGCATGATCAGGGAGTCACGCGCATAGAAGGG
>JAWOIX010000171.1:0-2691 GCA_046484405.1 Pelovirga sp.
GCTATCCCGGTATTGCTCATGGCGGGATCTCCGCCGCGTTGCTCGACGAGGTGATCGGCCGCGCCATCATGATCAGCTGCAGTCATGAGACGTTCGGCATCACCGTGGATCTGCAGGTCCGCTACCGCCAGCCGGTCCCCCTTGAGGTCGAGCTGAAGGTGATCGGGCGGATTGACCGGCAGAACGGTCGGTTGTTCGAGGGGAGAGGTTCTCTCTATCTGCCTGACGGTTCGGTGGCGGTCGAAGCGCGCGGAAAATACATGAAACGCAGGATCGAGCAGATCACCACTGCTGATTTCACTGCCACCGCGTGGCAGGTTCCCGCAGAAGACCCGCCGGCGACGATCAGCCTGTAGGCGTGGCGTCGTTCAACCCCTCGTTCATGCTGCCGCTGCGATAGCCCTGCAGGTCAAGGGTGACATAGCGGAAACCCGCCTTTTTAAATTCTTCGACGACGCCTTGGCGCAGGGCGCTGTCGAGCAGACGCGGCAGCTCCTTGACGCCGACTTCGATGCGGGCGATGTCGTGATGATAGCGGACCCGGTAATTGTGAAACCCCTGCTGACGCAGGAAATCCTCGCACTGGCCGACGCGGGCAAGGCGCTCGGCGGTGATCTCGGTGCCATAGGGGAAACGTGACGAGAGACAGGCGAAGGCCTGCTTGTCCGCCGTCGGCAGGTTCAGCCGCCGGCTCAAGGTCCGGATGTCCTCCTTGGTCAATCCGGCCTCCTGCAACGGTGAGCGAATGCCCTGTTCGAGAACCGCTTCACGCCCGGGACGAAAATCGTCCAGGTCATCGAGGTTTGAGCCGTCCAGCACTGTGGCAAAGCCGAGTTCTTCGGCTTTCTCGCGACACAGCTTGAACAGGATACTCTTGCAGTGGTAGCAACGGCGCTGATCGTTTCTGGTGAAATCAGCGATTTTCAGTTCATGGCTTGCCAGGATCTGCTGGCGTACCCCGAATGCTGCCGCCAGTTTGACACTCTCGGCGAATTCGTATTCAGGATAGGTCGGTGATGTCGCCGTCAGGGCGATGACGCGGTCGCAGCCAAGGACATCGCAGGCGACGCGCAGCAGGAACGTGGAATCAACCCCGCCGGAAAAAGCGACCAGCACAGAATCCATCCCGGCCAGAGCGGTTTTAAGCTGCGTGTATTTCTCTTCAAGAGTCATCCGGTCTCCTCTTCCTTGGTCCACTGCAGGCGTTGTTGTCGTCCTGGTCTGAAACATCAGACGAAACGGGTCATGTCGACCGCTATTTCGTCGTGCTGGTTGCCTCGACGGCCATTTGGCAACCGGTTTCGCGTGCCGGTAACAGCGCGACAACAGAGAGCAGGGCACAGGCAAACAACCAGGTAAAGGCAGCAAAATAGGCATCGGCGTTGTACACGGGCACCCCGGATAACAGCGTTCCGTCCCAGTGGCGGTCGAGGACTCCGCCGAGTAGCGGCTGCAGAATCGCCGCCAGGCCGAGGATCGACATGTTGACGACGCCGCCGACCGTTCCTGCCACTGCCGGGTGGTTGGCTTCACGAGCGAAGGCAAATCCGACGATCAGCCCGCCCGAGGTGAAGCCGATGGCGGCGAACAGGGGGTAGAGCAGGGGCAGCGGAATCTCGACGAGAAGAAAGATTCCCCAGAGAACAGCAGCGCACAGGTTGGCAAACAGATAGGGCGGCTTGCGGCGGCCGATCCGGTCCGACAGGGCGCCGAGGGCCGGGCCACCGAAGGCCCAGGCGAGGAGCATGGTCGAAGTGAGCAGTGCCGCCTGGGACCGCTCCAGGCCGTAGATCTGGGTCAGGTAGGGGACCCCCCAGAGACCGGCAAAGACCAGCAGTGGCGCCGAGGAAAAGCCGGCAGCAAAAAACAGCAGCCAGGTATCCCGTTCGCGCAGGACCTTGACCAGGGACTGGAGGGGGGGAAGGCCCTTCTTGTCGGCCACCGATGCGTAGGCAAAGGACTTGTAGCCGCGTTCGCTCGGATCGTCGCGAACGACGACCCAGATCAGGATCGCACCACCCAGAGTGACCAGTCCGCTGGCAAACATGGACGTACGCCAGCCAAACAGGGCGATCGCTTCGGCCAGGGGAACCCCGGCAAGGATGCCGCCAAGGTTGCCGAGCAGCAGGGCGACGCCGGTGATGGTGGCGAAGCGGTTGGTCGGAAACCAGTGGCCGGCGAGTTTCATGCAGGCAACGAAGGCAACAGCGACGGAAGCGCCGATGAGAAAGCGACCGACATAGGCCAGCCACAGATGTTGCGACAGGGCAAAGGTAAAGATCCCGGCGGCGGCGATCAGGGCGGCCAGGGCGCTGAGGCGACGGGGCCCGATAGCGTCAGCAAGCAGACCGCTGGGAATCTGCATCGCCGCATAGGCATAGAAATAGGCAGCGGAGAGATTGCCAAGCACTGCGGCGCCGATCTGAAAATCGGTCATCAATTCGTCGACCATAACCGCCGGGGCGACGCGTTGAAAAAAACCGACCAGGTAGAGGTTGGCAACCAGCCCCCACATGATCCAGCCCAGCAAGGGCGAGGCGTAACGTTCAGGTACCACGGACACTCCATTTGGAAAAGTGGCAAAAAGGCTTTTCATCATGACAAAAGGCTGCTGGACGACAGCGTTTGCGCGAAGTGACGATTATTAACACAGGCAGCGCTTGCTTGCCAACGGGTCAAACCGGCAGTCCT
>JAWOIX010000019.1:0-5637 GCA_046484405.1 Pelovirga sp.
CAAGCAGACGCCGCGTCTGGCAGACACGCAGGTAGCATTCGTGGTAGAATTTGTCATCCATCGCTAAAGAATTTTCTCCCTGCCTGTTTTTTCGCTCATCTTCAGGAGCTTTCATGCCACGCCTTGTTCAACTTGTTGCTGCTCTGATCCTGATTGTCCTGCTTCCGGAATCGGCCTTCGCCTGGGGAGCGGGGGTTCACCTGGGTACCGGATTGCGCATTCTGGCAGCGCCCGAGCTGCTGCCGCAGGCCCTGCAGACACTGTTGACCGGTTACCCCCTCGATTACCTCTACGGCACCATTGCCGCTGACATCACCCTGGGGAAAAAGCACACCCACCACCTGGAACATTGCCATAACTGGCGGATCGGCCGGAAAATCCTTGAGCGCGGGAAAAAACATGGTCCCGAAGCGGAAGCCTGTGCCTACGGCTATCTCTCCCACCTGGCGGCCGACACGATCGCCCACAATTATTTTGTCCCCTACAAGCTGGCGATGACCTACAACACCACCCTTCACAACCATGCCTACTGGGAAATCCGCGCCGACATCGGTGTAAAAAAAGAAACCTGGACAATCGCCCAGAATCTCGCCAGACGCGACAACAGCAAGCTCGATAAAGTGCTGCGCGGCAGCATTTCCGACACCATTTTTTCCTTCGGCACCAATAAACAGATCTTCAACTCGATGATGTTGATCAGTCGCCTGCAACGCTGGCAGAAAATGATCGAGACCATCGCCACGCACTCGCGCTGGCCCTTCAACCAGCAGGAACATGATGAATACATGGCCCTGGCACTGGAGGCGACCCTGGGTATCCTGAGTGATGAAGAGAGTCCCTACTGGAATGCCGATCCCACCGGCGACCGGGCCCTGACAGCTGCCGGCCTGATCCGCAAGAACCTTAAACTGTTGTGGCTCGACGGCAAACTGCGCCAGGAGGATGCCAACCTGATTCTCAAGGAACTGCGCAATCGCTTCAAGCTCGGCATCACCAACCCGGACGAGATACTTCCTCTGTTCACGGCTGTTTAGCCAGCCACAGCTCACGCACCCGCGCAAGCAGCCGCTCGGCGACGTCTGCCTTGCTCATCAGTTCAAGGTCCTCGCGGCGGCCATCCTGGTAGAGAAAACGGACGATGTTGGTATCGACATCGAATCCGGCGCCCGGCAGGGTCACATCGTTGGCGACTATCATGTCGAGGTTCTTCTGCCGCAGTTTTTGTGTCGCATGGGCAACCAGATCATCGGTCTCCGCAGCAAAACCCACCAGCACCTGCTGCTGTTTCAGGCGTCCCAGCTCGGCGAGAATGTCGGTCGTCTGCTCCAGCTCAAGAACCCGTGTCGCGCTGTTTTTCTTGAGTTTCTGCGAATCGCGGTGAACCGGCCGGTAATCTGCCACCGCGGCGGCCTTGATGACCACATCCGTTGCGGCAAATTCCTCGAGGATCGCCGTGAGCATCTGCTGCGCCGAGATGACCGGGATGAATCTCACCCCTGCCGGCGCCGGCAGGAAGGTTGGACCGCTCACCAGCGTGACCTGCGCACCCCGGCGCCGGGCAGCAGCGGCGATGGCAAACCCCATGCGGCCGGAGGAGTGGTTGGTCAGGTAACGCACCGGATCGATCTCCTCTCGCGTTGGTCCGGCACTCACCAGAATCCGGCACCCCGCCAGGTCGCTGGTTGTCAGCAGCCCCTCGGCAGCACAGACAATCTGCTGCGGATCAGGCAGCTTGCCGATGCCGCTCCAGCCACAGGCGAGGTCACCGGTGGCCGGGGCCAGCAGATGGTAGCCGAACTCCTTGAGGATCCCTTCGTTACGCTGGTAAATCGGGTTCTCGTACATGTTGCTGTTCATCGCCGGCACCACCAGGACCGGCGCCCTGGTTGCCATGACCGTCGTCGTCAGCAGATCATCGGCTATGCCCTGGGCGATCTTGCCGACCAGGTTGGCGGTGGCGGGAGCAAGGATAAAAAGATCCGCCCGGTCCGCCAGCGAGATATGGCCGATTTCCTGCTCCTGGTAGAGGCTGAACAGCTCGGTATGAACGGGGTTGCCGGAGAGGGTCTGAAACGTCAGCGGCGTGACGAATTCACAGGCACCCCGGGTCATCACCACATGCACCGTAGCGCCCGCTTTGGTCAACAGCCTGAGCAGCTCAACCGCCTTATAGACGGCAATGCCGCCGCTGACCCCGAGAATGATCGTTTTTCCCTTGAACATGATCTTGTCCTTAACCCAGGAATGGATTGTGCTGCTTCTCCCTGCCGATCGTCGTCACCGGCCCGTGTCCCGGGCAGACCCGGGTATCATCGGCAAGGGGGAAAAGCTTTTCGCGGATCCCGCTGATGAGCAGCTGATGATCACCACCCGGCAGGTCGGTCCGACCGATGGAACCGCAGAACAGGGTGTCGCCGACAAACAGGTGATCCTCAACCTGCAGGCAGATGCCGCCGCGCGAATGTCCCGGGGTATGGATGACGCGGATCGAGAGTTCTCCCAGCTCGATGATGTCACCGTCATCGAGCAGCCGCGTCGGCGCAGGGGACAACTCGGTCTGCAGTCCGAACAGGATGGCATGTTCATTGGCACGCGGCAGCAGTGGCGCATCCTCGCGATGGATCAGCAACGCGCACCCGGTCGCCGCGATAAGCTGCCGGTTGCCGCCGATATGATCAAAGTGGCCATGGGTATTGATCACCATCACCGGGGTCAGGTGGTGCCGCTCAAGCAACTGGAGGATCCGGTCGACATCCCCTCCCGGATCGATAACTGCGGCCTTGCCGGTTGCCGGACAGCCGACAATGTAACAGTTGACCTCAAGCGGACCGGTTGGCAGGCTTACGACAATCATCGGGATTCTCCTTTGTCCTTGATGGCGGCAAAAAGATCAAGGTTCTTGTGCTGTAACTGTTCCGCCATGGTTGCCCCCAGGGGACGGTCGTGACGTCTGGCTTCGTTCGCCGGCTGCGCCCGGTTGGTGGCCGGTGCCGCGGCCTCGCGGACCGCCGGGCGGGTGGCGGGAGGGTCCGGCGACGGCACCGCCGCACCGCTCTGACCCATGTAAAAATAGCGGTCAAACAGACGGTGGTAGGACGTCCAGCCCTCCTGCGGGTTGAGTTCCTTGTCGATATGCAGCTGAACGGCATTGATTTTGGAGTCGAGATCATCAATGAAGTTGAGGATCACCGCCTCGAGAAATTTGGGCCGTTTGGGGGAGCCGAACTCATACTGACCATGGTGCGAGAGGAGCAGATGCTTGATCATCATCGCCAGGTCCGCTGGAAAACCGGCAATCGTCCGGATACGGTCTTCGATCATCTGCACCCCGATGATGATATGCCCGAGGAGCTTGCCTTCGTCGGTATAGCCGAAAGAGCGCAGGTAGGAGAGTTCCATCACTTTACCGACGTCGTGGAGCATGGCACCGCTGATAAGCAGATCGCGGTTGACCTGGGGGTAGCGCCGGGCGACATCTGTTGCCAGCGCGGCAACCGCCAGGGAGTGTTCCAGCAGGCCCCCGAGGTAGGCATGATGCATCGATTTGGCTGCCGGTGCCCGCGCATAGCACCGGAAAAAGTCGGGATCATCAAAAAATGACCGGAGCAGTCTGGTGATGTGAGGGTCCGTAAGAGAATCGAGCAGTGCGTCCAGATCCGCGCGCATGGCGGCACCGGAGCGCGGACTGACGGGCAGAAAATCGGCCAGATCAACCCCCTCTTCCGGCATTTTTTCGAGCTGCTGGACGACCAGCTGCATCTTGCCCAGGTAGACGCTCGCCTTGGCATCGATCCTGACAAAATCATCCGCGGCAAACTGACGTGACAATTCATCCACCCGGTCCCACACCCGCCCCTCAACCTCGCCGCTGCAGTCCATCAGCTTCAGGGTCATATAGGGTTTACCGTTCTTGGCCATGGCCGTGATTTTATCGCGCACCAGAAAGACCGTATTGACGCGGTCCCGCTCCTTTATCTGATTGACGTAGATCTCTTTCACTGAATTCCTCTTTCAGCTGTTCGCCGGCAGGAGAAGCTGCCTGGCGATCTGTAATCCATCAAGGGCGGCACTCATGATGCCGCCGGCATACCCTGCCCCCTCTCCGGCCGGGAAAAGCCCCTTGTGGCTGACCGACTCGCCGTGCTCGTCGCGCACAATACGCAGCGGCGCCGAGGTGCGCGTCTCGACCCCGATCAGGGTCGCTTCAGCAGTAATGAAACCGCGCATCTTGCGCTCAAAATATGGTAACGCACGACGCAGCCCGGAGGCAACGTAGCGCGGCAGACAATCGTTCAGATCAGCATGCACGACGGCCGGCTGACAGGTTGAAACAAGACGGCCGCCGCGCCCGTGGAGAAATTCAAGCAGCGGCTGCCCCGGCGCCCGCCAGCCCGGTTCTCCCGCATGCCAGGCGGCGCGTTCCCAGTGACGCTGGAACGCCACTCCGGCAAGGGGCTCCGTGCCGGAAAAATCATCGGGGGTGACGGTGACAACCAGGGCGCTGTTCGACATGGCGGCATCACGCCGGTAACGACTCATGCCGTTAACGACAATCCCGCCCTCTTCCGACGCAGCGTTGATCACCGTCCCACCGGGGCACATGCAAAAGGAATAGACCCCGCGCCCCGTTTCCGGGTCGTTCCAGGACAACCGGTAATCTGCCGGTGGCAGCGCAGGGTGATGCGGCAGACCGTACTGAATCCGGTTGATCACCTCCAGCGGATGTTCAACCCGGACACCGATGGCAAAGGGTTTGCGCTCCATGTTGACCCGGTGCCGGGCCAGCATGGCGTAGGTATCGCGGGCACTGTGCCCCGGAGCCAGCACCAGAGCCTCGCAGGGAAGCCTTTCCGTGCCATTGAGAATCACGCCGGTCACCCGACCACGCACCGTTTCCAGGTCGCTCATCATGGTGGAAAAGCGCAGGTCAACGCCAAGTTCCAGCAGTTTCTTGCGCAGGCAGACAAGAACCTTGCGCAGCCGGTCACTGCCGACATGGGGCTTGGCCTGGTAAAGAATATCCGCCGGTGCGCCGAATTCGACCAGGCGCGCGAGAACCCAGGCGATCCCTGGGTGGTTGAGCCGCGTCGTCAGTTTACCATCGGAAAAGGTTCCGGCCCCCCCTTCACCGAATTGCACATTGCTGGCCGGGTCGAAAACACCCTCTTCCCAGAACCGGCGGACATCATGCAGGCGCTGCTCAACCGGCCGCCCCCGTTCCAGCAGGGTCACCCTGGCGCCGGCCTCGGCCAGGGCGAGGGCGCAGAAGAGTCCGGCCGGTCCCATGCCGACGACAACCACATCCAGCGTGCCCGGCATCAAATTTGGATTGGCTTTTTGCGAAGCATCTGGGAAATGCCTGATCCGCTGGAGCGGGACAGATGAACCGATGATCGAACTGGCCAAGCACAATGCCCAGTTAATCAGCGCCGGGCATGCCTTCATCATTTTCCTGGGGGAGGGTTTCTTTCCGATTAATGTCCTCAACCAGGTTAAAGCTGTCCCGGAGGTATGCCATATTTTCTGCGCCACCGCCAACCCCACCAATGTGATCGTGATGGATGTGGGTGAGGGACGCGCCATCCTGGGTGTGGTTGATGGCAAGCGACCGCTTGGTGTAGAAGGAGAAGAGGACAT
>JAWOIX010000092.1:0-21318 GCA_046484405.1 Pelovirga sp.
ATCAATTTTGTGAAAATCCCTACAGTAATTACATCTATGGCGATTGCTATGATACGAGTAACTGTTTGCCATTCTCTTTTGATGAGCAAGTAAAAATTCAAAATGAGGTTGGAAATCAAAGTTATATTGATCCAAATGAGAAATGGTTTGAACAGCACCATGTCAAGTATTGGAATAACCTTGTTCTCTGGGAATGAAATTGCTAAAACCGGTGTGGCTTGGTTGAGAACGACTAAAAATAGGCAGATGAATATCGATTCAATTATCAATTCAACTATACTGACTTTTTGGTGCTTTTCAGGAGCTTTTTCAATGGATTTGAGCGACCAATCTTCAGTGATTGTTTCTTGTTCACCTGGACTGAAATGTTGAATCAGAGCAAAAATAAGTGTGATGCTTCCGACAACCGAAAGTGAAGCCTCCCAGATGCTGGTGATGGTTTTTATAAAGAGTTGTATGCCATCTTTTGAATCTGGAATATTAAGGGCGCCGGGCTGATCGAACAGGCGCTCAAACTGCAGGACAGCATGGTGGTCTGTCAGCCGCGTCCGGCTCAGCTGGCACTGCAATACGGCTGCCGGCATCTCGACCACTGGATCGCCGCCAACAGCCGGCGCATGCAGCAGCGGCATGACGCCTTTGTCAGCTGTTTTAACCAAACCAAAAGCGGTTTCGAGATCGCAGCCAGCGGCTCATTCTTTGCCTGGATCCGTCACCCCTGGCACCATCTCGACAGCCGCCAGGCCGCCCGCAAACTGGTCGACGAGGCCAACTTGATCTGCCTGCCGGGAGAGGCCTTCGGTCCAGGCCTGGCCGGTTACCTGCGTCTTGCCTTCGGCAACATCGCCACCGCGCAGATTCCGCTGGCCCTGGAGCGCCTGCAGGCGGTCAGCGGCTGACGGCCACAATCAGGCAGGTGCTGCAGCAAGGCAGGGGTTGGTGAGTTTTGTGCCGCTGTCAGTCAAGGGGGTCGAACTGATCGCGTTCCGCGTAGCACAGTGGGCAGACCCACTGGGGTGGAAGATCGGCAAATTCGGTACCGACAGGAATATCGTTGAGAGCGTCCCCCTGCTCGGGATCGTAGACGTAACCGCAGCAGGTACAGATATAGCGCATAACCACTCCATCAAGGCCAGGCCGTCTGCATCAGCATCACAGCTGCCTGACAAAAAAAAGACTCAAAGCGTGCTTTGAGTCTGGTGATTCTTTTGTGGTGGGCGGTACTGGGATTGAACCAGTGACCCTTCGCGTGTGAGGCGAATGCTCTCCCGCTGAGCTAACCGCCCGAGTGAGGTGGTCTTTATATCAGTATCACCATGTCCTGTCAATCGGCGATTGAACGCAGGAAAAAATCCTCGATCCGCTCCATGATCCCCTGGCGCGGGAACATGGAAGCGAACGCGGCGGTTTCCATGATCTGCCCGCTGCAGGGCGGAGTATCTTCCGCGGCGTTGAGGATTTTTTTTGCCAGCGCCAGCGCCTGTGGCGGCTGCGCGGCGATCGTTTCGGCGTAACGGCCAACCTCGGCCATGAAGGAAGCGGCCGGGTAGACGCGCTCGACCAGCCCGATGCGCCAGGCTTCCTGCGCCTTTACCGTCCGGCCGGTCATGAAGATTTCCCTGGCCCGCTGCGCGCCGATCAGACGTGGCAGTTTCTGGGTGCCGCCGAAGCCGGTGATAATACCGATCTTGACCCCCGGGTGGGCCATAACAAAGTCCTCACTGGCCAGGCGGATGTCGCAGGCCAGGGCGAGATCGTAACCTCCGCCCATGGTAATGCCGTTCAGCGCGGCAATGACCGGCTTGGCGGAGTTTTCAATCTGGTCGAAGAGCGCCTTGCCCTGGTCGGCAAACTGCATGGCGTCAAGGGGGGAGAAGCCCACCATTTCCGTGATGCTGGCACCAACGGCGAAACTCTCCCCCGGGTAGCCGCTGATGACGATGCAGCCAACCTCGGCCCGGTCCTCCAGATCCACCAGGGCCTCCTTGAGTTCGGCAATACAGTCACTGTGGAGGGTGTTGAAGCGCTGCGGACCGGCAAGCGAGAGATAGCCAACGCCTGCACTGACCCGACAGCGCAACAGACGCCAGGACGAGCCGATCATCAGTTCCCCCCGAAGCGCGGCGCGCGTTTTTCGATAAAGGCCTGCATCCCCTCTTTCTGATCGGCGGTGGAAAAACAGACGGCAAAAGCGTCGCGTTCCATCTTGCAGGCGGCATCCAGAGGGATATCCCTGCCGCTGTTGATCACCTCTTTACCCATCTGCAACGCCAGCAGGCCCTGCCCGCAGATCTGCCCGAGACGCTCGGCCGCCTCCCGGTCGAGATCAGCGGCGGGAAACTGGTGGTTGATCAGCCCGATCCGCAACGCCTCCTGGGCATCGATCATGCGCGCCCCGAAAAGCAGCTCCTTGGCACGCGACCGGCCGATCAGCCGCGCCAGCCGCGAGGCCCCGCCGAAGGCGGGCAGAACGCCATAGGCCAGCTCGCGGAAACCGAAACAGGCAGTGTCCGCGGCCAGAATAAAATCACAGGAGAGTGCCAGCTCCAGCCCGCCGCCCAAGGTATATCCCTTGACCGCAGCAAGGACAGGACGCGGATCGTTTTCGATCTGGCGGCAGACCCGCTGTCCGAGTTCCGCAAAACGGATCGCTTCCAGCGGGGTGAAATCACGAATTTCGCGCAGATCGGCACCGGCGGCGAAATCCTTTCCCGCACCGGTCAGGATGATCCCGCTGACCTCGCGCCGTTTGCGGCTCTGCTGCAGAACCGTTTCAAGCTCCCCGAGCATCCGGGTGTTAACGGCATTACAGCACTGTGGCCGTTTCAATGCGATGATCAAAAGGGCGTCGCGGTATTCCAGTTCAAGCGTGTCCATAACTGATCCAGTCCATCAAGCAACGGTGGGCAAGGAGCGGGTCTGGACCGTTCGTCCAACCCCGAAATATTCAAACCCGCAGCTGCGCGTCATGCCGGGGTCGAACTGGTTGCGTCCGTCAAAGATGATCGGCTGGCGCATGGTCCGGCGCATGGCATCAAAATCGGGGTTGCGAAACGGCTTCCACTCGGTGACCAGCATCAGGGCATCGGCGCCGTCGACCGCCTGGTACTGATTGGCGACAAGCTGCAGCTGGCCGCTGGCGAACCACTCGGCCGGCAGCTCGCGCTGTGCCGTCGGCATCGCTATCGGATCGTAGGCAAGCACCCGGGCCCCTGCTGCCATCAGGTCCGCCAGCAGGATCTTTGCCGGCGCCTCGCGCATGTCATCCGTTCCCGGCTTGAAAGCAAGTCCCCAGAGCGCCAGGGTCAGCCCTTCCAGGGCATTCCCGAAACGTCGCCGCAACTGGCGGGAAAACCACTGTTTCTGCACCTCGTTGCGCCGTTCGACGGAGAGCAGGACCTGCGGATCGTAGTCAACATCCTGGGCCATGCGGATCAGCGCCTGCACGTCCTTGGGAAAACAGGAGCCGCCGTAGCCGCAGCCGGGGTAGATAAAGGAGTAGCCGATGCGGCTGTCGGAGCCGATGCCGCGGCGGACGTTCTCGACATCCACCCCCATCAGTTCGCATAAATTGGCCATTTCGTTGATAAAGGAGATTTTTGTCGCGAGCATGGAATTGGCCGCATACTTGGTCATTTCGGCATCCCGCACGCCCATGAACATGGTCCGCTCATGATTGCGGTTGAACGGCGCGTAGATCTGCCGCATGACCTCGCAGGCCCGCTCGCTGCGGGCACCGATAACGATCCGGTCCGGTTTCATGAAATCATCGATGGCCGCCCCCTCCTTGAGGAATTCGGGGTTGCTGACGACATCAAAAGGAATCTGCACGCCACGGCGATCCAGTTCCTCCTGCACCGCCTGCTCGACACGATCGGCGGTGCCCACCGGTACCGTCGACTTGTCAACAATCACCGCGTAATCCTCCAGGTGGCGGCCGATCTCGCGGGCGACCCCGATAACGTACTGCAGATCCGCCGAACCGTCCTCGCCCGGCGGTGTGCCAACGGCGATGAAATAGATCCGTGACTGCGCCATGGCATCCCTTAAGGAGGTGGTGAAATGTAACCGCCCCTGGGCGACATTCTCTTTCACCAGGGCGTCAAGCCCCGGTTCATAGATCGGGATAACCCCCTGTTGCAGCTGCTTGATCTTCTGCTGATCAATATCGACGCAGGTAACGCGATTGCCCATTTCGGCAAAGCAGGCACCGCTGACCAGGCCGACATAGCCACTTCCCACGATTGTCAGATCCATCCCACTCCCCTTGCTGATAAGAACAACCCTGCCCCGACGGAACGCCGGACACAGGAAGACGCGGACATGGCTGCCCGCGTCGGCGGCGATCTATCAATGCCTGTGCCGTAGCGTATTCCGCGTCACAGAGCTAACGTCTATACTAGAGGATTGCCGATGGATGTTCCAGAAAAAACTGGCCGCAGCAAGAGGGCGAACGGGGAAGGTTCAGGAGCCAGGATCCGGCATCCAGAATTCAGGGGACAGCGCCTATCCGGCACCGTTCCCAAGCTGCGGATTGCGGACCGGGGTGACGACGATCCCCCTGGAGCACACCGGGCACCGGTAGATTTCGCAACCGGTGCAGGCGAAACAATTGCTGCAGACCTTTTTCAGATCTTTGAGGGGGTGCCTGCTGGAACATTTTTGACAGGTGATGGTGATCATTTAGGTAGCGATCAGAAAAAAAAGCTGGAACCGCCGGCTGCGCAGGTGATCATGGATCACGCGTGAGGACATCTGAACGATCCGCGACCTCTTCTGCGAAAATCTTCTGCGAAAAAACAGTCCTGCGGATTTTGGTGTGAACAGCCGTACCATTGGGCAAACTGGCGACCCCGGGTGGATTCGAACCACCGGCCTACTCCTTAGGAGGGAGTTGCTCTATCCAGCTGAGCTACGGGGTCATATGTGGGGCTTATACCGCAAACGTCCCCTTTTGACAAGTCACGTGGCGGGCGCCGGTCAATACTTCAGCAGGCTGAAGACCTTGCCTTCCGGCAGCCGGCTGCGGCCATTGAGAAATTCGAGCTCGGCCATGAAGGCGCACTCGAAGAGCTCGGCACCAGCCATATCAAGCAGCTGGATGACCGCCGCCATGGTTCCGCCAGTGGCCAGCAGGTCGTCGGCGACAATCACCCGGTCGCCTTTTTTGAAGGCATCCTCATGGATCTCCAGGACATCACTGCCGTACTCGAGGTCGTAGCTGACCCGGTGGGTTTTGTAGGGCAGTTTGCCCGATTTGCGTACCAGGGTAATCCCCGTTCCGAGCTTGTAGGCCAGGGCCGCGCCAAGAATGAAACCGCGCGCTTCGATGCCGACAATCTGATCGATTTTTTCACCGATGTAGCGGTGAGCCAGCAGATCGATCATTCGCTGGTAGCCTTTGGCATCTGACAACAGGGTGGTGACGTCGCGAAAAATAATTCCCTTTTTGGGAAAGTCGGGAATGTCGCGAATAACCCGTTTCAAGTCCTCCATTTTGTGTTCTCCTTGCAGATAATCAGTCCAGGTCCGTCGGCAGCTGCTGCTCCTGGACCGCTTTACGCAAACTGGCGAGGCTCTTTGATTCGATCTGCCGGATCCTCTCGCGTGTCACTCCGAAGATCTGACCGATGGTGTCGAGGGTTTCAGGTTCACGGTCATCAAGACCGAAACGCATAACAAGAATTTCCCGTTCGGTCTCGGTAAGGTCGGTCATGAGATCGAGAATATGGCAGAAACGATCAATATCTTCAATCATGCTGGCAGGATCGCTCAAATTTTTATCTTCTACCGTGTCGATGAGACTGTAATCGTCATTCTCACCCATGGGATGCTCGATGGAATAGGTTTTTTTCACCAGCACCATCATTTTCCGGACATGGGCGATATCGACCCCCATGGCGTCGGCAATTTCCTCCTCACTGGGCTCCCGGTTAAACACCTGGACCAGTTCGCGGGACACCTTGAGCAGCTTGTTGATATCGTCGGCGACATGAACGGGAAGCCGGATGGTCCGGCTCTGATTGACCAGGGCCCGTTCGATCGACTGGCGGATCCACCAGGTCGCATAGGTTGAAAAGCGGCAGCCTTTGCTGACCTGGAATTTTTCCACCGCCTTGATCAGGCCGATGTTCCCCTCTTCGATCAGGTCAAGAAAGGGCAGTCCGCGATTCATGTAGCGCTTGGCCAGTTTGACCACCAGCCGCAGGTTGGACTCGATCATCCGGGCCCGGGCCGCCTCATCCCCCCGGGCGATTTTTTCGGCCAGCTCGCGTTCGTCTGCTGCCGTCAACAGCCGGGTTTTCTGAATATCCTTCAGGTAGAGCTTGATGGCATCGACGCTGGACACATCCTCTTGTGCGCGATATTTTTTTTCTTCGTCCGCGTCGGGTGCATCCTCATCAGCCGCCGGTTCATCGTCATCGGCGTTGCCCATGGAAAAGCTGGCAAGTTCTTCCTGTTGCCCGGTCAACTCCTCGGTCTGATCATTTTCCGGATCGTACCTGCTCATATGTCACTCCAACGGGTTGAGAGGGCACTGCTCCTGCAGGGGTCACGGCAGGTACAGTTGCGGGTTGACCGGTTCCTTGCCGCGCCGCACTTCAAAGTGCAGGCGGGGTTCTCCACCAGACGGCGGCGTGCCGGAGAGGGCTATCTTGTCCCCGCGGCTGACAAAAGCGCCATGATTCACCAGGTTTTTCTGATTGAACCCATAAACAGTGAACAACTCGTTATCATGCTGCAAAATGACGAGAAAACCATAGCCGCTGACACCGTCGCCGCTGTAAATCACCTTGCCCGCTTCCGCGGCGTAAATAGTGCTGCCGGCCTGGCTGGCAATCTCGATCCCCCGGCCGCCTCCCGTCTGGGCGGCGTCACTGAACTGGCGCACGATGCGACCGCGCAGCGGCCAATGGAAGAGTTGTTGCGGCGACGGTGCCGCTGTCGTACCGGCAACCGACGTGGGCTGGCTCACCGACGTGGGCTGGCTCACCGATGGCGACGCTGGTCGCGGAGCCGCAGGTGGCGACGTCACGCTGGAAGGTTCCGGCACAGTCTGGCGGGCGACCGGGGCTGGTGCCGCTGCCCGCGGCTGGCTGCCGCTGACGCTTTGCTGGCGGTCAACGCCCGGAATATAGAGCCTGGTTCCGGCGCGCAGCTGGGTTGGATCGGAGATATTGTTGATCCGGGCGAGATAATCGCTGTCGACGCCGTAGGTGCGGCTGATACGAAACAGGGTCTGGCCGGGCGCAACGGTATGATAGACCCCTGGCTGGCAGGCACACAGAAAAACCAGGAAGAACAGCAGTAGCACCCATCCGCACCTGGAACGGGCCACCAGTGGTTGACGGGGGCGGGCTGTGGGGCAAGTATGACACATCCTCAACATACCCTGAAAATCATCAATGCAATAACCTGATCAGAATAAGAGCAACAGCGATAAGAACAAAAACCAGCACCGTCAGCAGATTGAAGTATTTCTCGATAATATGACGGGCCGGCTGGCCTATATAATAAAACAAGGCGGCCACAAGATAAAAGCGTAATCCACGGCCGATCAAGGATGCCAGCATAAAAACCGGAAAGTTAATGGCAAAGACCCCGGCAGCGATAGTGAAGATTTTGAACGGTATCGGCGTAAACCCGGCGGCGAATATGACCCAGAAGCCGTAGCGGGCAAAGAGGTCACCAACCTGCCGGAAGCCGGCCTCGGTCACTCCGGGCACGTAGGCATAGAAATGCCCGCTCAGCACATCCCAGAGCGCCCAGCCGATGAGATACCCCAGGGCAGCGCCCAGCACAGATCCAAGCGTCGCGATCAACGCATAGCGATAGGACAGGTGCGGCAGCGACAGGGCCAGCGCCATCAACAGCACATCAGGGGGAATCGGGAAAAAGCTGGCCTCGGTAAAAGCGAGCACGGCAAGGGCCGGCAGGGAATAACGACTGTTCGCCCAGGTCAGAACCCAGTCATACAGTCGCCGTACAAGTTTCAGCATACAGCGTGCCCTTTGCGTGTCCTAGAGATCGACATCATCAGCCCAGCCGGCCTGGCCGATCAGTGGGACAAAACGGCAGCCCATCAGTTCTTCGCGACGGAATTTGCCATCGGCAACCTGTGTTATGCGGATCAGGCTTTGCACATTGTATCCGCCGACAGGCATAACGAGACGACCCCCGATGGCGAGCTGGGCAAGATATTCGGAAGGAACATCGGGCGCGCCGGCGGCGACCAGGATCCCGTCGAAGGGGGCCTGCTCCTTCCACCCCAGGGTACCATCCGTCACCTTGATGTTGATATTGCTCAGCTGGAGCTGATCGAGAACCTTGCGCGCCCGGGCAGCCAGTCCGGGAAGTCGTTCAACGGAATAAACCCGTTTGGCCAGGCGGGCAAGAATTGCAGTCTGGTACCCCGAGCCGGTCCCGATTTCGAGAATCCGCTCATCCCCGCGCAGTGCCAGCGCCGCTGTCATCGCCGCCACCATATAGGGCTGGGAAATCGTCTGTTTCTCGCCGATCGGCAGAGAGCCGTCGGCATAGGCGTGCCCCTGCAATCCAACATCAACGAACAGATGGCGCGGAACAACACTCATAGCCTCGATCACACGGGGATCGTCGATCCCCCGGGCGACGATCTGCTGCTGCACCATTCTGCGCCGCGCAACGGTAAAATCCATCAGTCCTCTCCGTTGCTTGTCAGAGACCAGTTGTTCAAGGTCTCGCGAAACGTATCGCTGGTCAGATTGGTGTGCAACGGCGTCACCGAGATATAGCCGCGCGCCACCGCGCTGCAATCGGTACCGGGAATCTCTTCAAAACCAATGCTGGAACCGCCGATCCAGTAGTATTTGCGCCCGCGAGGATCTTCGTTGGTGATGACCGCCTGGCCATAGCGGCGCTTCCCCTGGCGGGTAATCTCCACCCCGAGACAGCGGCCGGAGGGAATATTGACGTTGAGAAAGGTTTCCGGCGGCAGTCCTTTTTCCAGAACTCGCTGTGCCAGAACCGTAGCGAAACGGGTTGCATTGTCGAGGTCGGCGGTGGAAAACTGTCGCGCATCAAGGGATATGGCGAGGGCCGGGATACCCATCAGGGAGGCTTCCATGGCGGCGCTGACGGTGCCCGAATAGGTAATGTCATCGCCGAGGTTGCTGCCGCTGTTGATCCCGGAAACCACCAGATCGGGACGCTGCATAACCAGTCCATGCACGCCGAGGTTGACGCAGTCGGTCGGAGTGCCGTCAACGGCAAAGATCCCGGGCTCAATCTCTTCCGCGCGCAACGGACGTTCGAGGGTCAGAGCATGACCGACGGCACTGCGATTGCGGTCCGGAGCAACGATAACCGCGTCGCCAAGCGCCGCCATGGCCGTTGCCAGGGCCCGCAAACCTCCGGAATGAACCCCGTCATCATTCGTTACAAGTATCAGCACGGATTCGCCACTTTGCTAGAGTTCGTCGTCGGTCAGAAATGCCCGCAGCCGCAACAGGTCGGCCTTGAGATGGACAAGCCGCTGTGCAGCCGGCAGGGTTTCTTCGGAAGGGGGAGGCGCGGGAGCACCCGACTTGAGCTGCTGGCGGGCTCCCGCAATAGTAAAGCCCTGACGATAAAGGAGGTCCTTTATCAGCAGGGCTGTTTCAACATCCTGACGCCGGTAGAGCCGCTGGTTCGAGCGGCTTTTAACCGGTTTAAGGCTGTCAAATTCGGTTTCCCAGTAACGCAGCACGTGGGTTTTCAGATCCAGCAGATCTGCAACCTCGCCAATCTTGAAAAAGAGCTTGTCGGGGATATCAGTCACCGGTTCTCAATTCAATACATCAGGGGGTTTCGTTGATTGCCGCCTTAAGAACCTGACTTGGCTTGAACGTCAGTATCTTGCGTGCCGAAATTTCAATTTCGCTCCCGGTCTGCGGATTGCGTCCACGACGGGCGGCTTTTTCCTTGACGACAAAGTTGCCGAAGCCGGCAATTTTGATCTTCTCGCCCTCTTCCAGGGTCGATTTCATCAGATCAAACACCATCTCAACGATCTCCGCCGATTCCTTCTTCGAGAAGCCGGTCGTCAAGTACACATTTTCAATCAGGTCCGCTTTTGTCATACGCCCTCCTGCAGTTTATATGAATAATCGGGAAGATCCACTATCTATCTGATTTTAATCGTTTTGTATCACAGGGGGGAGTCCTCCGCAAGCCCTATCAGCGAATTTCAGCGCCAAGCTCCCGGCACAGCGTCTGAATCAGACGATCATGCACCTTGCCGACCTCCTCCTCCGTCAATGTTTTTGCCATATCGCGATAACGAATCCGCACGCCGAGGCTCTTCTTCCCTTCCGGAATACCGCTACCGGTATAGAGGTCGAAGAGGTTGACATCCTCAACCACCTGCGGCCGGTTGCGCGCGAGGAGCTGCAGGATCCGGTCAGCGGGGACCGTCGCATCAAGCAACAGGGCGCTGTCACGACTGACATCGGGATAACGCGACAGGGCACGGAAAGATGCCGTGCGTCCGGCGCTGGCAATAAAAGCCTCGACATCGATTTCCAGCAGATACACCGGCTGGGCGATATCGAACGCCGCCAGGGTGCGCGGATGGACCTCGCCGAGATAACCGAGCAACTGGCCCGCAGCGGTCCAGACCGCGCAGGACTTGCCCGGATGCAGATAAGGCTGTGACTGCTGCGCGTCAAAGCGTGCGTCGGTGACAGCAAAGCCTGCCAGAAGGGATTCGACAACCCCCTTGAGATCGTAAAAATCGACGGGGGCGCCGCTCTGTGCCCAGCCTTCCGGTGAGCGTCGCCCGGACAGCACCGCTGTGAGACAGAGACGTTCGCGACAAGCTTCATCACTGTCCACCGCCGGCAAAAAGACCGGCCGCAGTTCAAACAGCCGCAGGTCGCTGCTGCGATAGTTGAGATTCCGCGCTACTGTCTCAAGCAGGCTTGGCACCAGGCTGGTGCGCATCACCGCCTGCTCTTCCGAGAGCGGATTGACAATCGGCACCATGACGGCACGCTCATCAGCAGGATCAATGGCAATTTTGTCCATGGCTGCGGCGCTGATAAAAGAATAATTGATCGTTTCGGAAAAGCCGCTGGTGACCATGTGCTCACGCAGCTTTTTCTGCAGACGCTGGCGCAGCGGCGGCAGCTTGGCCTCAACGACCCCGTGCGGCATGGTAACCGGAATCCTGTCATAACCGTAAAGCCGTGCCACCTCCTCGACCAGGTCAACCTCACGCTCAAGATCGGGGCGGAAGCTCGGGATACTCACCTCCAGGCAGCCCGCTGCCGCGCCCGGTGCGGTCTTAAGGCCGATCGATTCGAGCAGATTTCGCAACGTCTGCAGATCCAGAGACAGGTCAAGCATCTGCTCCACCTTGGCGCTGTTGAGCTCGACGGTCGGTGGCACAAGCGCCTGCGGATAGACATCAATCATTCCGGCCAGCACCTCACCGCCGCCCAGGGCCGCGATCAGAGCGGCAGCACGATCCAGAGCAACAGGAACCATATCGATATCGGCACCCCGCTCAAAGCGATGCGAGGATTCGGTATGCAAGCCATGACGCTTGCTCGAACGGCGAATACCGGTCGGCTGAAAATAGGCCGCCTCAAGCAGAACGGTGCCTGTGTCATCCTGCACTTCCGAGTTGAGCCCGCCCATAATGCCACCGAGGGCGACCGGTTTTTTGCCATCACAGATCATCAGGTCTTCGGCACACAGCTGATGTTGCTGGCCATCGAGGGTGGTGAAAGTGTCTCCGGCACGGGCGGATTTGACGACAATGCGCCCTTCTTCAACGAAACGGAAATCGAAGGCATGGAGCGGATGGCCAAGCTCCATCATGACGTAATTGGTCACATCAACCAGGTTGTTGATGGAACGCATGCCGACCGCCTCCAGACGCCGCACCATCCAGTCGGGCGAAGGAGCCACCGTGACATTGCGGATCATGCGCGCCGCGTAGCGTGGACAGGCAGCGGCGTTTTCAATGGTCACCGCAGCCTGGTCATTGATGGAATCCGCCACCTCACTGAGTGCGACATCGGGCAGGGTCAGTTCCTTGCCAAAGAGGGCGGCGACTTCACGGGCGATGCCGATGACGCTGAGGCAGTCGGGCCGGTTGGGTGTGAGGCCGATTTCAATCTGGTAATCGTGCCAGCCCAGCGCCCGGAACAGCGGCATGCCCAGGGGCAGGCCGGGCGGCAGGATCATGATCCCCGGCGAATCCTCGGCAATGCCAAGTTCCTTTTCCGAACAGAGCATGCCGTGGGAAACCTGGCCGCGGATCTTCGATTTTTTGATTTTGAAATCCCCCGGCAGGACCGTTCCCGGCTGCGCCAGGGCAACCAGGTCACCGGCCTTGTGATTGGTCGCACCACAGACAACGGCGACAACCGCGGAACCGGTGTTGACCTGGCACAGGGTCAGGCGATCAGCATCGGGATGCGGCTCGACGGCATCGAGGTGCGCGACAATAACCGTGTCCAGATCCGCGCCCGTCTCCTTGAGGGAGTCGACTTCCAGGCCGGCCATGGTCAGACGGTGACAGAGTTCCTCCGCCGACGCATCAAAATCCACAAATTCCTTCAACCACTGATAGGTAACGATCATAACTCTTGTCCCCTGCCGACCTAGCTGAACTGTTTCAGAAAGCGCACGTCATTTTCGAAGAACAGACGCAGGTCGTTGACGCCGTATTTCAGCATGGCAATCCGTTCAAGCCCCATTCCGAAAGCGAAACCGCTGTAGCGCTGCGCATCGTATTCTACCGCGGCAAAAACCGCCGGATCGATCATGCCGCAGCCAAGAATTTCAAGCCAGCCGGTCCCGCCGCAGACCCGGCAGCCCTTGCCGGCGCAGATGACGCAGGCGATATCGACCTCGGCGCTCGGTTCGGTGAAGGGGAAAAACGAGGGACGGAAGCGCACACTCAGCCCGTCACCGAAAAACTCCCTGAGAAAATGGGTGAGGATACCCTTCAGATCGCCGAATGTCACGCGGTCATCGACGAGAAAACCTTCGATCTGATGAAACATCGGGCTGTGAGTCAGGTCGGAATCGCGGCGGTAGACCGTGCCGGGCGCGATGATACGGATTGGCGGCGGCTGCTTGAGCATGGTGCGGATCTGCACCGGCGACGTGTGGGTCCGCAGCACCAGATCGTCGTTGATGTAGAAGGTATCCTGCATATCCCGGGCCGGATGATCCCGGGGGATATTAAGGGCTTCAAAGTTGTAGAAATCATGCTCGATCTCCGGACCTTCCTCGACGGAAAAGCCGAGCCGCGAAAAAATCTCGACAATGTCATCGGAAACCAGGGTGACCGGATGGAGGCTGCCGGCAAAGGTCCCCCTTCCCGGCAGCGTGACATCGATCTGCTCCCGACCGAGACGCGCATTAATCTCTGCTTCTTCCAGCAGTTTCTGGCGCTCGCCGAAGGCCTGTTCAAAGCGGTCCTTGAGGGTGTTGACCAGCTGGCCAACCAGTGGCCGCTCTGCCGGCGCCAGATCTCGCATGCCCTTCATGACCTCGGTCAGTGTTCCTTTTTTGCCGAGGATCTGGACGCGCAGGGACTGCAGGTCTTTGAGGGTCGCGGCGGACTGCAGGGCCGAGAGCGCCTCGTCCTGTAATTGCTGCAAACGTTCTTTCATGAATTTCGTCCGTTATTCTAAATACGATTTGTGCCGGGGCAGGGTGGTGAAGATCTGCGCTCACCACGGTGGCAACGACGGTTACAGACACAGCGTAAACAGAACGCAAAAACAAAAAAAGGGAGACAGAGCCATAGCAACTCGGTCTCCCGTAAACGACAGCAGTCAGCCTATTGCAGGCGCGCTTTGGCGGTTTCGGCAATCACACTGAAACCGGCCGGGTCGTTGACCGCCAGATCCGCCATGATCTTGCGGTCGAGAGCCACTTCGGCCTGTTTGAGTCCATGAATCAGGCGGCTGTAGGACAGCCCGTTATCACGTGCGGCGGCGTTGATCCGGGAAATCCACAGGGCGCGGAAATCACGCTTCTTGACCCGCCGGTCACGATAGGCATAGTTCAGTGCACGGTCGACCGCCTCTGTTGCCGAGCGGAACAATTTACTGCGTGCGCCGCGATAACCTTTCGCCAGGTTCAGAACCTTGTTGCGGCGACGTCTGGCTTTAAATCCTCTTTTTACTCTTGGCATCTCTCTTGCTCCTTAAGCTGTTGAATGTTCCGGCTTCTGCCGCGGCCGGATCTGCAGGGGGAGATTGTCCCCACAGTTCGCAGCCAGACCGCAATATGCGGTCGGTGTTTCCTGTTACATGTACGGGATCAGCTGGGCGATATTTCTTTCATCCGCCTTCACCACAATTGCACCCTGCCGCAAATTCCGTTTCCGCTTGGTGGTTTTTGAGGTCAGGATGTGGCTGGTGTACGCCTTGTTACGACGGATCTTGCCAGTGCCGGTTTTACGAAAACGCTTGGCAGCACCGCGGTTGGTTTTAATCTTGGGCATCGTCTTCTCCTGTCACATTTCTCGCTGCAAGCAGGTCACAACCTACTTTTTAATAGGACCAATCATCATGGTCATGAAGCGCCCCATCTTGCTCGGGTGAGCTTCAACCTGACCGACATCTTTAAGTGCTTCCACTGCCTTGTTCAGCTGCATCATTCCCTGTTCGGGGTGCGCGTTTTCACGGCCGCGGAACATGATCGTCAATTTGACCTTGTTCCCCTCTTCAAGGAAACGACGGGCATGCTTTATTTTGAAGAGAAAGTCGTGGTCATCCGTTTTTGGACGCATCTTGACTTCCTTGATCTCAAACTTGACCTGCTTTTTTTTCGCTTCCGAAGAACGCTTGGCCTGCTGGTACTTGTACTTGCCATAGTCCATGATCCGGCACACCGGCGGATCCGCCTGCGGTGACACCTCGACCAGATCGAGTCCCTGTTCCTGGGCCAGGCCCAGGGCCCGGTCAATATCAAGAACACCCAGCTGACCACCCTCATCATCAATCACCCGGACCTGGCGTGCCTTGATGTCTTCATTGATGTTCGCTTCTTTAGCTATGACGCGACTCCTCTTCTTCGTGGTTAGGCAGTTAATCTCAATCCATGACAGACAAAAGACCCGATCCGGGTCCTTTGCAATAATAGTTATCTGTAGGCTGCACTTTGTGCTGCGACAAAGCCAGCAAAATCCGCAACGCTGACCGGCTCGAGGGATTTTCCGTCCCGATAACGGGGAGAAACCGTCTGTTCCTCCATCTCACGATCACCGATAACCAGCATGTAGGGGGTTTTCGCGACCTGCGCTTCACGAATTTTGAATCCGAGTTTTTCATTACGCAGATCGATCTCGACCCGGACACCGGCAGCCCGCAATTCCTCGAACACCTGTTGGGCGTAGGCCGCCTGGTTGTCGGTAACATTCAGGACAACTGCCTGAACCGGTGACAGCCACAACGGAAAACTGCCCGCATAGTGCTCGATCAGAACACCGATGAAACGTTCAATGGATCCGACAATCACCCGATGCAGCATGACCGGGCGATGCTTCTCTCCATCCTGTCCAGTGTAGGTCAGATCGAAACGTTCCGGCAGGGTAAAATCGCACTGGATTGTAGCACACTGCCACTCTCTGTCAAGCGCGTCCTTGAGTTTGACATCAATCTTCGGCCCGTAAAAAGCGCCATCCCCCTCATTGATTTCAAAGGGTTCGCCACTGTCTTCAAGGGCACTGCGCAAAGCCCGGGTCGCCAGTTCCCAATCACTGTCGCTGCCGATCGATTTGGCCGGCCGTGTTGACAGCTCCATGGTGTAGTTGAAACCGAAGATGCCGGCGACGTCACGGACAAAGGCCATGACGCCTTTGACCTCCGCATCGATCTGATCCGGCCGGCAGATGATGTGGGCATCATCCTGGGTGAATCCGCGCACCCGCAGCAGGCCGTGCAGAACACCTGATTTTTCATGACGATGAACCGTGCCCAGTTCGAAATAACGGACCGGCAGGTTGCGGTAGGAGCGTGGCCGCGACTTGTAAATCAGCATGTGGGCCAGGCAGTTCATCGGCTTGATTCCGTAGCCCTGCTCGTCAACTTCAGTGAAATACATGTTTTCTCTGTAGTTTTCGTAATGACCGGACATTTTCCACAGGTCGGTCTTGAGCAGTTGCGGGCCGACAACAATATCGTAACCGCGCTTGAGGTGCTCCTTGCGCTCGAAATCCTCAATCAGCATGCGCAGCAGGGCCCCTTTCGGGTGCCAGAGAACCAGGCCACCGCCGACCTCGTCACTGAAGGAAAACAGGTCGAGTTCGCGTCCGAGCTTGCGATGATCACGCTTGCGCGCTTCTTCGAGGCGGGTCAGATGAGCATTCAGATCTTTTTTATTGAGAAAAGCCGTCGCGTAGATCCGCTGCAGCATGGCGTTGTGTTCATCGCCACGCCAGTAGGCGCCGGCCAGGCTGGTCAGCTTGAAAGCCTTGAAAACGCCGGTGCGGGGCACGTGGGGGCCGCGGCACAGGTCAATAAAATCACCCTGCTGGTAGAGGGACAGGGTGTCCTGATCGAGATCTTCGATCAACTCAACCTTGTAGTTCTCCCCCATTTCCCGGAACATGGCGATGGCCTCCGCGCGGGACATGACCTTGCGGACGACCGGCTGGTTGGCCTTGACCAGTTCCTCCATCTTTGCTTCGATCCGGGCGAAATCCTCCGGCACAAACTTTTTCGTCGCGCTGTAAAAATCGTAGTAGAAACCGTCCTTGATCGCCGGGCCAATGGTGACCTGAACCTCGTCCCCGTAGAGTTCCTTGACCGCCTGGGCCATCAGGTGGGCGCAGGAGTGGCGGATGATGTCCAGCGCTTCCGGCGAGTTCGGGGTAATCAGGACAAGCGTTCCGGAACGCCCGAGGGGGCGGGTGGCATCGATCAGTTGACCGTCAAAACGGGCTGCCAGTGTCTGCCGTGCCAGGCCTTCACTGATGGACATGGCAACATCGTAAGCGGTGGCATCAGATGCAAATTCTTTTCTTGATCCGTCCGGAAGCTCAATTTCTATGTTTGCCATAGTGCCTGCTCCAAATAAAAAAAGGCATCATGCAAGATGCCTCGACCCGGTTGGAAATGTCCTGTCGCAGTGTTTATGGTAGGCACGGGCGGGATTGAACCGCCGACCCCTACCGTGTCAAGGTAGTGCTCTCCCACTGAGCTACGTGCCTGCAACAAACCGAGGCGTCCTTGTATCAAATCCCCTTTGGATCTGTCAAGCTGTTTTCTTCAATGCACCGGGCAGTTTTTTCAGCCGAAGCGACGCCTGCAACAATTGCGCACCCGGCGCAGCCGTTCAGCATCGATAAAAATCGCGATACCAGCGAACGAAGCGTTCGACGCCCTGCTCGATGGGGGTGGCCGGTTTGAAACCGACATCTTCGATCAGGGCATCAACATCGGCACAGGTCGCCGGCACGTCGCCGGGCTGCAGTGGCAGCATTTCCATCACCGCCTTTTTCTCCAAAGCCATCTCGAGGACCTCGATCAGGCGCATCAGTTCAACCGGACTGTTGTTGCCGATGTTATAGAGCCGGTACGGCGCTGCGCTCGTTGCCGGATCGGGCTGCTGCCCGGACCACGCCGCGTTCGGTGACGCAGTATGGTCAAGGGTGCGCACAACCCCTTCGACGATATCGTCGATATAGGTGAAATCGCGGCGCATCCGGCCATGGTTGAAAACCTGGATCGGCTCACCGGCGAGGATGGCCTTCGCAAAAAGGAACAGCGCCATATCGGGGCGTCCCCAGGGGCCGTAAACGGTAAAAAAGCGCAGGCCCGTGGTTGGCAGACCGTAGAGGTGGCTGTAGGTATGCGCCATCAACTCGTTGGCTTTTTTACTCGCCGCGTAGAGAGACAGGGGATGGTCTACGTTGTCATGTACGGAAAAAGGCATGGCGGTGTTGGCGCCGTAAACGGAGGAAGATGACGCATAGACCAGGTGTTCAACGCCATGATGGCGACATCCTTCAAGGATATTGATGAACCCCTGGACGTTGCTGTCGATATAGGAGTAGGGATTGATCAGGGAGTAACGTACCCCGGCCTGGGCAGCCAGGTTGACGACCCGGGAAAACGTTTCCGCCGCAAACAGGTCCGCAATCCCCTGCCGGTCGGCAAGCTCCAGCCTGACGAAACGGAACCCGCCCTCCCCTTCAAGCTGCTGCAGGCGCGCCTGCTTGAGGCTGACATCATAGTAGTCGTTGAGGTTATCCAGCCCGACGACCTCGTCGCCACGCTCCAGCAGTCTCCTGCACAGGTGGGAGCCGATAAAGCCGGCCGCTCCGGTGACCAGTATTTTCATGTCTGCTCCAAATAAACAACCGGGAGAGGGGGCCCTCTCCCGGTTGCGTTGCGAAAGTGACCTGTCCGACGGCAGCCGCTAGTTGGTTGTTTCCACCGTCAGCTGATCACGCAATTTTTCAAGGGTTTTGTCGCCAATTCCCTTGACGTTTTTCAATTCATCGATGCTGGCAAACCGGTTGGCCTGACGATATTCGTCGATCTTCTGCGCCGTCACCGGGCCAATGCCGGTCAGCGAAGTCAATTGTTCGACAGTTGCCGTATTCAGATTTATTTTTTCAAAGGCAATAGCCGACTGGCCAAAGCCCCCCACAACCAATAAAAACAGACAAGCAACCAGTGCTTTACGCATAGTTTTCATGTTCCCCACTCCTGTTATCAATGATGTAATTTGAAATCAGACAGATCGTCACAGGAAGGCCCCCTCCGCAACGTTGGTAATATTAGCGTGGCGACATGAAAATGAAAAGTAAAAATTTACCTGCCGTGAGCAGGGAGGCTGACTATTGGAGCGGATAACCGTTGCAACAGATAGAACACTGATGCAGCAGATCACCAGTCGTATGCCTGATTATGGCAAAGGGATTTCAATCTTCCTGGCGGATCATCTGTACCGCTGCAGACAGGTCCGCGACAACAGGTATATTCCATGTTTCTGCCTCAGCGCGGGCAGCTTCCCCGTAGCCCGTTCTGACGAGAAGGCAGTGGCAGCCCGCCGCCTTGCCCGCTTCGATATCCGAGATCTTGTCACCGATCATATATGAGCGCTCAAGATCAATTTTCAACTCCGTGGCGGCGTTCAGCAACATCCCCGGTTGGCCTTTCCGGCAGCGGCAAGAGCCAGCGTATTGACCCGTTCCAGCGTCAGGATGGTGGGGACAGACATAGAACGCATCAACCCTGGCACCATATTCCAAGAGCATTTGCTGCATATGCTTATGGAGGGTCATAACATCCTCCATGGTAAAGAACCCGCGCGCCACGCCCGACTGGTTGGTGACAACAACGACCAGATAACCGGCCCGGTTGAGTTTCGCAATAGCCTCAGGCGCGCCAGGGATAAACGACAGGTCCTCCGGACGATAGAGATAATCTTTCTCGACGTTGATGGTGCCATCACGGTCTAGAAAAACCGCCCGGTGGAGCGGCGTGTCAGTCCCGGGGAGAGGATCAGAAGGAATGAGTGCCACCGGGAGCCCCTGTTTTTATCGGAAAGGATTGCAAGCTACTCCTCGCGGTATTGCTGAAGGATTTTTTCGATAATATTGGTAGTCGATTTGCCATCGACGAAACTGATCAGTTCAACGCGTCCGCCGTAGCTCTCAACCAGTTCCCTGCCGACAACTGTCTCGGGAGTATAGTCTCCTCCCTTGACAAGAATGTCAGGTCTTAAGCAACTGATCAACTCCAGCGGTGTATCCTCTGCGAAGATAACCAGATAATCAATACATTTAAGAGCAGCCAGCAAATGTGCACGTTCTTCTTCAGCGATCAGCGGCCGCTTCGGTCCTTTGAGCCGGCGAATGGACTCGTCTGAATTCAGTCCCAAGACCAGTAGATCACCCAGACTTCGCGCTTTCTGCAGATATTTGACGTGTCCAACATGGAGCAGATCAAAGCATCCGTTGGTGAAAACGATCTGTTTGCCTTGTTGCCGTTCGCGTTGCAGTATGACGGCCAGGGCTGCAGCTGGAAGAATTTTCTCCCCTTCATGCAAGGTGCGACGTTTCAGCTCCGCCTGTAGCTCAGGGAGTGTTACCGTTGATGTCCCCACTTTGGCGACAACCAGGCCGGCACCCACATTTGCCAGAGTCGCAGACTCCTCAATAGTCAGCCCTGCAGCAGCGCCGAATCCGAGCAACGCCAGAACTGTGTCCCCGGCACCGGTGACGTCAAAAACCTCCCGGGCCTGGGTTGCCAGGTGAACTTCATCATCGGCAATAAAGATCGACATCCCCTCCTCGCTGCGCGTGAGCACGAGACCCTCCAGATCACAGTCCTTCAGCAATTTACGCCCGACATCTCTGAGCGTGGCGTCGTCGACAATGGCCATTCCGGTCGCGAGCTCGGCTTCCCTGCGGTTGGGGGTAAGCAGTGTGGCTCCGCGATATTTTGTATAATCGCGCCCTTTTGGATCGACGATGACAGGGATCCCATGCTGGGCGCCAAGAGCGATCAGGCCCTCGACAACTGCACGCGAAAGAATTCCCTTCAGGTAATCAGACAACAGTATTGCCTGGCAACCTGTCACCTGTTGTGCCGCACAATCAAGCAGCTGACGCTCCCTTGCGGGCTCCAGGGGAGAAATCGCTTCCCGGTCAATGCGCAGCATCTGCTGATGGTTGGAGAGGATACGCGTTTTACGCGTTGTTTTTCGTTTTGCGTCCTGACCAAGACCGGAGATGTCGACACCGGAGTGCGTCAACAGCTGATGCAGACGGTGACCATCGTTATCGTCGCCGACAAAACCGACACAGACAACCTCACAGCCAAGGGCACGCAGGTTGTTCATAACGTTACCGGCACCACCAAGCCGCTGCTCTTCACCCAGCAACTCAACCACCGGAACCGGGGCCTCTGGTGAAATCCGGCTGGAAGCGCCGGTCAGGTACTCATCGAGCATCAAATCACCGATCACCAGCAGACGTGGCAAAGGCAAGTCGCGAAGTTTTAGCTCCAGCTGTTCAAGCATGGAGATCCTCCTGGCCGGCCAGCGCATTTTCAACCAGTCCGCAGAGCAGATGAATCACCAAATGATGCCCTTCCTAAATGTGTGGTGTCGATTGCGACGGAATATGCAACACCTGATCGGCCTGGCTCTGCGCCATGCTCCCTTTATGCTATGGATAACCGATCTTTCCGCCAAAGATCCCTATTATGTGACACCCCTTATCATGGGCGCCACCATGTTCATTCAGCAGAAGATGACCCCGACCACCATGGATCCCACCCAGGCTAAAATGTTTATGCTCATGCCCGTGGTGTT
>JAWOIX010000154.1:0-4635 GCA_046484405.1 Pelovirga sp.
GATTCCGGCATCCAACAAACCGGTAAAGGCGTGGGCGTCAACAAAATCGAGACTGAAAGCGTCCTCACCGGGAGCTCCCGGTGCACCGTCTTCCCCCGGATCCCCTGGATCCCCCTGCTCTCCCGTCAAACCATCAACACCATCACGGCCATCCTTGCCATCATCGCCGCATCCCGCCAGCACCAGGCTCAGGGCGAAAAACGGAATAAGAAAAGCGATCCTTAAAAAACATGTCATACACATACCTCCATTGAATTGATTGACCATCTGCCTGTCCGAAAAAATCAGGATATCCGGGTCAGGGATCGTGGCATATCATCCGGTCGGACACTTCCGGACAACCCTGACCAGTTGGTGATTTGGAGACGACACCACGGCTGTTTCATGCTTTGAAATCTTTCCGGTGGCGGTTAAAAACAGCAGCGCAAACCGGAGATGTCTCCCGAAAGCGAAAACTCAACTCTTACTAGCAAATCCGGTGCCACACAATTTAATCAATTAATTCATGTATTTATGATTCATCGCATAGAAGAACATGATGAGATTGTTCAGTTTCCGGCGAAAAATAAAGGGAGCAACGAGGAACAGATGACGGCCAGGTCGGCGCAGCAGGGAAAAGTCAGGGGGGGCTGGTGTTGTTCAAATTCCGGCGATGCGGGTCACGTTTTGCGCCAGCGGAAAGGCCACAGGCGTCGATTGCGATAAATTGGCATTGTGCTCGGGAACAGCCGGACGTACTGCTACGCGGGAGGAGGCGGATTTTCTTTGTTCAAATTCCGGCGGCCGGGCAATACAGCTCAACCGGGCTTGTGAATACCGAGCTTCTCCATCTTGCTGTACAGAGTGCCGCGCGCAATACCCAGGGCCTCGGCAGCCCGGGTCAGATGCCAATCCTTCTGCTGCAGCACCGAACGGATCAGGGCGGTTTCCGTTGCCTCGAGGGAACTGTCGTGCAGGGTCAAGCAGAAGTCCCCTTCCTGCTGCTGGTGAACGCTGTCCGGCAGATGGGCGGGCTGAATGCTGCGCCCCTGGCAGAAAACCACCGCATGTTCGAGGGTGTTGGCCAGCTCCCGTACGTTGCCGGGCCAACTGTGTGCCGTGAGCAGTGACATCGCCGCCTTGCTGATGCCGACAATGTTCTTTGCCGTTTCACGCCGGTAGCGGTCGAGAAAAAAGTTTGCCAGCAGGGGGATGTCCTGCTGGCGGGCGCGCAGGGGCGGGGCGCTCAGGGAGATGACATTGATACGATAATAGAGGTCTTCGCGGAAGGCCTTTTCCTTGATGGCAGCAGAGAGGTCGCGATTGGTAGCGCAGATGATGCGCGTATCGACCTGCACCGTCGCAGTCCCACCGACGCGCTGGAAGTTGCCCAACTCCAGCACCCGCAACAGGGCGACCTGCGTCTGGATGGGGATGTCGCCGATTTCGTCAAGAAAGATGGTGCCTCCGCTGGCGGCCTCGAAAAAGCCGGCTTTGCGCGTCGCCGCACCGGTAAAGGCGCCCTTTTCATAGCCGAACAGGGCACTGTTGATCAGGGTTTCGGTCAGGGCCGCACAGTTGACGCGGATAAAGGGGCGGTCACACCGGGAACTGCGCGCATGAATTGCCTCGGCGATAAGCTCCTTGCCGGTACCGCTCTCGCCGTGGATGAGAACCGTCGTGTCCGTGCGCGCGACCTGGCGGATTTTTTCGAAGAGTTCGAACATCACCTGTTCGCGGCCGACCAGGTTCTCAAAGCGGAAGTCCCTCTGGGGCGCGAGGGAGGTTTCACGCAACAGCTGCCGATGCTCGACGATCTTGTCCAGCTGGCGGCGGACCATTTCCATGTCCAGGGGCTTGAGGATGTAGTCGTAGGCCCCGGCCTTCATCGCCTTGACCGCCTCGGCAGTCGAATCAACCCCGGTGACAATCAGAACAAAGGTTTCGGGATAACGTTGATGAATCTCCTGCAGCAGTGCCATGCCATTGATCCGCGGCATGAGAAGATCGGTAAAAACGATGTCGACGGCAACGGTCTCAAGCAGCTGCAGGGCCTCCTCGGCACCGTCTGCCGTACTGATGTGGAAACGCTCGTCATTGATCATCGCGCGGCGAAAAAGCCGGCCGTAAGCCGCTTCGTCGTCAACATAGAGGATATGCATTTTCTCCGCCGCCAAGTGGTCCGGCTGCATGCTGCTCACAGTGAGTCTCCATCGGACACGGGGGTTTGCCATGACGCTGCCACCGCTGCACGGATCACCTGGCGCAATTCCCCGGCCTGCCAGGGTTTGCGCAGACAACGGAACAGGTGGCTGCTGGTCAGGGACTGCTGCACTGCCGGAATGTCGGCAAAGCCACTGAGCAGAATACAGACCGCAGAGGGACAGATCCGGTGCGCCTGGCGAAAAAATTCGATCCCGTTCATTCCCGGCATACGATAGTCCGATACCACCACCTGGACCACACCAAGCTGACGGAGCAGCCGCAGGCCCTCATCTGCTGTCCGGGCGCAATGAATCTCCAACGCCTCATCAACCAGCTGCCGTTTTATGACATGAAGAATATTGATTTCGTCATCAACACACAACAGCCGAATCGGATCAGGCATGGGAGATCTCCGGGCCGTCGATCGGCAACCGCACCGTGAACACCGTCCCTTTATGCCGTTCGCTGGTCACGTCAATCTCCCCCCGATGTTTTTTGATGATGTCATAGACAATACTCAGACCCAGGCCGGTACCGACGCCGGAATCCTTGGTGGTAAAAAAAGGTTCGAAAACGTGCGGGATATCGTCCGGCGCAATCCCGGCACCGGTATCGCTGATGGCGACACAGATGTGCTGATCTTCCACCCGGGTGGTGATGCAGATCTCACCCCAGCGCTCGATGGCCTGGGCTGCGTTGATCAACAGATTCATGAAGACCTGGTTGAGCTGCTGCGGATAGCAGAGCAACTGCGGCAGTTCGCCGTAGTCCTTTATCACATCGGCCTTGTAGCGCAGTTCGTTCCAGACGATGCCGATAGTGCTGTCGAGACATGCGTGGATATCCGCCGGTTGTGCTTCCGCCTCACCGCTGCGCGAGAACCCCTTGAGGTTGAGCACAATACGATTGACCCGTTCGATCCCTTCAAAACATTCCTTCATCACCAGCGGTAATTCGGCAAAAACGTAATCGATCCTGAGTTTTCTCCGGACCGCCTCAAGGGATTCCGCCTCCGCGCCGCTTGCACACCCATGCAGGACGTCATTCTGTGCCCCGATAAATGCGCTGGCCTTCGCCCAGAAATCGTCGAGGACCTCCAGGTTGCCGGCGACGAAACCGATGGGGTTGTTGATATCGTGGGCGACCCCGGCAGCGAGCTGGCCGACACAGGCCATCTTGTCCTGCTGCAGAATGGTGGCCTGTTTTGCCTGCAGATCGCGGTAGGCAATCTCCAGGGCACGTCGGCCTGCCTCGATCTCCTGGTTCAGACTCTGCAGCTCACTGGTGCGTTCGAGCACCCGCTGTTCGAGGTGTTCATTCAGGCGGGTCAGATCCTTCTCGGCCCGCCGCCGCTCGACGACCTCCACTTCAAGCCGTGCGGTGGTTCTCGCCTGGTTCTCCAGCTCCTCCTGCACGCGTCGCTGTGAATCGGCCAGGCGCGCGTCAAGCCGTCCCAGAACCCGGTAGGCAAACGCAAACAGGCCGGTGCTCAGGACCAGGCTGAAGACGACGATCTGCGTAATGAAAGTGCGAAAGGCAGCAACATTGTCGGTCATATCATCGAGCAGAACAAAGTCACCGACAATGCGGCCGGCGACATCCGCAAGAGGAAAGGCTCGGCTGCGATAGGTGCGTTCCGCTATCCCGACAACAGCCCCCTGGGACCGATATATGGCATCATCGTCAAAAAGTTCAGCGGTTTCCGCCGCTGTCATTGCCACCGTGGTATCGATGAGGACCCGGCTGTCGAGCAGGTTCCAGTCGGCGTTGCGCTCGAGCATGCGCATCCCCTCCTCCCAGGACTCGCGTTCCAGGAAGGTCTTGTTAATCACCACAAGAAAATCGATATTCGTGATCGCCTTGATCTCCCGCAGAATCGGGTCAATCTCCTGGCCCAATTCAATGTAACCAAGCAGCTCGCCCTCAACGCGCCAGGGGTACACCAGGCGCAGGGTGAAGGTGCCGTTCCCCCCGAGCTCCAGTCCGGCAACCGGGCGACCGCTCTCCATCGCCGAGGACATGGTGAAACGGTGGGGGGATTCCGCAAGGTTGTCCGGCTGGTACACCCGCAGAAAATTTCTTCCGGCAGAATCATGAAAATAAAAATGGGTGATTTGCTGCTGATGATAGAGGCGATCAAGAAGAACGGATCCATGCTGCAGGAGTAACTGACGATCACGTTCCTGCATGGCATTCTGAAAGCGGCGTTGTTCGGCGATAAATTCGACAACCGATTGCATGGAGCTGGTGCGACTGGTCAACAGGCTTTGCAGAACCGTCTGCACCCGCTCGTAACGGTTGGTCAGACGAAGATCATAGTCCTGGGTGCGGATCCGGTAGCTGGCATAGAGAAAGGACGCGACGAGAAGGATGAAGGTGAGGGTCAGGGGGACCAGAACCTGCCGTTTGATATGATTCTTGAGCATCCATTATCCTCAAGGGGGCAGGCAA
>JAWOIX010000157.1:0-17077 GCA_046484405.1 Pelovirga sp.
CCGACCGTTCTGCCGGTCAATCCGCCCGATCACCTTCAGCTCGACCTCAAGGGGGACCGGCTGGCGGTAGCGGACCTGCAGATCCACGGTGATGCCGAACGTCTCATGACTGCAGCTGATCATGATGGCGCGGCCGATCACCTCGTCGAGCAACGCGGCGGAGATCCCGCCATGAGCAATACCGGGATAGCTCTGGTGCTCTGCATGCAGGGTGCACAGCGCGATCAGCTCACCGGATGAGGTTTCAAAGAAACGCGCCTTGAGCCCCAGCGCGTTGTTGGTCCCACACACCAGGCAGTCACGCGAAACGGGCTGTGCTGCGACGATGCTGTACTCTTCTGAACGTGCTTCTGACACTCTTTTTCTCCTTGCTCCGTGCGCAAAGGGTCATGCGCAGGGGGTCGGTGAACGGAAGGTTTCACGGATGCGGACGGGGATCGAAACCGGTCTTTGCAAGGCAGGGTCGTAACAGACCATCACTGTCCTGGCCGTGGCAAAGAGCTTTTCCCGATCACCGTAAAGCCGGTAGGAGAAGGTAAAGCTCGAACGCCTGAGTTCCTCCACCAGAACAGTAATCTGCAGGGAATCCTGCAGATTGATCGGCAGGCGGTAATCACACTCCGCCCGAACCACGAGAAACGTCAGTGAGGAATCGAGAAAAGCGCCAAAGTGTTTCTGAAACAACTTGATCCGGGCAGTTTCCAGGTAAGTAAAGAAGATCGCATTATTCACATGACCATAGGCATCAAGATCGGCAAAACGAATGTCGATGCCGGTAGTGAATGAAAAAGCGGGGACGGTCATTTTACGACCGGAACCCGGCCGTCGAGAATATCGATGATGCGCGCACGATAGTCCACAACTTCGACCCGTAACGACGTCAGACTCGCGATCTTTTGATCAATTTTATTGATATGCAGATCAAGAATTTCCAGCAATTTTGGTGTGATTGTATGAAAATCCTGCTGGTTGACATCAAAATTCTGCGCCAGCGCCTGCATTTCCTTCAGGGAAATCCCCAACTCCTTCATTTTGAGGATAAATTTCAGCCGCAGAATATCCGCCCGGTTGTAACTCCTGGTACCACCACTCTGGCGCTCGGGGGGACCCATCAGGCCAATTTCTTCGTAGTAGCGGATCGTTCGCGTGGTAATTCCCAGCATCCGGGCCAGTTCCCCGATCTGCACGAATTGCTCATGATTGTCACTCATCCATGGTTCCCTTTATGGTTAATCCCTCTTAGGGGATAGCACTGCCGACATGACCTGTCAATCTCTGCAGAAGACTGAACAGACCGGGGATTTAGCTGTTGCATGGAAAATAAAATGCTGTTACATTTCAGGTTGACCTTTACGTTAACCTCTTGGCCGAAAAAAATCAAACATCTTCTGACCTGCTGATGCACCGGTGTTTTTCTGTCCCCCCGAACATCGGCCGATGACAGCACAGCGCCACTTTACCATGCGGGAGAATCATGGAATACACGCGGGAGATCTATTGGAATATTGGTCAGAGCGTCGGCGTCCTGCTGCCAATGTACCTCCTCGGTCTGGCAGCACTGGCCTTTGTGATTGTCAAATTCTCACAGCGGCTGAAGGTCTATCGGCAGGGGCAGCCTCTTGCGCGCTCCGATCAATGGCCGCGGCGCCTGGGCAGCCTGGTCCGCGGAATTTTCCTGCAATCCAGGGTCCTGCGCGAACGCATCCCGGGAACGGCTCATGCACTGTTCTTCTGGGGATTTCTCCTTCTGTTTATCGGTACAATTCTGATTTTTATTCAGGCTGACCTCACCGACCCGCTGTTCGATTACCGCTTTTTGACCGGACCCTTTTACCTGTTCTTTTCATTGACCCTCGACCTTGCCGGTCTGATTGCTATTGTCATGCTGCTTGGCCTATTGGTGCGGCGAACCCTGGTTCGCCCCCCCGGCCTCGACAGCACCTGGGAAGACGGCCTGATCCACGCGTTACTCCTGCTGATTCTGGTCACCGGCTTTGTCATCGAAGGGGCACGCATGGCCGTGACCGAACTGGGAACCCCGCTGGCTCTCTGGTCCCCGGTGGGGCTGGTCTTTGCCAAGGGCCTGGCCGGCCTTGGCGAGCCGACCCTGCGCAGCCTGCACACGAACCTGTGGTGGCTGCATCTGGTTCTGGCAATTGCCTTTATCGCGCTGATCCCCCTGACCAAACTGCGCCACCTGTTCACGACCGGCATCAATTATTTCTTCGTTGACCTGGGACCGAAAGGCCTGCTGCCTGCCCTCGACCTGGAAAACGAGGACACTGAAACCTTTGGCGCCGGCCGGGTCAAGGAGCTGACCTGGAAAGATATTTACGATGCTGACGCCTGTACCAGCTGCAAGCGCTGCCAGGATCGCTGCCCGGCGTGGGCCACCGACAAGCCCCTGTCGCCGATGAAACTGGTCCTGGGTATCGGAGAGATCGCCTTCAACAATCCCCAGGCGAACCTCCCTGAGACCCTCCAGCGGGAGGTCATCTGGGCCTGCACCACCTGCCTGGCCTGCCAGGAAAGCTGTCCGGCAGCGATCGAACATGTCCGTAAAATTATCGATGTCCGCCGCAACCTGGTGTTGATGGAGGGCGAATTCCCCGGCGATGAGGTCATGGCGGCCATGGAACATACCGAGGTCAATGGCAACCCCTTAGGCCTTGCCTTTGCCAGCCGCGGTGACTGGGCACAGGACCTGCCGCTAGTGGCCGCCTCCACCGGGGACGCCGATATCCTCTATTTTGTCGGCTGCTATGCCGCCTTTGACAAGCGCAACCAGGCGGTGGCCAAGGCCTTTGTCCGGCTCTGTGACGCCGCCGGAATCCGGGTTGCGATTCTCGGCAAACAGGAGAAATGCTGCGGTGAACCGATGCGCAAAATGGGGAACGAGTATCTCTACCAGACCCTGGCGCAGGAGAATATCGCGCAGATCAATGCCAGCGGAGCAGCGCAGATTGTCACGACCTGTCCACATTGCTACAACACGCTGGACAAGGATTATCGTCAGTTCGGACTCACCATGCCGGTGATACATGCGACCGATTATCTCGCCCGGCTGCTTGCCGGCGGACAGCTGCAGCTGCAGCCGGAGCCCTTCACCTGCACCTATCATGACTCCTGCTATCTCGGCCGCCATAATAATCTTTATCAGTCGCCACGTGCCCTGCTCGCAGCAGCCGGTGCCCGGCTGACCGAAATGGCGAAACATGCCGAAGAGTCCTTCTGTTGCGGCGCCGGTGGCGGGCGCATCCTGGCCGAAGAGAATCTCGGTACCCGCATCAGCGAGACCAGAGTCAAAATGGCCGCTGCGACCGCTGCTCCGGTACTGGTGTCGAGCTGCCCCTTCTGTCTGACCATGTTCGAAGATGGTATCAAGGGGGCACAACTGGAGGAGCAACTGCAGTCGCAGGATCTGCTGGAATTACTGGTGACACGCCTGCCCGCAGGGACGGCACCGACCGGCACCGGCCCGGCGGCAAAGGAGCCGGCCGGCGCAACGGGTTAACGCACACAGGGGACAGCGACACAAACAGGTAAAAGGAGATGGATGATGAAAATTCTGGTCTGCATCAAACAGATTCCTGACATGGAATCCCGTTTCAAGGTTGATACCAATGGCACCTGGTACGACCAGACCGATCTTGCCTGGCGCATGAACGAATATGACGAATACGCCGTCGAGCAGGCCGTACAGCTCAAAGAACAACTTGGCGATGCCGACCTGACGGTACTCTGCATCGGACCGGACCGGGTCAAGGAAACCATCAAAAAGGCCCTGGCCATGGGAGCAGACCGGGGCGTCCAGGTTGCGGACAATGACAGTCATCTGCGCGACCCTCTTGCCATTGCGACACTGATTGCAAATTACGCCCGGGAGCAGGCCTTTGATCTGATTTTTACCGGGATGCAGTCCCAGGATCGCGGCAGTGCCCAGGTCGGGGTCCTGGTTGGGGAACTCCTCGGCATGCCAAGCCTGACCACGCTTGTGGAATTTCGTTACGCCGATGGCATGATCACCGCCAAGCGCGAACTCGAGGGGGGTAACCGGGCGTTGGTCAGCTGCGACACCCCTGCCCTGGTAACCTGCCAGCTGGGATTGAACACGCCCCGCTATCCGACCCTGCCAAACATCATGAAAGCAAAAAAGAAAGAGCTGTTGTCCATCCCGGTGACGGATCTGCATCCGGGAGAGCCGCTGCAGAAAACCATCCGTATGGCATTGCCGGAAAAACGTGGCGGAGGTCTGGTTCTCGAAGGAGATCCGGCGCAGCTCGCCGATCAGCTGATGCGTATCCTGAAAGAAAAAACCACGGTCCTGGCATAGGAGACAAGGATGAAAGTTCTACTGGTCGCAGAATATCGTGAAGGAAAAGTTCTCGGAACCAGCGCCGAACTCATCGAGTTTGCCTCCCGGCTGGGGGCCGAATCGTTGATGTTTATGGTTGGCTCCAGGGAAGCGGTGCCTGCTTATGCAGGACGTCTGTTTCTGGCGGACGTGGCCCAGGCAAAAGAGTTCAACCCTTCTGTGCACAAACAACTGCTGCTTGATCTTATCGCCCGGGAACAGCCGCAGATGATTGTCTTGCCACATTCCTCCTACGGCTGGGATCTGGCACCGCGGGTGGCCCTGGCACTCAAAGCGGCGCAGATATCGGAAGTTGTTGACCTTCAGGACGGGCACCCGGTTGTCCCGACCTGTAACGGCAAGCTGCAACGAAAGATCGCATCACAAACCGCGGTCACTGTCATAACCCTCCAGGCCGGCGCCTTTACCCCGACAGAAGCTCCAGGCGCAACCCCGGAGATTATCGATGTCGCCGCGGCAGGCCAGGGAGATATCCGTTTTCAGGGTTATGAGGCGGCAGCGCCCGGCGGCGTTGATCTGTCAAAATCTCAGGTTATCGTCAGTGCCGGCCGGGGCATCGGCAAGGCAGAAAACCTCGAGCTGATCGCCGCCCTCGCCAAAGCCCTCAAGGGGGATTATGCCGCCAGCCGACCGGTCGTCGATGCTGACTGGACGGAACACAGCCGCCAGGTCGGAACCACCGGCCAGACGGTGTCCCCGAAGCTCTATGTCGCTTGCGGCATTTCCGGCGCGATTCAGCACCTGGCAGGAATGAAAAAGTCAGAGTTTGTCATTGCCATCAATACCGACAAGGATGCCCCGATTGGCGAAGTGGCAGACGTACTGGCGGTGGCGGATTTGAAGCAGCTGGTACCGCTGCTGACCGAGAAACTCAATGCCAGGTAGTTCACTGGCCCTGGGCGGGGCTGCAACCGTGATATCAGGGAGGTGCTGATGCCGCTTGAACAGATATTTGACGAACTGCCGCAGTGCTACCGGACGGGCATTGTCGCCGAGCCGGTCACCATCTATTTTTCCATTGATGACATCAAAAGAACGGTGAGGCTCAATCCGCAGGAGTGCCGGGTTGACAAGGGCCGGACCACCGACGACGCTGACTGCGTCTGTAAAACCGGCAGTGAATTTTTCCTCAAAGTCTGGAACGAGGGTTACCGACCGGGATTGAAGGATTTTCTCAGCGGCGCGATCAAAGCCAACAAGCCGGACGTGCTCCAGCTGTTCTTAAAGGCCTGTGGCAAAGACTGACCCGGGCGAGCCACTGCTGCACGGCAAGACAACGTGGTTATCCGCACAGTTTGAGCGGATAACCACGTTTTTGTCATAGGCACTCTCACGGCCACCGGTCTGCACAAGACCCCTTCAATGCTGTTCGCTGTCGTTGTAGGCACGCGCGCGACGCAAGGCCCGGATCAAGGGCACCAGCGCCGACAGCGCCACCAGCAACCACAGCGCGATGACCAGCGGTGAGGCAAACAGAATACCCCAGTCGCCATTGGACAAGGACAGGGCCCGGCGCAGGCTGGTTTCCATCATCGGCCCCAGCACCAGGGCCAGAATGACTGGTGCCAGGGGGAAATCGGTCTTGCGCATCAGATAACCGAGCAGACCGAAGCCGGTCATCAGCATCAGGTCGGTCATGGAACTGCTGGCTGCGTAGATGGCGCCGTAACTGATCATCGCCACTCCCGGCACCAGAATGTACCGCGGAATCAGCAGCACTTTGACAAACAGGCCAACCAGGGGAAGATTGAGGATCAGCAGCATGACGTTCCCGATGTACATGGACGCGATCAGGGTCCAGAACATGTCGCCATGCTGGGCAATGAACAAGGGACCGGGATTGAGGTTCAGGGCCAGCAGGGCGCCAAGAATCACCGCCGTGGTCCCGCTGCCGGGAACCCCGAGGGTCAACATCGGAATAAGAGCCCCCGAAACAGCAGCATTGTTGGCAGATTCCGGTGCCGCCACCGCCCGGATATCTCCCGTTCCAAAAGTTCCCTTCTTATCCACCAGACGCTGCTCGGTGGCGTAGGCCATGAAACTGGCGATGGTTGCCCCGGCTCCAGGAAGAACCCCGATGAGAAAACCGACGACTGCGGAACGGATCATCCCCCACCAGCAGGAGAAAAACTCCTTGGCCGTGACCATGACCCGTCCCAGCTTGGTATTCACCTGGGCGGCACCCTGGGTCTGCTCAATCAGCAGAAACACTTCGGAAATAGCAAAGAGACCAATGGTCACCACGGCAAAATCCAGCCCGTCATAAAAGGCCAGATGCCCAAAGGTGTAGCGTGGGATTCCCGTGCCGCCATCAATACCGATGCTTGCCAACATCAGACCGATACCGGTGGCCAGCAGGCCTTTGATAAACTGTTTGCCGGACAACGCTGACAACATGGTAAAAGTAAACAGGATCAGCACGAAATATTCCGCCGGACCGAAACGAATCGCCCATGTTGACAACACCGGGGATAGCAACATCAGGCCGACAACGGCAACGGTACCGCCGACAAAGGACGCGATCGCAGAGATCGCCAGGGCCGGCCCGGCCCGCCCGCTTTTGGCCATGGGGTGGCCATCAAGAGCCGTGGCGACGGAAGACGGTGTCCCGGGCACATTGAGCAGAATGGTACTGATGGAGTTACCGTACTGAGCCCCGTAATAAATCCCGGCAAACAGAATCAGCATGGCGGTCGGATCAATCCCCATGGCGAAGGTGATGGGAATCAGGATGGCGATACCATTGATCGGCCCGATCCCGGGAAGCATGCCGATGATCGTCCCCGCCGTGACCCCGAGAAACACCACCAGCAGGTTGATGGGAATCAGTGCGCCGGAAAATCCCTGCATCAGTGACTGAAAGGCATCCATCAGAACAACTCCTCAAAAAGTGATCCAAGCGGCAGATACATATCCAGAGCCCAGACAAAGAGTGCATAAAGGACAAGGGAGGCGATGATCCCGGCGACGACGGTTTTCCACCAACGGGTTCCGTAGAGCTTCCCGTAAACAATGAAAACGCCCATGGTTGCGGTGATAAAACCGACATATTCGATCACCAGTGCATAGACCACCAGTACCGACATGGACAGGATAACCACCCGCCAGGCCCGGGCACTTGGCCAGACCCCGGCCATATGCCGGCCGAAAAACAGCACCAGGGTCAACGGGATCATGAACAGGGCGACGGCGAGGGGAAAAATCCGCGCACCCAGATGGTCGGTAAATCCGATCGGCACATAGGACCAGGCCTGGAGACCGAACAGCAACGCCAGCACCAGCAGAAACACAGCGACAATCCGATCACTCATTGGTAATCTCTTTTCTTTGTGTAAGAAAAACCCGTACGCGGAACTTATCCACGTACGGGTCGGAAAAATTGACTACTGGCCCATGCGGGCGAACAGCTTTTCAATGGACTTCACCTGGTTCAGCACAAAGTCGTCCATCTCCTTTCCGGTCCGTTCGAAAGCGGCGAGTCCGTTCTGCTCCCGCAGAATATTGAATTTTTCCGATGCCGCCAGCTTTTTCATGGCATCACTCCAGTAGGCGTATTCCTCATCGGACACACCGGGAGCCAGGTAAAAACCACGCCAGTTGGCCCCGATCACATCATAGCCAAGCTCTTTCGCTGTCGGCACGTCGGCCAGAACCCCGGTCAGACGTTCGTCACCAAGAACCGCCAACACCTTGAGGCTGCCGGCTTCCAACTGGGTCAGGCTTTCACTCACATCACCGGTGAAGACGTCGGCACGGCCGCCCATGATCTCGATAATTGCCGGGCCGCCACTGCTGAAGCTGGTATAACGAATGGGTTTGAGATCCTGAACACCGGCAGCGTCTGCGAGCATCAGCATTTTCAGATGATCCCAACCGCCGACAGCCGAGCCACCGACAAAGCTGACTCCGGCAGGATTTTCTCGCAACGCCGCAACCAGGTCTTCAAGGGTCTGGAAACGGCTTTTAGGCGACACAGCAACGATACCGTAGTCCGCACCGAGGGCGGCCAGCCAACGGACGTCGTCGGCATCAAACCCCTGGAACATTTTCTGGGCCAGGCGGGTTGTCGTCGCCGTTGATGCGGCGACCAGAAGGTTGGCGTTCCCCTTCTGCTGGCCCACCACATGGGCGTAAGCAACACCACCACCAGCGCCGGGCATGTTCTGGGTGCGGATGCGCCCTTTCACCAGATCCAGATCAGACAGGATCGGTGCCATATTACGGCAGGTAAAATCCCAGCCACCGCCGGGATCGGAGGGGGCAATGCAGAGCACGTTACGCGGTTCGAAGGCCAGGGCCGATTGCTGAATAAACACAAAGACCAGCAGACAGATAAGCAGTTTCAAATACTTCATGGTAATCTCCATTAGGCCGGGGGGAAAGATCGAGCGGAGGATGGTCCTGCCGCTGCCAAAAAACACCGTTCTACTTCCTGCCCAATTCTAGCCGGAATATTTCCAAGGTAAAGCATTGCGCCATAATGTTTTTTGGTTGCATAAACACCTTTCTGTTCATTGTGTGCATGTAGCGCAGGGTGGTCCTCAGAGAAGACCGGCACAACAGCAAATTGCGCCGTCGCTGAAGGTCTGCGCTGGTTCCGGCGGAGCCTGTTTTATGGCCGTGAAGCGCCGTTGTGGAGAGCCGGTACCCTGGTTAATACCACCAGGAGCAAGAGATGATTGTCGAGCACAGTGATTCTGTTCTAGACTGATGCTGCATGGGGCATGAGCACACAACAAGCGCATGTGCCCGGCTCAGTTCATTTCCTCCTGGCAGGCTCTGTGGAGGTGGAGAAGGGACGCACAACCTTGACCAAACAACGTTCCTGGAAAATGTTTTCCTCCCTGCAAAGCCGCATGATTCTGCTCGTCTGTCTGCTCGTGCTGCCGCTGACCCTGATCTCGGGAACACTCCACACCGTGGTCATCGGCCACGTGCTGGAAGAAGAAATCGGGCGTCGGGCGCTACAGGTCGCCCGCATCATTGCCCAGCTCCCCCAGGTCCGGGAACAGATCGTCGGAACCGATCCGCATAAAATTCTGCAGCAACTGGCGGAACAGTTGCGCCAGGAGACCAGCGCCGAGTTCATCGTCATCGGCAACCGCCAAGGGATCCGTTACTCCCATCCGCTGCCCGATCGCCTCGGCAAGGAGATGGTCGGCGGCGACAATGAACCCGCACTGGAACGGGGCGAGTTTTACGTGTCCCGCGCCGTCGGTACCCTCGGACCCTCGATCCGGGGCAAAGCGCCGATCTTTGACCACGATGGCCAGGTGGTCGGCATCGTCTCCGTTGGTTACCTTCTCGACGATGTCGAAAAGGTTGTTCATCTGCACCAGACCCGCGCCATCCTCCTCGTCGCCACCCTGATAATTCTCGGAATTATCGGTGCCATCACCATTGCACGCCGTTTCAAGAAGGCGATTTTTGACCTCGAACCGGAACAGATCGCCCGCCTGTTCACGGAACGGGCCACCATCATCGAGTCGATCCGCGAGGGGATCGTGGCCATCGACCGCAACGCCGAAGTCACCGTCGTCAACCAACAGGCACTCGACATTCTTGGCAAGCAGCAGGAAGAGGAGGTGCTTGGCCGCCACATCCGTGACGTCCTGCCGGGAGCGAAACTGAGCCGGATTCTGGACGGTGGCGAGCAGCGGATTGATCAGGAACTGGTGGTTAAAGAGCGCGCCCTGATCATCAATACCGTACCGATGCTGCAGGACGGACATATCTGTGGCGCGGTGGCCAGTTTCCGCAGCAAGGACGAAATTGACACCCTGGCCAGGCAGCTCTCCCAGGTCAAGGAATACTCACAGATGTTACGCGCCCAGACCCATGAATACTCCAACAAGCTGCACACCATTGCCGGGCTGATCCAGGTTGGTCATGCCCATGAGGCCCTTGATCTGATCAATCGCGAGTCAGCCGGCTACCAGGGGTTGATTGCCTTTCTTGCCAAGGCGGTGCCGCACCCCATTCTGGCAGCCTTTCTCCTTGGCAAGTACAACCACGCCAGGGAACTGCATATCGAATTTATTATTGATCCGGACAGTCAGTTGATCGATGTTCCCCCGGCCCTCAACCGGGAAAAAGTGATCACTGTGCTCGGCAACCTCATCGATAACGCCTTTGACGCGGCCTTGAGCCATGCGCAGCCGCCCCAGGTCAGGCTGACAATGACCGATGTCGGCAACGACCTGGTGTTTGAAATCGAGGACTCGGGTACCGGCGTGCCGGCGGAATTGAGCAATCGGATTTTTGTCCGGGGATTTTCGAGCAAACACCATGATCGGGGGCAGGGGCTCTATCTGGTCAAAAAGGCCCTTGAGGATCTGCACGGCGACATCACCCTGTCCGACAGTGATCTGGGTGGGGCACTCTTCAGTGTCTTCATCCCGAAACAAAAAGGAAATTGATATGCTACTGAGCGTCCTGATCGTCGACGATGATCCACAGATAGCGCAGATTCACCAGCACTTCACGGAAAAGGTTGACGGCTTCCGTGTCTGCGGCATCGCCGGCAACCTTGAAGATGCTGAAAAAATGAGCGCCCTGCTGCGCCCCGATCTGATTCTGCTGGATCTCTACTTCCCCGAGGGAAAGGGCACCGATATTCTCTGGAGTCTGCGCGCCCGTCATCAGGCAACCGACGTGATCCTCATCACTGCCGCAAAAGAGCTCGAACCCCTACAGGAAGCGATGCACGGCGGCGTTTTCGATTACATTCTTAAACCGGTCATGTTTCAGCGCTTTGAGGAGGCCCTTGCACGGTTTCGCGAACACCGCCTGCAGATGGCCGCGGACGCCATCATCAACCAGACGACCATTGATCGGCTGCTCCATCCCTACAAGGCGACCACTCCGGGCGAGCCGGTCTACCCGAAAGGGATAGACGGACTGACCCTGAAAAAAATCACGGCGGTCTTTATCGAACCACACCGGCAGGGTTTGAGTGCAGAAGCGGTGGCGCTGCGCATCGGAGCAAGCCGCACCACCGCAAGGCGCTATCTGGAATATCTGGTGGCCGGCGGCGAACTGCGGGCCGAACTGATCTACGGTGCGGTCGGTCGCCCGGAAAGACGCTACTTTTCCACCAGCCAAGGATCCTGATTGCTCCTGCCGGAGCACGCCCGCAGACCCCACTGGCGGGAGGACAACGGGATAATCATTTGACAAAAACGGGCCCCTCCGCTACAAGTGTGGGATTGTACCACTTATGATATTCTCGCGAGCTGGTGCCCATGACTTCACTCATCCTGATATTGATCAGCGCGGTTTTCGTCAACAACTTCGTGCTGGCCCGTTTTCTCGGCATCTGCCCCTTTCTCGGCGTCTCAAAAAAGGTCGAAACAGCCGTCGGTATGGGAATGGCGGTCATCTTTGTCATGACCGTCGCCTCTGTTGTCACCTGGTTCATCCATTATTTTATCCTGACCGCCTTCAGCCTCGAATACCTCCAGACCATCGCGTTTATTCTCGTCATCGCCTCGCTGGTCCAGCTGGTGGAAATGATCGTTCAGAAAACCAGCCCGGTGCTCTATCAATCCCTGGGGATTTTTCTGCCGCTGATCACCACCAACTGTGCCGTCCTCGGGGTTGCCGTACTCAACATCCAGAACTCCTACGATTTTATTGAATCTGTCGTCTTTGCTCTGGGAGCAGGGATCGGCTTTACCCTCGCCATGGTTCTCTTTGCCGGCCTGCGCGAGCGCATTGATCTCTGTCCGGTTCCTGACTGTTTCCGCGGCACCGCCATTGCCCTGATTACTGCCGGGTTACTGTCCTTGGCCTTCATGGGTTTCGCCGGTCTGGTCAAGCTCTGACCACCCGGCACATGCCGATACCGCTGCTGTTGCCATGCGTCGAAAGGGGAACAGATGTTCACTGCCATTGCCTGCCTGGGAGGCATCGGCCTGATTGCCGCTGCGACACTCGGCATTGCGGCCAGGAAATTTGCCGTTGAGGTCAACCCCAGGGAAGCCGCCATCCTCGCCGCCCTGCCCGGTGCCAACTGTGGCGCCTGCGGTGAGCCCGGTTGTGCCGGCTATGCCCGGGCCGTTGCCGAGGGCCGCCTGCCACCCACCCTCTGTCCGCCCGGTGGCCAGGAAACCGCAGCGGCCCTGGCAGAGATTCTCGGCGTTGAAGTATCGGCCGCAGATCCACGGGTGGCGGTGGTACTGTGCCAGGGCGGAACGCAGCAGGCACAGATAAAATACCAGTATCTCGGCCTGCAGGACTGCGGTGCCGCACAGAAGCTCGCAGAAGGGCCGAAAGCCTGTCCGGGCGGCTGCCTGGGACTGGGCTCCTGTGCCAGAGCCTGCCCCTTTGGCGCCATCGAAATGACGACTGACGGCCTCGCCCTGATCCGGCGCGACCGCTGCACCGGCTGCGAGCAGTGCCTGCAGGTCTGTCCGCGCAACGTGATTGTCATGGCACCCGCCAGGGTGACAATCCACGTACTCTGCAACAGCCATGACCGTGGCGCGGCAGTGAGAAAATACTGTCAGATCGGGTGTATCGGCTGCAACATCTGCAAAAAAACTGCTCCGGCGGCCTACCTGATCGATAACTTTCTGGCCCGGGTCGATTACGAACATCCCGAGGACGCACAACTTGCCATCGCCAAATGTCCGATGCATTGTATTCATGACTTCAGTCAGGGTGATCCACCGGCCGAACGGGAAAAACCATCGACAATCGCCGGAAAGAATCATGCCGCCTGACAAGGAAATCCGTTGACCATGCGCCAACCCAGCTTTCCCGGAGGAATTCATCCTCCCGACAGCAAAGAGAGCACCGCCGGCAAAGCGATTGTGCCCTGCCCCCTGCCGCCCGAGCTGATCATACCGACCCTGCAGCATATCGGCGCGCCGGCACAGGTGTGTGTCACGGTGGGCGACCGGGTCTTAAAGGGGCAGCGGATCGCCACCGCCGACGGGCCGGTGTCGGTACCGATTCATGCCCCCTCGTCCGGTGAAGTGATCGCCATTGAGCCCCGCCCCCACCCCATCGGCCGGATGATGCCGGCGGTTGTCCTGCGCATTGATGGAGAAGACCGTTGGGACCCCTCCCTGCAGGGAGAGGACCCGCGCAAGCTCACCCCGCAACAGCTCAAGAACATGCTCCGTGAGGCAGGGCTCGTCGGACTCGGCGGCGCAACATTTCCGACCCACATTAAACTTTCGCCGCCGGCGGACCGCACCATCGACACCCTGATCATCAATGGGGTGGAGTGCGAACCCTATCTGACCGGCGACCATCGCCTGATGCTGGAAGAAGGAGAAAGAATCCTCGCCGGCATCGCCATCCTGCAGCAGATTCTGGCGGTGGACAAGGTCATTCTGGCGATTGAAGCCAACAAGCCGGATGCCCTTGCCAACATGCAGAAACTCTGTGCCGGTGGCCCGGTCAGGGTGCAGTCATTGCCGGTTAAATACCCGCAAGGGGCAGAAAAACAGCTGATCGAAGCCCTGACCGGCCGTCAGGTGCCATCCGGCAAGTTGCCGATGGATTGTGGTGCGGTCGTTCAGAACGTCGGCACGGCGGCCGCAGCCAGTGATGCCGTCCACCTGGGACGCCCGCTGATCGAGCGGATTACCACCGTGACCGGTCCGGGAATTGCCAGCCCGAAAAATCTGCGCGTCCGTGTCGGCACCCCGCTGGCTCACCTGATTGAAGAATGTGGTGGTTTTCGTGACCAGCCGGGCAAGATTATCCTCGGCGGACCGATGATGGGAAACGCCCAGGTGTCTCTTTCTGCACCGGTCATCCGCGGTACGTCAGGAGTACTGGTTCAACGCGAGCAGGATATCAATCTGCGTCCGGCAGGTCCCTGCATCCGTTGTGGCCGCTGCGTCAAGGTCTGTCCCATCCACCTGCAACCAACGGCTATCGCCCTGTGCGCCCGCCTTGGCCTGGTCGAGCGGGCGGAAGACTACCAGGCCCTTGACTGTATCGAATGCGGTAGCTGCACCTACATCTGTCCGGCCAACCTGCCGCTGGTACAGTCAATCCGTGAGATCAAGGGGCTGATCATGGCACACAGAAGGAAACACTGACGTGGACAAGCCTCTCTATCTGTCATCCTCACCCCATATCCACAGCGGCGACACCACGGCCGGGATCATGCGCATGGTTATCTACGCGTTGCTGCCGGCCACACTTGTGTCAATCTATTTTTTCGGCCTGCCGGCCCTGCGGACGCTCCTGATCTGCATCCTGGGGTGCATTGCCTGTGAAGCCCTGGGATGCTGGATGATGCGACGTGCCCAGACGATTCGCGACGGCTCGGCTGCTCTGACCGGCCTTCTGCTGGCCCTCAACCTGCCCCCGTCGAGTCCGTGGTGGATGGCGCTGCTCGGCGCCGCCATAGCCATATTGATCGGCAAAATGGTCTATGGCGGGCTCGGTTACAATCCCTTCAACCCGGCACTGGTCGCGCGGGTGATCCTGCTGATCTCCTTTCCCGTTCAGATGACCACCTGGACCACTCCGGCGCCACCCGGATCGGGGCTGGATGCGGTCACCGGTGCAACGCCCCTGGGCGAAATGAAATCCGCTGTCATGCTCACCGGACAGTTGCCGGAACTCGCTACCAGCGGCTTCGATCTCTATTTTTACGGCCTGATGGCGGGCAGTCTCGGTGAGGTTTCGGCTCTTGCCCTGCTCCTCGGTGGGCTCTTTCTCCTCGTCAGAAAAATTATTACCTGGCATATTCCGATCAGTTTTCTTGCCAGTGTCGTGGTGTGTGGCGGGCTCTTCTGGCTGGTCGATCCCGGTCGTTATCCCAGCCCCCTGTTTCATCTGCTCACCGGCGGACTCATTCTCGGCGCCTTCTTCATGGCGACGGATATGGTCACCTCGCCAATCACCGCCAGGGGAATGCTGATTTTCGGCACCGGCTGCGGGCTGCTGACGGTCCTCATCCGCCTCTTCGGTGGTTATCCGGAAGGGGTTTCCTTTGCGATTCTGCTGATGAATGCGACGACCCCGCTGATTGACCGCTACACCCAGTCAAAAATCTATGGGCAGAACCCGGCCGTCTCAACCGGGGGGAAGCAATGAAGGACATCCTGCGTCTCCTTGTCGCCCTGACCCTGATCGCCGCCCTCTCCGGCCTGATCCTAGCCCTGGTGGAAAGCGCCACCCGTGAACCGATAGAGGAACAGCGCCGCCTGCAGATGCTCAAAGCCCTGGAGGCGGTGCTGCCCGAGTTTGACAACAGCCCCGACAGCGACACGGTCAGTGTCATCAGCGGCACCGATCGCCAGGGGGCCCCGGTCGCAACAATCTTCTATCGCGGGCGCAAGGATCAGCAGCTGGTCGGCACTGCCTTTCGGGTCGTCGCCCCGGATGGATACAGCGGTAATATCGGTGTGATGATCGGGGTTCGACCGGATCAGACCCTGCATGCCATCGAAATCCTCACCCATGCTGAAACCCCCGGGCTTGGCGACAAGATCCGTGAGCCCTGGTACAGGGCACTGTTTGTTGGCAGGAGTCTGGACGACAGTGACTGGCGGGTCAAAAAGGATGGCGGTGACTTTGACCAGCTCACCGGGGCAACCATTTCGGCCCGGGCCGTCGTGACGGCCGTACGCCGGGGTCTGGAGTTCTACCGCGAACATGAACAGAGCATCACCGCACAAGGGGAGGAATGATGAGTCTGCTCAGTGATTTCAATCGGGGTATCTGGAAAGAAAATGCCGTCTTCAAGCTGCTTCTCGGCCTCTGTCCGGTGCTCGCCGTCACCACCAGCGCGGAAAACGGACTCGGAATGGGCCTCGCCACCGCCTTTGTGCTGGTATGTTCCAATGCGGTTGTCGCGCTGCTACGCAAGATCATTCCCGACAAGGTCCGGATTCCGGCCTTTATCCTGATCATCGCGACCTTTGTCACCGTCGTGCAACTGGTGATGGAGGCCTGGGCCTACGATCTGTTTCAGGCACTGGGGATCTTCATTCCGCTGATTGTCTGCAATTGCCTGATTCTTGGGCGCGCCGAAGCCTTCGCTTCAAAACACCCTGTCTCTCATGCTGTTGCCGACGGCCTGGGGATGGGCGCCGGATTCACCCTGGTATTGTTCATCCTCGGGGGAATCCGTGAAGTGTTCGGTGCCGGTGCGATCCTCGGCTTCACCCTGTTCGGCGCAGAGTATCAGCCGGTTCTGCTGATGATTCTTCCACCCGGAGCCTTTATTACCCTGGGTCTGCTTCTCGCCCTGATGAATCGCGTCGAAGCCGGCCGCAATTAACCGGAGCGCCAGATGCGCACCGCTGTGGCCGGTGAGGGCCGCCGGTCACCCGCCGGCCCTCTTTAAACGGTTTCTCGACGCAGGCAAAGAAACCGGAAGGTTACAGGCTGATGCGCACGACAATCCGCGGTTCGGCCAAGATGATCCCGCTCCGATAAACCGACGGACGATACCTGGCAGGAACGTGACGCTCTTGCTTGCGCTTGTCGCTCTAGCTCCGACGCTGGTGCTGATGCGGCGGATACGTTTCCCCCCCGGTGCCAGGATGCAGCAGGGGGAGCATAATGATGATGTGCAGAACGATGTTGTGCCTGATGACCCGCCGCACTCCCTCCTTTACCCGACCAGCCCTTCCCGTGGGAGCCGCCGGGCCCCCCGGCAGTGACCAGCGCCGGAACGACCAGAAACAGACAGACGGTCAGACAAAGTACCAGAGTTTTTTTCAT
>JAWOIX010000030.1:0-5642 GCA_046484405.1 Pelovirga sp.
CTGGAGCAGCCAGCCTGCCGCGGCGACAAAGTCGGCAACGGAACCGGCGAGTTCATGGCGGGCGCCAGCGCGCTCACCGACCGGGGCGATCCGGCCACTGCCCGGCGTCCGGTAAGGGGGGTTGGTCACCACCAGGTCGGCCGCGCCGGCCGGCAGCATAACAGCAATCTGCCGGATATCCCCCTGCAGAACCCTGATGCGATCCTGCAGGCCGTTGAGAATCACGTTACGTTCGGCGCGACGGGCGAGCCCTTCCTGCAATTCAATACCATAGATGACCGGCGCATCCGTCAAGTGCGCCAGCAGCAGGGGAAGAACCCCGGCGCCGGTGCCCAGATCGGCAATCCGCCCGCCCTTTTTAACCCGGGCGAAACGGGCCAGTAAAACGGCATCGACAGAATAGCGGTAGCCCTCTCTGGCCTGCAGCAGCTGCAGATCCCCGGGCATCAGGCGATCAAGAGTTTCGTGTGGATCCATCATATCCGGGGCGACGACAAAAAAAGCCAGCCCGAGCGGTGCCGGGCTGGCAGTAATGACAAACTGGATTAAAATCGTGAACCGGGTTACCGGTCTATTTTACGTGACACTCGTTGCACATGCCCTTCATGCCGTTTTCCTTGTGGCAGTCAATACAGAACTGGTGGAATTCACCGCGGGGGGCTTTGGTCGAAGAAGCGGTGGTGCCATCATGACAGCTGCGGCAGGAAGCGTCATTGGAACCTTCATGGTGGCAGGCCACACACTCGGCACCTTCATGCTTGGCATGCTCAAAGGTAACATTGCCGTTTTTGGCTTCGAACACGACTGTTTCAGGAACGGCAAAGGCAAACATGGCGGTACCGACGAAACCAAGAACAACCAGCAGTACGAGCATTTTCTTCATTGTTTCTTTCCTCCCTATTAAAATGTAGATAAAGACGACCGGACTTCATCGAATGAACCGGTTTGTGTCCCACAAAATACGCCGACAAAGGCGTCCAAGTCAACTGAAAATTGTATACAATATACAGGAGGTCAAGACCCGGCCAGACCATCGGCGCGCAGCTTCTCCTGCAGTTTGTCCGACTTTTTTACCACCCCGTCGGCCATTTCCTGTTTGAAACCGGCGAGTTTCTGCTCCAGTCCAGGGTCCGTTGTCGCCAGCATCCGGACGGCAAAAAGACCGGCGTTGCGAGCGCCGGCGGCACCGATGGCCATGGTGGCAACGGGGATGCCGGCGGGCATCTGCACCATCGCCAGCAAAGCATCGAGGCCACGCAAGGAGGTGGCGTCGATGGGAACGGCAATGACCGGCAGACTGGTTTCAGCAGCCACGACACCGGCCAGATGAGCGGCGGCACCGGCGCCGGCAATCAGCACGCGGAGGCCGCGCTGACGGGCGCTGCGCACATAGTCGGCGGTGCGTTCCGGGGTGCGGTGGGCACTGCTGACAATCATTTCAAAAGGGACGTCAAACTGCTTGAGCGCCCGGGCCGCTTCAACCATGATCTCGTAATCGTTGTCGCTGCCCATCAAGATCCCCACCAAGGGCTTTCTTTCACTCATCTTTCTTCACTCCTGTGCTGATTGTGATGTAATGCCCGGGCACCGATATCGTGCCGGTAATGAACTTTTTCCCAGCTTATCAGCCTGACTCCGGCATACGCCTTGTCGATCGCCTGACGCACCGTATCACCCACTCCGGTCACACCAAGAACCCGCCCTCCCCGATTGACGACCACGCCCTGCTCCAGGGCGGTTCCGGCATGGAACACCATCAGGTCCTCGACCGCCGCAGCGGCATCCAGGCCATGGATAGGAAAGCCCCTGGTGTAATCGGCCGGATAACCACCACTGGCCATCACGACACAGACTGCAGCCTTGTCGTGCCAGTCGATCTGCAGACCGGCAAGATGACCGCGGGCACAGGCCGCGAGAATCGGCACGATATCCGATTTCATCCGCATCAGCAGCGGCTGCGCTTCAGGATCGCCGAAACGGGCGTTGTACTCGACCACCCGTGGCTGACCATCCTTGATCATCAGGCCCACGTAAAGAATCCCGCTGTAGGGACAGCCATCCTTTGCCATCCCTTCGATGGTCGGCCGGACAATGCTGTCAACAATGATCTGATGCAGGGCCGGGGTGACGACCGGTGCTGGCGAATAGGCCCCCATGCCGCCGGTATTGGGGCCCTGGTCATCATCGAAGACGCGCTTGTGGTCCTGCGACGAGGCCAGCGGCAGGATCACGCTGCCATCGGTGAAGGCGAAAAACGAGGCCTCTTCTCCCGTCATGAATTCTTCGATCACCACGCTGGCACCGGCAGCGCCAAAGACCTGACCGAGCATCATCTGATCGACGGCGGCGACGGCCTCTGCTTCCGTCATTGCCACGACGACGCCCTTGCCCGCTGCCAGTCCGTCCGCCTTGATAACGATCGGCGCTCCCTGGGTGCGAATGTAGGCAACGGCCTCATCATGATCGGAAAAACTTCGGTAGGCCGCCGTCGGAATCCCGTGCCTGGCCATCAGTTCCTTGGAGAAACGTTTGCTCCCCTCAATTTGCGCCGCCGCACGACTGGGACCGAAGATCGTCAGGCCGGCGGCCTGGAAGCGGTCAACGATCCCCAGGGTCAGCGGGACCTCCGGGCCGACCACGGTCAGATCGACCTGTTCAGCGCCCGCAAACTCGACCAGCGCCTCGATCTCGTCTGCCTCGATATGGACGCATTCCGCCAGCTGGGCGATGCCGGGATTCCCCGGGGCACAGTAGATCTGCTCTACCAGGGGGGACTGGGCAATTTTCCAGATCAGCGCATGTTCGCGGCCACCGCCACCAACGACCAGTATTTTCATCTGCCATCCTTTGCTTGTCTGCCGCACCGCTCCAGCGGTGGCAGGGGGCCGGCCCCCTGCCACCGGCTAGTGCCGGAAATGCCGCATTCCGGTAAAAATCATCGCAATACCATGCTCATCGGCTGCTGCAATCACCTCGTCATCACGGATCGAACCGCCCGGCTGGATAACCGCGGTAATGCCGGCGGCAGCGGCGTTGTCGATGCCGTCACGAAATGGGAAAAATGCATCCGATGCCATGGCGGAACCGGCCACCCTCAGACCGGCATGTTCTGCCTTGATAGCGGCAATGCGCGCCGAATTGACCCGGCTCATCTGTCCGGCACCGACACCAATCGTCATCCCGTCGCGGCCATAGACAATGGCATTGGACTTGACGAATTTGGCCACCCGCCAGACAAAATCAAGATTTTCACGCTCTTCCAGTGTCGGTTCACGTTTCGTGACGACGGTCAGCTCCTCGCTCAGGAGCAGATCGGCCTCCTGCACCAGCAGTCCACCATGGACCCGCTTGAAGTCATAGCGCGGCTGAACGCGCGACGGCCATTCACCGCATTCAAGCAGACGGACGTTCTTTTTACCCGCCACCACAGCGACAGCTTCGGCACTGACCCGCGGCGCAATAATCACCTCAACAAACTGGTTGTCGACGATCGCCCTGGCAGTTTTTTCGTCGAGCTCACGGTTGACGGCAATAATCCCGCCAAAGGCTGATTCAGGGTCCGTGGAAAAGGCTTTGCGGTAAGCTTCCTCGAGGGTGGCAGCAAGGGCAACCCCGCAGGGGTTGGCATGCTTGACAATGACGCATGCGGGACTCTCATCGAACTGCTTGAGACATTCGAGCGCGGCGTCCGTGTCGGCAATATTGTTGAAGGAGAGGGCCTTTCCCTGTAACTGGCGGGAGGTGGCAACCGCCGCTTCGGTGAACCCTTTTTCCACGTAGAAGGCGGCTTTCTGGTGGGGATTTTCTCCGTAACGCATCTCCTGGGCGTGCTGGTACTGCAGGGTCAGGGTCGCGGGAAAATCGGTGACACCAGCGCTGCCGTGGCGGCCGAGCCAGTTGGAAATCGCACCGTCGTAGGCGGCGGTATGCTGATAGGCCTTGACCGCGAGACGGAAATTGGTCTGCTCCGAAATATCGCCACTGTTCTGCTTCATCTCGGCAATGATTGCATCATAATCCGTCGGATCGACCAGCACCGTCACGAAGCGGTTGTTTTTCGCGGCGCTGCGCAGCATGCTCGGACCGCCGATATCAATATTTTCAATCGCATCCTCGAGCGTACAGTCCGGCCGCGCCACTGTCGCCTCGAAGGGATAGAGGTTCACCACGACCATATCAATCGGCTCGATGGCATGCTTCATCATCGCCGCGGTGTGGCCGGCATTATCACGTACGCCGAGCAGTGCCCCATGGATCTTAGGGTGCAGGGTCTTGACCCGTCCATCCATCATCTCGGGAAACCCGGTGTAGTCGGACACATCTACCACCGGAATGCCGCCGTCGCGGATCATGCTGGCGGTTCCTCCGGTTGACAGCAGCGTCACACCAAAACTGTTCAGTTCCCGGGCCAGGTCGAGAACACCGGTCTTGTCTGATACTGAGATCAGGGCACGCTTGATGGCAGCCATGATGGCTCCTTTCCTTTTTAATATGATTTTTTGCTGTTACAGCAGACGCTGACGTCAAACGGGGCCGCGGCATCAGAAAGAATCCGCCACAACCCGCCAAATACTTGGGAATAAACGAAATTAAATAACATGTTCAGATGCCACTGACAACCGCTTTTTCACAGCGCCGGCAGGTAACGGCGCGGCACCCGCGGACCGATGCGGCAGAAAACCTCGTAGGAGATGGTTCCGATCTGATCCGCCAGATCATCCGCAAGGAGAGTCAGGCCGGCGGCGCTGCCAAGCAGGGTGACACAGTCGCCGACAGCGATATCGGCCACCGCGCTGACGTCGAGCATGATCCAGTCCATGCAGACCCGGCCAACCACCGGCACCTTCACGCCGCGGACGATCCCCTCCCCCCGGTTGCTGAGCAGCCGGTTGTAACCGTCGGCGTAACCGATCGGCAGAACCGCCAGGGTGAGAGGTCGCGACGCGCGATAGCTGTGACCGTAGGAGATCCCGGAACCCGCCGGCAGATGTCGAATCTGGGCGATGCAGCTGCGCAGGTGCATGACCGGCTTTAAATCGAGCCGCGACGCAAAGCCGGGGCCCGGCAAACCGCCGTAGAGCATGATCCCCGGACGCGCCAGGGTACACTCCGGGGCCACCTGCCCGGCGACCCCGGCACTGTTGCACAGATGCACCTCCGCCGGGTGAATGCCGAAGCTGCGCAGCTGCCCAAGAATCTCCGCGAAGAGCCGTTGCTGCTCCCCTGTCACCGGGGCGTCGGCCTCATCGGCACAGGCCAGATGGGACATGAACCCGTGGATAACAAGCCCGGGCAGGCCGGCAAGGCGTGGCAAGGCCTCCTGCAGCGCGGCAGGAGTGAAACCGACGCGCCCCATGCCGGTATCGACCTTGAGATGTGCCCGCACCTGTTGCCGGCGCCGCACCGCCGCGGCGCTCAAGCGCACAGCGGCAGCAAGATCGAGGACGGCCGGCATCAGGGAATGCCGCAGAAAGGCATCCTCCTGACCGGCAAAGCAGCCCCCCAGCACCAGCAGGCGGCTGTTGATGCCGGCCTGGCGCAGCGCCAGAGCTTCCTCCAGGGTTGCCACGGCGAAATCGCTCACCCCGCTTTGCAGCAACGCCCTAGTCACCGCGACGGCGCCATGGCCATAGGCGTCCGCC
>JAWOIX010000072.1:0-4224 GCA_046484405.1 Pelovirga sp.
TCTTGTGAAACGGGATGGTGGTTTTGATCCCTTCGATAATGTACTCGTCAAGAGCAAAGGACATCCGCTTGATAGCTTCGGCACGGGTTTCGGCATGAACGATGAGCTTGCCGATCATCGAGTCGTAATGGGGGAGCACAGTGTACTGATCGTACATGGCGCTCTCGACCCGGACGCCCATGCCACCCGGCGTATGATAGCCGGTGATTTTGCCCGGGAAAGGGGTGAACTTCTCCGGATCTTCGGCGTTGATGCGGCATTCAATCGCATGTCCGCGGATGACGATATCCTCCTGCTTGTAGCGCAGCGGGATGCCGGCAGCAGATCGGATCTGCTCCTTGATGATATCGACGCCGGTGACCATCTCCGTAACCGGATGTTCGACCTGTACGCGGGTGTTCATCTCCATGAAATAGAAGCTGCCATCACTGTCGAGAAGATATTCCACCGTACCGGCACTGGAATAGCCGACCGCCTTGGCCGCCGCCACGGCGCAAGCGCCCATCTCCTCGCGCAATTCCGGCGTCAGGACCGAGCAGGGAGCTTCTTCGATGAGCTTCTGATGGCGGCGCTGAATGGAACAGTCACGCTCGCCGAGATGGATGACATTGCCATGCTTGTCACCAAGAATCTGGATTTCCACGTGGCGCGGATGCTCACAGAATTTTTCGATGTACACATCAGCGCGGCCGAAGCCCGCCTGCGCCTCGGAGCGCGCCGTCGCCAGGGCGTTGGCCAGGGAGACGGGGGAATGAACGATCTTCATGCCCCGTCCGCCACCACCGGCGGAGGCCTTGATAATCACCGGGTAGCCGATCGCGTCGGCAATTTTCTGCGCCTCCTTGCTCGACTGGACACTCTCGTTGGTTCCCGGCAGAATCGGCACCCCGGCAGCCGTGACGGTCTGCCGGGCAGAGATCTTGTCGCCCATACGCCGCATGCTGTCGGCCGATGGGCCGATAAAGGTGATGCCGCACTGCTCGCAGATTTCGGCGAATTCGGCATTTTCCGAGAGAAAACCATAACCGGGATGGATGGCATCAGCGTCGGCAATTTCCGCAGCGCTGATAATCGCCTTCATGTTGAGATAACTCAGGGCACTGGGCGTCGGGCCGATACAGATGCTTTCATCTGCCAGGCTGACGTGCAGCGCCTCATGATCGGCAGTGGAATGCACGGCAACGGTTTTGATTCCCATCTCCTTGCAGGCACGGATGATCCGCAGGGCAATTTCCCCGCGATTGGCAATCAGAATTTTATGAAACATATGATTTTTACTCCTGCTTGAACGGATTATCCGTTAGGCATGAAGGATCCGTCAAAATTCACCAGTTTTTCCCTCTGGCAAAGACCTGGTGACGCCGGCCGTTGGTGCTTCCCGCCAGAGCCTGGCTAATCGGCTCACGACTCTGACGACACCAGAGCGGCCGTCACCTAAACGGCTGCGCCGGTCATCGACAAGCCCGCGCCGGCAGCGCCGGCTCGTCTGAACCCCTTAGAGGCGCTCAACCAGGAACAGCGTTTCGCCATACTCAACGGGAGCAGCATCTTCCTTGACAATCTCGATGATCTTGCACTTGAATTCGACTTCGATCTCGTTAAACATCTTCATCGCTTCCACCAGGCAGAGGACCTGCCCCGCTTCGACGACATCACCGACCTTGCAGAAGAAATCGGCTTCCGGCGAGGGTTTGCGATAGAAGGTGCCGACAATCGGTGACGGGATCGCTTCATACTTGCTCGGTTGCTCGGCGACAGGAGCTGCCGCCGGCGCCGCTGCCGGCGCCGCAGCAACCGGGGGTGCCGCGACGGGCGCGGCAGCCGCCGTCGCGTACACAACTTCCTTATCGGGCCCGCGCTTGATGTGAATTTTTCCGGCTTCGCTTTCCATATTGAATTCGGTGATATCGGTATCAGTGACCAGCTTGATCAGGCTTTTCAGATCTTTTAATTCCATAGAGATGTCTCCTTAAAACAGCTGTAAAAAACAGGTGTTACCGAAACCGCTGTTTCGGTAGAATCCGGTGAAAAATGGGTCAGGATGCGAGCACCCGCAACTGCTTGGGTATGGACGTCAGGCACTCATACCCGGCGGCTGTCACGACAATCGTGTCCTCGATTCTAACCCCGCCAATCCCGGGCAGATAGATGCCCGGTTCAATCGTGATGACCATTCCCGGCAGCAGCTCATCCAGGTTACGGGTCGTCAATGCGGGATACTCATGCACCTGCAGTCCGACACCGTGACCGAGTCCGTGACCGAAAAAATCACCGTAACCCTGCGCAGTGATCAGATCGCGGGCAACGGCATCGAGATCGCAGGCCCGTAGTCCCGGCCGCACCGCCGCCATGGCACAATCATGAGCTTCTAGCACAATATCGAATATTTGTCGAAGTTTTCCGTCAACCTCACCGACCGCGAGGGTCACCGTTTCGTCGGAATAATAGCCACCCCGGCAGGTGCCGAAATCGATTGTCACCAGCTCCCCGGCCATGATCTTTTTAGCGCTGGCAACACCGTGGGGAAGGGCTCCGCGCGGGCCGGAGGCGACAATAAAATCAAAGGCATTGGCGCCGCCACCGAGCTTTTTCAGGGTGAACTCGAGCTCCAGGGCGATCTCCCTTTCGCTGACTCCGGCACGGATATGCGGCAGGACCGTCTCGAAGGCCTGGCGATTCAGGCTGGCCGCCTGCCTGAGGAGGTCGAGTTCGTCCGCGTCCTTGATACTGCGCAGGGTCGCCAGTTGATCGGCCAGGGGATTCCAGTCGAGGTGACAGAGCGTTGGTGCCCGCTTGAGCAGGTCGTACTGGGCCACGGTCAGATCGCGCGCATCAAACCCGATCCGCTGGAAACCGGCCGCAACCAGCTGTTCGCCAACCGCCTCCAGCTTGTTTTTATAGCAGTGAATCCGGTCAGCACGAACTTCCTGGCGTGCCTGTTCCTGGTAACGCGAATCGGTAAAAAAATCCGCACCGGACCGGCTCAGCAGCAGTACGCCGTCCGTGCCGGTAAAACCGCACAGGTAGCGCATGTCACACCGGCCGAAGATCAGCAGAGCATCAAGCCGTTCGTCGTCCAGCAACTGCTCGATAAAACGGCTCCGGCGCTCAAGCACGGGCGCTCCGCTGCAGCACCAGGTCGACCAGTGCGCGCAAGGCCAGACTGTACCCGGTGGCGCCCAGGCCGCAGATCTGCCCGACGGCCACAGGAGCGATATAGGAATGCTGGCGGAAGGTTTCACGGGCATGGATGTTGGACAGGTGAACTTCAATGACGGGCAGGCCGACGGCGCTCACTGCGTCGCGCAGGGCAACGCTGGTGTGGGTATACGCGGCCGGGTTGATAATGATGCCGCTGCACCCTTGGGCCTGTGCCTGTTGAATCTGGTCGACCAGCACCCCTTCATGGTTCGACTGGCTGACCAGCAGCTCACAATCTAACGCCGCGGCTTCCTCACCAAGACGCTGCATCATCTGGTCGAGGGACTGTGATCCGTACAGATGAGGCTCACGGATCCCCAGCAGGTTGAGATTGGGTCCGTTAATAACGGCGATTTTCATCGGTTACGCCAGCTCCTGCTGCAGGGCGAAGGATTCGCGCAGCAACAGGTAGCGCCCCTTGCCAAAATTGGCGGAGCGATCCAGAACAAGAGCAACGAAATACTCATCCGTCAACGCACTGACGACGATGTAGTACTGTGCCGTTTTGATCGACACCTCCTGCAGCGCGCCGCTCCGGAGGATATCACTGACGTTGCGGATTTCCTTGATAACATTCGAGTATTCAATTCCGACCAGGGTCAGGTCAAGTTCCGTCCCGGGAACCACGACTTCCTCTATGCCAATACCGTCATACCCCATGATCAGGGCACCAAGGGCGCCGGGGCATTGATCAACGATACGGCTTAAAATCTCGTTAAACATGGTTTCTCCTTCGACGGATGTTGTCAAGCCAGCGGCCCAGGACCGTCAGGGGCGGTTCTCCAGCGACGGCAACAGCGGCCACTGCGGGGATATCCTCCGGGATGACCACCGCTTCTTCGGCGACCACCTCTTCTTCAGTGATCACCTCTTCTTCGGCGACCACCTCTTCTTCAGTGATCACCTCTTCTTCGGAGACGACCTCGTCCTCGGAGACCACCTCTTCTTCAGTGACCACCTCTTCTTCGATAACCACGTCCTCGGAAACGGGAGAGATCTCTGCGTCCGTGAGGGTCTTGCCGC
>JAWOIX010000075.1:0-6423 GCA_046484405.1 Pelovirga sp.
GCCAGCCGCTTAAAGCGCCCGGCCATGCCGGCGTCGCCCTATCGCCGCCTGGATGCCGGCGCGATCGGTTCCCTGGCCTTCGGTTATCCAACCCAGCTCTGTGCGGCAGATGATCCGCGACTGCTCGATTGTGTCGCCTTTCTGCTTGAACGCTGTTTCGTGAATGGCGCCTTTTATCAGGATATGATCCATTCCGGCCTCAACGCCTATCTGACCCTGCACGTGGCGCAAATTTTGTTGCGTGCCGGCGACGCGCGCTATCTTGACCTGATGGATGCCGTTGCGGCCCTGGCCACTGCGACCGGACAATGGCCGGAGGCGATCCACCCACATACCGGTGGCGGCTGCATGGGTGATGGCCATCATGTCTGGGCGTCTGCTGAATGGGTCCTGATGGTGCGTAACTGTTTTGTCCGCGAAGAAGGCGAGCGGTTGATCCTGGGGGCAGGGGTGCCTGAGCGCTGGCTGGCGCACAACGAGCCGATCCATTTTGGTCCGGCTCCAACAACCTTTGGTACGCTATCCCTGAGCATCACCCCGGGTGGCGGCGATGCGCCACGGATCGCATGGCGCGGTGACTGGCATCACCACGAGCCCCCGATGGAAATCCGCCTGCCCGGTTTCGAGGCGGCAACTGTTGCCGCCGGTAGCGGGTCGCTGATTCTGAGTAGAAAGGAACCATGATGCATGAATATTCTCATTCTCACCAATACCTTCACCCCGCATGTCGGCGGCGTGGCCCGCTCGGTAGAAGCCTTTGTCGCTGAATACCGCAAGCGCGGCCATCGGGTGCTGGTCGTGGCTCCCGAATTTCCCGAGATGGCACAGGACGAAAACGACGTCGTGCGCATCAACGCGATCCAGAACTTTAACGCCAGTGATTTTTCCGTCGCGTTGCCGATACATCCCCATCTGAGCAGCGCGGTTGACGATTTCAAACCGGACATCGTTCATTCTCAGCACCCGTTCCTGCTCGGGCTCACCGCGTTGCGCCTGGCACGCCATCGCGGGCTGCCGCTGGTGTTCACGCACCATACCCTGTATGAGCAATATACCCACTATGTGCCGGGCAACTCGCCGGCGTTAAAGCGCTTTGTCATTGAGCTTGCCACCTGCTATGCCAAACTCTGCGATCAGGTGTTCGCTCCCAGCGAGAGCATCCGTGACCTGCTGCAGCAACGGGGCGTCACCGCACCGATTACCGTGGTGCCGACCGGGGTGCACCTGGACGCCTTCGCCAGTGGGGACGGCGCCGCATTTCGCCGGCAGCTGGACATTCCGCAGGATGCCTTTGTGGTTGGTCACCTGGGTCGCCTGGCCCCGGAAAAGAACCTGGCGTTTCTGGCACAAGCGGTTGCGGACTTTGTCAGTCATCAGCCAGCGGCACATTTTCTGGTGGTCGGAACCGGTCCCTCCACCGAGGCGATTCGCGAGATCTTTGCCCAGGCTGATCTGGCACAGCGGCTGCACTTCGCCGGTATTCTGCAGCAGCAGGAGCTATCAGATGCTTTGCATGCGATGGATCTGTTTGCCTTCGCGTCAACCAGCGAGACCCAGGGAATGGTGCTGACCGAAGCCATGGCGGCCGGCCTGCCGGTGGTCGCCCTCGACGCTCCCGGTGTGCGCGAAGTGGTGCGGGACAAGGACAACGGCAGGCTGCTGCACGACACCTCAATCGCCGCTTTCAGCGCCGCCTTGCAGTGGATGTTCGAGCGGTCTCCACAGCAGCGTGACGCCCTGCAGCAGAGCGCTCTTGCGACCGCCTGCGATTTTTCCATGCCCCGTTCTGCAGATACGGCCCTGGCCTGTTACGCAAGCCGCATCGAACAGCTGCGGCTTGAAGTTGCTGCTGCTGCTGATACCGACGAAAACAACCTGGATGAGATCCTGTCCTACATCAAAACCGAGTGGGATATCTTTAAAAGTTACGCAAGAGCAGGCGATTGTGCCATAGATGCCAACCTTTTCTCCGAGAAAGACTGATATGACACGTTGGATGAACTCTCTGCCGGGGCGTATCCGTCGCAGTTTCAGTCGCAGTGCCTGGCTGGCGCGGCTGTTACGCCTGCCTGCCCTGGCCGGCTCGCCAACACGCCCCGGGCTGATCATGGTGCAGATTGACGGGCTCTCGCAGAAGCAGTTTGAACGGGCTCTCGCGCGTGGCGAACTGCCTCATTTGCGCCGCTTTATCCAGCGCGCCGAATACCAGCCCCACGCCCACTATTCGGGGCTGCCTTCGACCACGCCGGCGGTTCAATCCGAACTGTTTTATGGTGTGAGGGGGGCGGTTCCGGCGTTCTCGTTCAGGGATCATGAAACAGGGTCCATTGTCCGCATGTACGAACCGGAAGCGGCGGCAAAGCTTGAATCGCGCCACACCGCCACCGGTAACAGGCAACTGCTGCAGGACGGCAGCGCCTATTCCGACAACTTTACCGGTGGTGCCGCAGAATCGCATTTCTGTCCCTCAGCAATGGGCTGGGGCTCTGCCCTGCGTGCCGCCAACCCCATGGTGCTGCTGGCGTTTCTCTTCACGAATCTGTACAGCTTGCTGCGCGCTGCAGTGCTGCTGCCGCTCGAGCTCGGGTTGGCGCTGCTTGATTTCACCCGCGGCCTGGTGCGCGGTCATGATTTCCTCAAAGAATTGACATTCATCCCGACGCGGATCGGCATCTGTATTCTGTTGCGTGAACTCTGTGTGATTGGCGCCAAGATCGATATCAGCCGCGGCTTGCCGATCATCCATGTCAACCTGCTTGGTTACGACGAACAGGCTCATCGCCGCGGCCCGGACTCTCTCTTTGCCCACTGGACGCTCAAGGGAATCGACGACGCTGTCGCCCGTTTGTGGCGCGCGGGCAAACGCGCCCCATGGCGCAGCTACGAACTCTGGGTCTATTCCGATCACGGACAGGTCAAGGTCCGCCCTTTTGAAGAGGTTCAGGGATACCCGCTGGTGCAGGCCGTCAGGGAAACCTTTGCAAAAATGAATATCGCCACTGAAAACATCCATGCTGAAAGCTCCAGCAGCGTGCAGACCCGGCGGATTCGTTTTCTCGGGGGGAACACCATTCAACGTCTGTTCTTTGTTCTTGACGCGAATGGCAATGTTCCGCCCGACATTCAGCCTGTCATGACCGCTTTGGGGCCGGTCGCGCATCTCTACCTGGCAAACAAAACAGCCCACGAGGAAAGAAGGCGCATCGCGGCAGAGCTGGCGCAGACGCATCAGATCCCGGTCATCCTGACGCAGGTTGCGCCCGGCATACTTCACGCCTGCACGGCAACGGCTGAATTCCGGCTGCCAGAGGATCTGGCTGCCCTGTTTGGTGCAGATCATCCTTTTATCGACGCCCTTGGTGATGATCTGCTGCGCCTGTGTGAGCACCCGGATGCTGGTGACTTTATCCTGCTGGGCTGGCGCGATGGCGTGACGGCCCTGACGTTCGCGCAAGAGAACGGCTCTCACGGCGGCATCACCCCCGACGAGACCAACGGTTTTGCCCTGCTGCCCAGGGATACCTGGCTGCCCGCGCGTGCTTACAGCTACCTGCGCCCGGAGGACCTGCGCAACGCCGCGCTGCATTATCTCGACGGCACGGGTTAGGCGGCTTGCATCTCTTCATGCGGATTGCTGCGGCACTGGCAGCAGCAGGATCCGCTCGTTCATCGGCAAGGGTGACAGGGCGCTCAAATAAATCCGGACCACACTTTTTAATTTGACAGGGGTGATGCATTTTTTGTAGGATGAGCGAGTTTTTCTGGTGGGTGTAGCTCAGTTGGTAGAGCACTGGATTGTGGCTCCAGTTGTCGAGGGTTCAAGCCCCTTCACTCACCCCATTTAACCTGAACAATGCTCACCTCCCCCACTTAAGTTACCCCGTCAACCGGGTGAGTATGGGAGGTGGGCATTGTTGCTTTCAGGATGCTGTCACGCGAGAGTGGCGGAATTGGTAGACGCGCCAGACTTAGGATCTGGTGTCTTATGATGTGGGGGTTCGAGTCCCCCCTCTCGCACCATCTTATTCCTTCGGTGAGTAAAAAAAACAACAACGGGTCCTGCTTGTCATTCCCGCGCAGGCGGGAACCCAGAAGACCTGCTCACCGGCAACTCCTTGGATCCCCCGCCGCCCTGCTCACCGGCGGGACAGCGGGGATCCGGGTCTGACCCTTTCCCTTCCTGTTTGCCCTTCACAGCTCCCCGGCTTTTTCAGAGATCTTTCAACGACGCAATGTCAATGACAAAGCGGTAACGTACATCGCTTTTGAGAACCCGTTCATAGGCTTCGTTGATGCGCTGGATCGGGATCAGTTCGATGTCGGCAGCGACCTGGTGCGCGGCACAGAAATCGAGCATTTCCTGGGTCTCGCGAATACCACCGATGAGTGATCCGGCGAGGCGGCGGCGTTGCATGACCAGCGGACCGGCGGAGAGCGCCGTCGGTTCCGGGATGCCAACCAGGACCATGGTGGCATCGCGGCGCAACAGGCCAAGATAGGCATTGTAGTCGTGCTGCGCCGAGACGGTGTCGAGAATAAAATCGAACGATGACGCGTTTTTTTTGAAGACCTCCGGATCGCTGGTGACCAGGAACGCCTCCGCCCCAAGGCGCAGGGCCTCATCGCGTTTTGCCGGCGAATGGCTCAAGACGGTGACCCTGGCGCCCATGGCGCTGGCGATCTTCACCCCCATATGGCCAAGGCCGCCCAGTCCGACGATGGCGACCTGATCACCGGCCTTGACGCCGAAGTGGCGCAGCGGAGAATAGGTCGTGATCCCCGCGCACAAAAGCGGAGCGGTACGCTCGAGGGGCATTCCGTCGGGGATGCGCAGGACGTAGTTTTCATCGACGGTGATCCGCGTCGAGTAGCCGCCGTAAGTCGGTGTTTTGCCATCACGTTCATAGCCGTTGTAGGTGACGTTCATGCCCTCTTCGCAATACTGCTCTTCGCCGTCGCGGCAGGGACCGCAGGTCCTGCAGGAATCGATAAAGCAACCGACGCCAACGGTGTCGCCGGTCTTCCACCGGGTGACCTGGGCGCCGGTCGCAACGACATTGCCGACGATTTCGTGGCCGGGCACCATGGGAAAGATGGCACCACCCCATTCGTCACGAACCTGGTGGATGTCCGAGTGGCAGACGCCACAATAGAGAATATCGATCAGAACGTCGTGGGGGCCGGGTTGACGGCGGTTTACCGTGAAGGGGACCAATGGTGTCGCGGCACTGACAGCTGCATAGGCAGGGGTTTCAGACATGATGCGTATCCTTTCCGTTTAGGTTATCCAGACAGTCATCCTACCACAACTTGTTCCGTGGGCAACAACCGCCCCGGATCAATGGCATAGCGACAATACGTTCGCGTGGATGGCACGGGCGTTGACCCTGTAGTATACTACATGCTTTAGAGTGTAGTTGTGTCAGTCACCAGCGAGGAATAGCGATGGAAACGTTAACAATTGGCAGGGTCGCCAGGAGTGCCGGCCTCGGGATCGAGACGGTGCGCTTTTACGAAAAGGAAGGGTTGCTTGATCCGCCCCGGAGAACCCGCTCCAATTACCGGATCTATTCGGAACAGGCCGTCGTTCGACTGCGCTTTATCAAGCGGGCGAAGGCACTGGGTTTTACCCTGAAAGAGATTAAGGAACTGCTGGATCTGAGCCACGATCCGACGGCGCGGATGAGTGACATCAAGGACCAGGTTGAGATAAAGATCGCCGACATCAAAAGAAAAATATCAGATCTCAGCAGGATCCAGAACATTCTGGAAACGCTTGATGCCGGTTGTGACGGGCAGGGTTCGGCGGATGGCTGCCCCATTCTCCATGCTTTGGAGGATGGCGATGATCTGATCGACGAGAACCTGTCAGCGGGCAGGTCGGATGGTGCATGATCAGCCTGCCTGGAGAACGGCCGGCGACGATTCGCCCGTAACCACCCAATAACTGACCAGAAGGAGTCTGCACATGACATATTATATCAATACAACAACACAGCTGACCTTTGACGATACGATCGCCCTGGTGAAGGACAGGCTTGGTGACGAGGGCTTCGGGGTGCTCTCGGAGATCGACGTCACTGCAAAGATCAAGGAAAAGCTTGATAGGGAGTATCGCAACTATCGCATCCTGGGGGCCTGCAACCCCGCCTATGCCTACGAGGCATTGCAAACCGAGCCCTATATCGGCACCATGCTGCCGTGCAACGTCGTCGTGCAGGAATGGGACGATGGCCGCGTTGATGTCGCCGCGATCGACCCGCTTGCCTCGATGCAGGCCGTTGATAACCCGGAGCTGAAACGGATTGCAGCGGAAATAAAGGAAAAACTGGCCAAGGTGATCGGCCGATTGGGCGCGGACGCCGCCGGACACTGAAGCGGTATGCCACGGCCGGGGATGTTCGCACAGTCGTGGGTTTCCCC
>JAWOIX010000126.1:0-5324 GCA_046484405.1 Pelovirga sp.
CTTTAAAGCTCTTGCCCATAAGTATTCTTCTCCTGCGTCAATAAAAAAACCCTCAGCATTAAGGGCATCAAAGCGGCTAGGACTATAAAAAGGGGGCATATTTTTGTCAATTCATTTCTCCGACCGCCGCCGTGTGGCACCACCTTCTGAATGGTCGATTCCGCACGAAAAAACTGACAGGTGCACCCGATCGTGCTAGAGTTACCGACCTTTTACTACTTTTCCTGACAGGAGACCCAACGTGCGAACTCTCGGCTATTTGATTTTGCTGCTCTGCAGCACATTGAGCATCACGGCAACCGCGACAGCAGCGGAACAGGCAGCGCTGCCACCCTTGACAAAAGACGCTGCAGCTCTTGCCCTGCAGGAATTCCAGGGAGAGGTGCTGTCGGTGTCGCCGTCAGAAATTCCCGGCCTTTACCTCGTCGCCGTCAAGATGCAGGGGCGCAACATTCCGCTGTATCTCGATGCCAGCGCGACCTACATGTTCTCCGGCAACATCATCGATCTGAAACAACGGCGCAATCTCACTGAAGACCTGTTCCGCGAGCTCAATCCCGTGGACGTTTCAACCATTCCCCTCGAGGATGCCCTGATCCTGGGCGATCCGCAGGCACCACAACAGACCATTGTCTTTACCGATCCCCATTGTCCCTACTGCAGCCAGCTGCACCAGGTCCTCCACGAAGCGGTCAAGGCGGATCCGGACCTCGCATTCCAGATCAAACTGCTCCCCATGCAACCGAGTTCGCAAAGAGTGTCACAGACCATCATCTGCAATAAATCGATGGATCAGCTCGAACAGGCTTTTGCCGGTGAGGCCCTGCCGGAAGCCAACTGCGAATCCGATGTGCTGGAAAAGAACAGTCAACTCGCCCAATCGCTGCAGATTTCCGGCACGCCAACACTGATTTTGCCGAACGGCCAGATTCACGCCGGCTACCGCCCCCTTGCAGCACTGCTCGAACTGTTGGCAGAAAACGCCGCCGCGCCGAATTGATCCCCGGCGGTTGCGCCGATCGGACAGCTGGCGGGAAGACTCCCGCCGTGCATCACGCAAAAAAGCCGCTGACCTGTAAAGGCAGCGGCTTTTTACGTGATGACGGCAACACCCTGCTAGTAGCGGGCGTCAGCAAACTCGACCCAGCCGCCGGCGGCGACCAGTGCCTTGTCGAAGGAACTGATAGCAAAGGAGTAATGCTGTTCACCGCTGGCATTACGGGCACTGAGCTGCTGCGCCTCAAGATCCACGGCTACGGTCAGATCCCCGGCCGCGCCCTGGGCGATCAACGCGTCGATCGCGGCAGCGGGCAGTTCAATCGCCAGCATGCCGCAATTGAACATATTCTGCCGAAAAATCCGGGCATAGCTTTGCGCGATGATCGTGTGAATTCCGTTGACCTCAAACACCCATGGAGCATGCTCACGGGAGGAACCGCAGCCAAAGTTCTCGCGCGAAATCACCACCTTTGCGGCGGCAATAGCCTCCCCTTTCGGATCGAACCCCTCCAGTTTGAGATCCTCCAGCAGGTAGGGTTTAAGAGCATCCTTGGTTACCTCGGTCAGATACTTGGCCGGGATAATTTCGTCGGTATTGATATCGGAACGGTCGAGGACAATCGCCGGTCCGCCAAATTCTTTCTGCATTGGTCCTGTCTCCTGTTGTTCCAGTGTCCCGGTGGGTAAAATCCATCCAGGAATTCCGCCGCTGCTGGTCGCTCCTGCGTCGCCTTTCCCCGGCCTGGCTGTGGCCAGGCCTGCGCCACAGCGTCTTGCCTGCGACCAAAACGCCTCAGAATGCCTGTCAAAGACTCACCAAAGGGGCACTAGAGGGTTCTGGCATCGGTGATGAAGCCGGTAATAGCCGTCGCCGCAGCAGTGGAAGGGCTCATCAGATGCACCATTCCTCCCTTCCCCATGCGGCCATTAAAATTCCGGTTGCTGGTTGAAGCACAGACCTCCCCCTCGGCCAACACACCGTTGCTCATCCCCAGACAGGCGCCGCAGGTCGGGTTGGTCACGCAGAAGCCGGCATCCATGAACACCTGGATCAACCCTTCGGCCAGTGCCTCGTTAAAAATCTTCGGTGTCGCCGGCGAGACGATGGCGCGAACCGAGTCGGCGATTTGCCGTCCGCGTAGCACGTCGGCCGCCTGGCGCAGATCCTCAATGCGTCCGTTGGTGCAGGTGCCGATATAGATCTGGTCAACGGGCGTGCCGGCCATCTCGGCCACGGCCTTGACGCAGTCAGGCTTGTAGCCGTAGGTGACCTGGGGCTGGAGATCGCTGACGTCAATGTCGATCACGGCGACATAGCTGGCGTCCGCATCGGAATGCCAGGTGCTGAAATCAGCCAGGGCCGCCTCCTTGCTGTCATACTCGCCCTCAATGAACGGCCACAGATAATCAACCGTCACCTGGTCGGGCATGCAGACGCCAGAGGTTCCCCCCGCCTCGATGGCCATGTTGCACAGGGTCATGCGTGCTTCCATGCTCATCCGGTCGACCACCGGACCACGGAACTCAATCACCCGGTCGGTTGCGCCGTTGACGCCCAGACGCGAGATGACATGGAGAATCACATCCTTGGCATAGACGCCGGCGGACAGGGTGCCTTGCAGATTGATGCGGATCGTCGCCGGTTCGCGAAAGGCACACACCCCCTTCAAGATACCGACCTCCAGGTCGGTGGTGCCGACCCCGGCGGCGAAGGCCCCGAATGCGCCGTGGGTACAGGTATGGCTGTCGCCCATGATCACCGTATGGCCGGGACGGATGAAACCCTTCTCCGGAAAGATGGCGTGACAGACCCCGTTGCGCCCGACGTCGAAAAAGTCGGGGATCTGATGGCGCCGTGCCCAGTCGCGCAGAATCTTCGCCTGGGTCGCGGTCTTGCTGTCCTTGGCCGGCGTCACATGATCGATGACCGCCTTGATGCTGGTGCGGTCGAAGACCCTGTCCTTGCCGCGCCAGACCAGATCGGCAATGGCCACCGGCGTGGTGATTTCATGACAGAGAACCCGGTCGAGGTTCAGGACCTTGGTCCCGGGAAACGGCTCGTCGCGCAGGTGACTGTCAAATATTTTTTCCGCTAATGTCTTACCCATGAATTCTCCTGTGACTGATATTTCACCCTGCGCGGCAGGGCATTAAAACGTTGCTGCGGCGGCGCACCCGGTGATAAGCGCCGGCGGTTACAGGGACGGATGAATCCTCTTCTGGCTACGGTTGGCGATCTTGTTCAATGCGTTGATGTAGGCCTTGGCGCTGGCGACGATGATATCCGGATGGGCGCCCTGTCCGAGCACCTCGCTGCCGTCCTCCATCTGCAGACGCACCGTACACTCCCCCTGCGCATCGGTACCGCCGGTAATCGCCCCGACGGAAAAGTTCAACAGCGGCGCGTTGCTGCGGGTGAGCTTCTTGATGGCCTTGAAGGTCGCATCGACCGGACCGTCGCCCATCACTGCGACTTTTTTCACCTTGCCATTGATCTCCATCTGGACCGTTGCGGTCGGGGTGGCAAAAGAACCGGAACTGACGTTCATCTGCTGCAGCTTGAACATCTCCGGAACCCGCAGCACCTCATCGGCGACAATGGCGTCGAGATCCTCGTCAAAGATCTCCTTCTTCATATCCGCCAGGGTCTTGAAGCGAACGAAGGCCACCTCGATTTCCTCCCGCGCCAGATCATAGCCGAGCTGCTTGAGGCGATCGATGAAGGCATGACGACCGGAATGCTTGCCGAGAACCAGCTTGTTCTGGTTCAGGCCGACGGATTCGGGGGTCATGATTTCGTAGGTGGATTTGTCCATCAGCACGCCATGCTGGTGAATCCCCGCCTCGTGAGCAAACGCATTGGCCCCGACAATCGCCTTGTTGGGTTGCACCAGAATTCCGGTAATGTTGGACAACAGCTTGCTCGTCGGGGTGATATGCTCGGTCACCACGTCCGTACAGAAAGGAAGGATGTCGTGGCGCGTCTTCAGGGTCATGACAACTTCTTCGAGGGAACAGTTCCCCGCCCGCTCGCCAATGCCGTTGATGGTGCATTCCACCTGCCGGGCACCGGCCTGAACCGCTGCCAGGGAGTTGGCGACCGCCAGGCCGAGATCGTTGTGACAGTGGACCGACAGGATCGCCTGGTCAATATTGCTGACATGCTGACGCAGGTAGCTGATAATCTCGGCGTACTCGGACGGGATTGTATACCCGACCGTGTCAGGAATATTCACCGTGGTGGCACCCGCTTCGATCACGGCCTTGACGACCTTGGCCAGGAACGGCAGCCGGGTACGCACCGCGTCTTCGGCAGAAAACTCGACATTCGGGGTGTAGCCGGCCGCCCGCTTGACAGCGGCAACGGCAGTGTCGAGAACCTGCTGTTCGCTCATTTTCAGCTTGTACTTCATGTGGATATCGCTGGTCGCGATAAAGGTGTGAATCCGGCCGCGCTCACCGGCATACTGCAACGCATCCCAGGCACGGTCGATATCCATGTTGTTGGAGCGTGACAGCCCGGCGACCTGCGCTTTTTTAACCGTCTGGGCTACCTTCTTTACCGCCTCGTAGTCGCCGTCGGAAGCGATCGGAAAACCGGCCTCCATGACATCGACACCGAGCCGCTCCAGCTGCTGGGCAATCCGGATTTTCTCATCGATATTCATGCTTGCGCCGGGAGACTGTTCGCCATCGCGTAAGGTCGTGTCAAAAATAATGATCTTCTCAGCCTGCGTCATCGGTTTCTCCTTGTCATGGTCAGTCCTGCAGGAAGCTGCGGGACGATCTGTTCATGCTCATTCGTGCGCCAGTTACCAGGATACGACACCAGGTCACTCAGGTCAGTTTCCACACAGAACCACCCCCTTTGCTTGTGCCCCTCAGGCAAAAAATAAAAAAGCCCTCCCCCCGTAACAACAGGGGCGAGAGCTGAATGCTTCGCGGTACCACCCTGATTCGCCTGCGCCGACAACCATTTTGGCAGGCCTTGCTTTCCCCTTTACGCAGGGTCACGACAGGAACTACTTCAAAGGTTCATCCCTGCGGCTCCAAGGCGAGTTCAGCGCATCTCCGTACCGGTTCGCAGCACCACCGGCTCTCTGTAACGGAACACCACGCTTACTACTCCTCTTCACTGCCTTTACAATCACATCAGATTGCGATTCAACCCAAAACGGCAGAACAAGTCAAGCTCTTTTCCAGCGACCTTTAGTTTTGCTCCGCGGCGAGTGCTGTAGCCGGCATCGCCATCCCGGCACCGCCGCAGTGTTCCTCAATCCGAGGGCGGTGGTGCAGAGCCGCCGGATTTCTTTTTCCGGTGATTG
>JAWOIX010000166.1:0-10016 GCA_046484405.1 Pelovirga sp.
ACCGGGCCGTCGGCCGCTCCGGGTCGGTGAGAACATCGGAACAGCGCTCACGGAGCAGGCCGTCAAAGACATCCGGACGGCAGGTCGGCAGATCGCGGTCGTGGAATGGGCGGCGACGCCGTCCGCCGACCAGGGCGACGTACACCAATGCCGGATTCGTCAGCCTCCCGGTCGGCAGGTAGGACCAGACGCCCAGCATCACCCGCTTGGCATGCCCCGGGTACTGCTTGCGGATGGAGACCACCGCCATGCGGTAGGAGCAGCCCTCCGGTGGCAGGTAGAAGGCTGTTCAGGGCGATACTCAGCGGATCGAGATTGTACGTTCCCACCAACGCGAGCTGTCGATCGATAACGGCAACTTTCCCATGCAGGTTGTGCTGATTGGACGCGACATAGAGTTTCAGGGTGGGAACCTGTGCCAGCAGTTCCGGCCACTGTTCCAGGAAGACACCCTGGCTCATGGGATTATCGCTGGACACAGGGCTGTTTGTGATCACGGTAATGCGAACCCCGCGGGCGGAAGCCTCTGCGAGAATATCCACTGCCTCCGCAGGGAGCACCAGATAAGGGTTCTGGATAAAAATCTCCTCCTGCGCGCTGCGTACGAACTGGATCAGGCTGCTGGTGATGGGGTCGTCGCTCTTTAACAGGCGGGACCGGCTATTGACGATGCGTATATCCGCAGAGACTGAAGTCGGTCTTTTCTCTTGCAACGCTCCGCGTAGATGAGGCACCCGGGAGAGTTCGTCGAGCCACGGAAGCTTCTTGTCCACGATCGACTCTGCGACCTCTTCCGGGATGGGACGACCATGCAGCCAGGCGTCCATGGCCCGATAGGCCAGGAGCAAGTCCTCCTCCGAATCCATCAGCTCGAGGGCCTCCCCTTCCACCGCTTTCGCTTCATCGCTGTCGTACTCTGCCGAAAAGGCTTTTTCCAGGGCGCGGCCGACTTCTCTTCCCAACAAGAGGATGTCGGTGTCACCGAAGGCTTTGCGGTTATCTTCCGGCGGGGTAAAATAGTCGGCGGAGATATTGCGACCTCCGATCAGAGCCGTCATATCATCGGCGAGAAGAATCTTGTCATGCTCGCTGATAAAAATAGCCGCCGGATTCAAGGTCAGAAAGGCATCGGAAAAGCGATACTTCAATGGCCGGTACATACGGATGTCAACCTCCCCGGCGCCGATCAGTGCATTTAGGTAGTCATTGCCTTTAAAGCTGCGCGACATCTTGACGCCCATGGCATCGAGGAGCAAACGTATCCGGACCCCATCCTGCGCCTTTTTAACGAGATGGCCGAGAAATGAAATTCCGAAAACGTCCTGCTTCAGAATAAAATAACTGATGTCCAGTCGGTCGTTGGCATCCTGCAGCAGGCGCCAGCGCTCAAGCCATGCCATCCCGTTATCCTCTAAGAGGAGCGCATCTTCTTTCTGCCCGGCCCCCTCGGAAAGCTCGTCGAAAGCTTCCCGGAGCGTAAAGCTTCGGTCTGCGGTAAAAAGATCCAGTCCGACTCGGTCTGGCAGTTGAACCGTCAACACGGCTCGACCCAGCAGCCAGAGAGCAATGAGCACGACCGTGACAACCAGGATGATTTTCCCAATCTTCAGTTTCATCGACCATCCTTTCTGCTGACACGCTGGTTTCTCTGCCACGACTTCATTATAGCTGCGATTCAGACTCCTACAAATGGACTCCCGCTCGTGGACTTTTTGAGTTGATTTTCGACCTACCCCTTTTTGTCGGTCAGGGTTAGCAAGAAGCACCTGCTTCTGCCAGATCCTCACCATCCATTCAATTCGAGAGGATAAATAAGAAAGTCCTCTCTTCGGTCTCAACTTAAGCTTGGCGCACTATCAATGGTCTTGTCAGGCGCGACGCACAGCATAGACACAACGCTCTGATCTCAACAAAAACAAATCAATGCTTAAGATTCTTAAGATTCTAAGTCCTGACAACGCCACCGGCGTCCCTCTGAACAGCGGGAGTGCTCAATCCCTTCTTTGTGATTCTGCTCCGCGCAATGATCGCTAATGCCGCCATGACCTTCAGTTTTGTTTCGGTTATCAGCAACGCCTTGCGACTGCTCTAGGTCACGATATACTCATAAAAGGAGCGTTGGTTAGCACATACAAATAATTCGATCGAGATTGACTATATAAACAACGGGAGGGTTCATGGCCACGGAAGAAGACAGAACAACCCAATACAGCGAAGGAAGCCTGACGTTACCAGGGACGGTGATGTTGGGAACCGGCGTGATGATCGGCGCCGGTATCTTTGCGCTGACCGGGCAGATGGCGCAGATGACCGGTGCCCTGTTCCCGCTGGCGTTTCTGGCCGCTGCCGTGATCGTTGCCTTTAGCGCCTATTCCTACATCAAGATTTCCAACGCCTATCCGTCAGCCGGTGGTATCGGCATGTATCTGCACAAGGCCTACGGCGACCGCTTGCCGACGGCCTTCAATGCGTTGCTGATGTATTTTTCGATGGTGATCGCTCAAAGTTTTCTGGCCCGCACCTTCGGTGCCTACACCATGCAGCTCTTCGGCGGCGACGAGAGTGGTCGTATGGTACCGATTCTCGGGGTAGCACTCATCCTCGCGGCGTTTCTGATCAACCTGCTGGGCAACCGCTATATCGAGAACGTCGCGTCGTTTATCGGCATTTTGAAAATCGGGGGCATTGTGATTTTCGGGCTGGTGGGTGTCTGGATTGCCGATAGCGTTTCCATTGACTTCTCCAGTACTGGAGAGGCCGGAACCGTTGGCAATTTCCTTGGTGCGACCGCACTCGGGATCCTGGCGTTCAAGGGCTTTACAACGATTACCAACAGTGGCTCGGAGGTAAAAGACCCGCATCGCAACGTTGGTCGCGCCATCGTGATTTCTATCGCCGCCTGCGTGGTGATCTATACCCTGGTCGGCTTTGCCGTGGCGAGCAATCTTTCGCTTGCCGAAATCATCGAGACACAGGATTACTCCCTTGCTGCCGCCGCCCGGCCGGCATTGGGTGACTACGGCGTCTGGTTCACGGTGGCCATTGCCATGATGGCCACCGCCGGCGGCATTCTCGCCAGCATTTTTGCCGTGTCCAGAATGCTGGCCATGCTGACCGAAATGAAACTGGTGCCCCACAGTCATTTTGGCATGCCCGGAAGCATCCAGAAACACACCCTGGTCTACACCGTGGTGATCGGCCTGATCCTGACCGCGTTCTTTGACCTCTCCCGGATTGCGGCGCTGGGCATCGTATTTTACCTGATCATGGACATTGCCATCCATTGGGGCGTCATTCGCTACCTCCGCAAGGACATCGAGGCCAGGGCATGGGTGCCGGCCACGGCCATTATTCTCGATTTGCTCGCCCTCGGAGGGTTTGTCTGGGTCAAGCTGCATTCCGACCCCCTGGTGATTGCTGTTGCCGTTGTTGCGATGATCGCCATTGCGGTCGCCGAGCTGATCTTCCTGAAACGGTCGGCGGGGACCAGAGAGTCTGACCAAGGAGGATCGCAGGAACACCACCACTAACACCCGAAGTTGAAACGGAGGCTCATACCATGCTGGGGAGTCATATGTTTAACAACACAATGTGGGCAGGACACTGGCTGTGGATGCTGGTGATCGCCATTGTAATCGTCATTCCGGTCTGGCGCATCTGCCAGCGCACAGGATACCCGGGCTGGCTGGCAATGCTGATGCTGGTTCCCGTCGCTAACATCGTTTTAATTTACTTCATAGCGTTTGCGGATTGGCCGCAAGAGAAAACTGGAGATCATCATATCTGAACACCGCCACACGAATTGCCACGGGCCGATCAGGCGGTTTTTTCGTTATCGAGGACTGATCAAGCATAGAGATTAAAACAGCTGTATCACCAATCTACGAAAGGAGATTGTTTTATGAGCTATCATCTCAGCCGACAATTGGATACAAGCTTTGCCGAGGCCGAAACACGGGTGCTTGGACAACTGGAGGAAGCAGGGTTCGGGGTGCTGACAGAGATCGACGTACAGGCGACCCTGAAGAAGAAGCTGGATGTTGATTACCCACCCTACAAGATCCTCGGGGCCTGCAATCCGAGCTTTGCCTACCAGGCATTGCAGGTTGAGCCACATGTAGGCACCATGCTCCCTTGCAATGTCATTCTGAGAGAACTTCCAGAAGGGAGCATTGAAGTTTCAGCAGTCGACCCTCTCGCCTCGATGCAGGCTATCAGCAATCCGCAACTCAGGTCGATTGCCGAGCAGATACGGGACAAACTGAAAGAGGTGATCACCGCTCTCTGAGGTGTCGGGAGGTTGGATCATTTAAGATGATTTGCCCCTTTTTTTTGTCGAGATATTTTTATGGAATACTCAAAGATTTTAAGGGCATTTGTGTATTTGTCGCTGCTGCTGTACGTGTGGACAGCGGCTTCCGACGCCGACGCCGAAATTCTCACCCTGGAAAAGTCCCTGAGTCTGGCGCGTTCCGCAAACCCAGCGCTGGAGCAGGCCCAAGCGCGCATCACCCAAGCCCGGGCAGCCGTGAAGGAGAGTCGGGCGGCGTTTTGGCCACAGGTGGATGTGTCACTGGAATACCTGCGCGGAGATGCCCCTTCCGCCTATCTGTTTAAAACCATCGATGCCCGTCAGTTGCCTGCGCAGGTGGACTTCAATGAACCGGGACGGTTCGACAATTGGGAGGCGGGGATTCAGGCACAATTAAATCTCTATGCGGGCGGCCGCGACAAGTTGCGCTACCAGCAGGCTCAGCTTGGTCTTGAGCAGGCGCACAGCGCACGGGCTGCGCTTGCCAATCAGCTTGAAGCAGCAGTCATCGACACCTATCTCACTCTGCTGACGGCGCACACCCTGGTGGATATCTCCCGGCAGAGTCTTGACGTGATCGAGCGTGAGATCGAACTGGCGGAGGTGCGTCTTGCCGGGGGCAGCCTGTTGCGTGCGGATCTACTGTCTCTACAGGTTCGACGGGCCGAAGCGAAGTCAGAGATTATTCGCGCCAGGTCGCATCAACAAAGGTTGCAGGCGGCCCTGGCGGTGCTGCTTGATCGCGATGCCCATGCACCCTTGGAAATCATCTCCAGCAGTTTTTCCTATGAGCCTCCTCAAGATTATGCACAGGCCCTTGAGCGCGCTCTTAATCGCCGCTCGGAATTGGCCGGTACCCGGCAGAGCCTGCAGAGCGCACACCTGGAACAACGTATTGCCCGCTCCGAATATCTGCCGCGCCTTGATCTGGAAGCACGTCTTTACCATGATGATCCTGATTTGGCCTACAATGCCGATCAGCTTAACTGGACTTTTGGGGCTCGTTTGAGCTGGAACATTTTTACCGGATTTGCCACCTCGGCACGAAAAGAAGGTGCACGTGGGCAGGTCCAGGAACGCCTGGCCGCTGCACAGCACTTGCGCCGGGACATCGAACTGGAGGTGCGCAAGGCCTGGCTTGGAGTCGAAGAAGCCGTAGCGCACCAGGCGGTAACGATTGCGACAGTGAATCAGGCCGAAGAGGCCTTTTCACTGGTGCAAACACGTTTTGCCGGGGGCGCAGCCGAGGTGACGCGTTACCTGGAGGCCGAACTGTCTCTGCGCCGCAGTCGCATGGCAGCGGCCGCCGCCGAGCGTGATCATTTGCGTGCCCTCGCGGAACTGGCGCGGGCCGTGGGCGAGAGACATTTTGCTGGGGCGTCAGCGGGAGGTGTTCAATGAGACAGGCTACCGCAAGGAAAAACATGCTGAAGCGCTGGAGCCCGCCCCTTATCGGCGGCCTGCTGCTGATCGGTCTGATTCTCTATATGGGCGGCTTTTTCAGGACCGGACAAATCGGGCCCGAGGACAGCCACGTGCCTGCTCCAGTCCCTCCTGTGGACGAAGAGCGGGTAGCCGCACGAAAAGTTGCACTGCCCCAGTACTACGAGGCGGTTGGCACCCTGCAGACACGCATCACCGGACGCATTGAGTCTCAGCTGACCGGTCGCGTGGAACAGGTCGCAGTGCGTTCCGGTGATTTCGTTGACAAGGGCGCCCTGCTGGTGAAAATCGATGATCGTACCTTGCAGTCGCGCTATCAGCAGGCCCGGCAGGATCTCAACGCTGAAGTTCAGCAGAAAATTCAGGCGGAGCGTGCTATTGAAGCGGCCCGTGCCACAGAAACGCGTGTCCTTGCGGAATACGAGCGGATCCGCAACTTTCTGGAAGCGCAGGCCGCCACCCAGCAAGAGATGGAAGCCATTGAGGCTGAACGGGGACAGATCCAGGCTGCCCTGGCGCAGGCCGCTGCTGCACTGGTTGCCGCCGAAGCTGGGATTGAGGGAGCCAGGCAACGTGTTGAGGCAGCGGCCGTAGCCCTTGGTTATGCGCTGATCCTCGCGCCGATGAGGGCACAGGTCGTGGAGCGCCACGTGGATCCCGGTGATTTGGCCATGCCCGGCAAAGTGCTGTTGACATTGCAGGGGGAGGACGCACTGCTACTGGAAGCTCTGGTACCGGAGTTGCTTATTGAGCGACTTACTCTGGGTCAGGACGTTGAAGTCCTGGTCGCGGACCGCTCCGTTATGGGGCTTGTGGAAGAGATCGTCCCTGGCGCCGATCCACGCACGCGCAGCTTCGTTGTCAAAGTCGCGCTGTCTGATCGTCAGGGGCTTTATACCGGCATGTTCGGGCGTCTCAGGGTACCGCTGGATACGCGCCCCGCCGTTATGGTGCCCACCGCTGCCGTCTTGCGTGTCGGTCAGCTCGACATGGTGCAGGTTGTCGAAAAGGAGCGCATCAAAAGTCTGCTGGTCACCACCGGCGTCCGCCTGGAGGATAAGGTAGAAATTCTCTCAGGCCTAGAGGGTGATGAGCAGCTTGTGCTGCCTGGAGCTCGGCCATGACTGAGCAAAGCGCCGCGCCTCAAAGTTTGATTGCACGCCTGGTCGCGCCTTTTCTGCAGCCGCAACCGCCAATTCTAATGATCATTTTTGCCCTGGCGCTGGGGCTTGCAGCCATGGTTCTGACTCCTCGCGAGGAGGAACCGCAGATTGTCGTGCCGCTGGCCGATGTGTTCGTGCAGGCCCCCGGTGCGTCGGCCCGCGAGGTTGAACAACTGGTCTCGACGCCCCTGGAAAAACTTCTCTGGCAGATCGACGGGGTCGAATACGTCTATTCCATGTCCCGTGATGGTCTCGCCATTGTCACCGTACGTTTTCATGTCGGCGAAGACCGCGAGCGTTCCCTGGTCAAATTGCACAACAAGATCAGTATGAATATCGAGCAGGTGCCGCCCATCGTGCAAGGATGGGTCATCCGGCCAGTGGAAATCGATGATGTTCCCATTGTCAATCTGACTCTGTATTCTGAACATTACAATGATTTTGCCCTGCATCGCATCGGCCAGGAAGTATTGGCACGTCTGACCGAAGTCGATGATATTTCACGCTCGGAACTGGTCGGCGGGCGCAGCCGTGAAGTGCGGATCGAACTCGATCCGGCCCGGTTGGCGTCACGCGGGATTTCCCCTCTGCAGGTGGCTGCGGCGCTCCGTGGTGCCGATGCGGCGGTACAGGCCGGGAGTTTTTCCGTGGCCAATCGTGACATCAGCGTGGTCAGCACCGCTTTTCTGCAAACAGCTCAGGATGTCGAGCAACTGGTGGTCGGGGTGCATGACCGGCGCCCTGTGTATCTGCGCGATGTAGCCCGCGTGGTCGATGGCCCGCAGGAGGCCGATAATTATTCGCGCATCGGGTTTTCCGCTCTGTTTCTCGAACGCAATCCGCAGCATCCCGCCACAACTCTTGATCCGGGGAAGATCTCCCCGGCCGCCGCCGTCGGTGCCTATCCAGCGGTGACTCTGGCTTTGGCAAAAAAGAAGGGTTCTAACGCCGTTGATGTGGCCGATGCTATTCTGAAACGCCTGGATGAGCTCAAAGAATCCGTGATTCCGGACGAAGTTTTCGTCGAGGTGACGCGCAACTATGGACAAACTGCCCAGGAAAAAGTCAGTGATCTGCTGACGTCACTGTTTTTTGCCATAGCCACCGTGGTGGTGGTGCTGGCTTTCACCCTGGGGCGCCGTGAGGCGTTTATTGTTGCCCTCGCTGTGCCTATAAGCTTTTCCCTGGCACTATTCGTCAATTTTCTGCTGGGCTATACCATCAACCGGGTCACTCTCTTCGCCCTGATTCTGTCATTGGGTCTGGTGGTCGATGATCCCATCACCAATGTCGACAACATTCAGCGTCACATTCTCAGACGGCGATACAAGCCTCGCGAGGCAACCCTGTATGCCGTTGGCGAGGTACTGCCGCCAGTCATTCTGTCCACCTTGGCGATCATTATCTGCTTCATTCCCATGTTTTTCATTACCGGCATGATGGGACCCTATATGGCGCCCATGGCGGCCAATGTCCCACTGACGGTTACTTTTTCGACCTTGGCAGCGCTGACCGTGGTTCCCTGGCTCGCTTATAGCCTGATTCGCCGGCGGGTGGAAAAAGACGGCGAAGAAGACTTGAAGGGGCAGGATGTTGTTCCCTCCTGGCTTAAGCGTGGCTATCGTGCAACAGTGGCGCCTTTTCTCGGCGAGCGCCGTTGGCGCTGGGCACTGCTGGGCGGCATTCTGGTTCTGTTGGTACTATCCCTGGCGCTGCCCATGTTACGCCTGGTGCCCTTAAAGATGCTGCCTTTCGACAACAAGAACGAACTGCAACTGGTGCTGGACCTGCCAGAAGGCAGCACGCTGGAGGCTACTGACCGGATGGTCCGTGATTTTGAGGACTATCTGCGCAGCGTCCCCGAGGTAACCAGTTTTGTCTCCTACGTCGGCCGTCCTTCACCCATGGATTTCAATGGTATGGTTCGCCATTACTATCTGCGCGAGCAACCCCATCTGGCCGACATTCGGATCAACCTGGTCGGGAAGAACGAACGACTCATGCAAAGCCATGCTCTGGGCCTGCGCCTGCGAAGCGATCTTGAAGGCTTGGCACAAGGATATGGGGCGACTTTACAGATCGTCGAGACACCTCCCGGTCCACCGGTACTAGCAACGGTGGTTGCCGAGGTTTATGGTGCTCCGGGACTTGATTATGAAGATATTATTAGCGCGACCCGCCTGGTGACCCGAGTGATGACCGATGAACCCTTTGTCGTTGATCTGGACACGACCATCGAGATGCCGCGCACGCGTCTTGATTTTATCCCCGATAAAGAAAAGGCCGCCCTGCATGGCATCAGTACGGACGCTATTACAGAAACCCTCATGCTGGCGGTCGGTGGCACGAGTCCTGCGACTCTGCACCCTGAAGACGAGCGTCAGCCCCTCTTTGTCAAGGTCATTTTGCCCCGGGAACAACGTACCGGAGCGCGAAGTCTTGCACGCCTTAAGCTGATCAGCGCAACCGGTCAAGCGGTGCCCCTGTCCGAACTGGGCCGGTTTGTTGAACAGCCCGAGGAGCAGACCATCTACCACAAAAACCTGCGGCCGGTCGTCTATGTGACCGCCGAGATGGCTGGCCAGGCTCCGGGAGAAGCGATTCTCGACATACAGAAAAGGCTGCGCCAGGAACCGGCGCACGCGGGAATCGAGGTGGAGTGGGCCGGCGAAGGGGAGTGGGAGATCACCCTTCGCGTGTTCCGCGATCTGGGGCTGGCCTTTGGCGCCGCCATGATCGGCGTCTATATCCTGCTCGCCCTGCAGACAGGCTCCTTTGTGCTACCGCTGTTGATTCTGATGTCTATTCCCTTTACCGTGATCGGTATTATGCCCGGTTTCTGGCTGCTCAATCTGCTCATGGATCGGCCGGTGGGCGGCTTTGCCGACCCGGTGTTTTTTACCGCCACGGGCATGATCGGGATGATCGCTCTGGGCGGCATCGTCATCCGCAACGCAGTGGTGCTCATTGATTTTATCCGCAGCGCCCTGGCGGAGGGAACGCCCCTGCGCGAAGCCATCGTCGAATCCGGCGCGGTGCGCCTGCGGCCCATCGTCCTGACCGCGCTGACCACCGCCCTTGGCGCCTGGCCCATCACC
>JAWOIX010000123.1:0-15952 GCA_046484405.1 Pelovirga sp.
AGGCGGACAACAGCAACAGCAGGAACAGCGCAAGAATGCGCCAGGTTGTTTCATCCATCTCATCGAATCCCTTTTTTCTTGGGTGTCGGAATCTTGTCTGATAAAAAGAGTCTGTACAGTGGCAACGACACGCGAAGTTCGCGAAGTTTAGCCTAATCCTCGCCAAAGGGGAAGGGCTTGCGTGCGCACAGTAACGACCACAGGGACGGGCCTCAATATCATCACGCATCGGCAGCGCTCAAAGGACACCAGGATGGCGGCAGCGGAACAGATTCCGGAGGAACTGCGCGAACAGCACCGACACCTGTGCGCGCGCCTGCATCACCACAATTACCTCTACCATACCCTCGATCAACCGGAAATCAGCGACGCCGACTATGACCGGCTGATGCAGCAGCTGCTCCGCCTTGAAGAGCAGTGTCCCGCACTGGTCACCCCCGCCTCCCCGTCACAGCGGGTCGGCAGCGCCCCCCTCGACAAGTTCTCCCAGGCCACCCACGCCCTGCCGATGCTGTCGCTGGAGAACGCCTTCTCCGGTGCCGACCTGATCGCGTTCGACGGCAGGGTCAAGCGGTTCCTCGGCAGTGCTGCCCAGATCGAATATCTCTGCGAGCCAAAACTCGACGGCGTGGCCGTTGCCCTGACCTACGAGAACGGCCAGCTGCTGCGCGGGGTCACCCGTGGCGACGGCACCACCGGGGAAGATATTACTCCGAATATCCGTACGATCAGAAGCCTGCCGCTCCAGTTGCTGGGAGATTACCCGCAACGCCTCGAGGTCCGCGCCGAGATCTATATCGAGCTGGAGGCTTTCCGGCGTCTTAACCGGCAGCGCCGCGAGGAGGGAGAACCGCCCTTTGCCAATCCGCGTAACCTGGCCGCAGGGAGCCTGCGTCAGCTCGATGCCCGCCTGACCGCCGCCCGGCCGCTGAAGTACAGCTGCTACGGGATCGGCCTGATGACCGGGAGACGGCCGCACACCCACCTGCAGGACCTGGAAAACCTGTCGCACTGGGGGCTGGCTGTCAACCTGGCGCAGATCCACACGGCGCAGGACATCACCGGGGTCATCCAGCGCTATGAAGAGCTTCTCGCCCAGCGTGAAGAGTTGCCCTACGAGATCGACGGAATGGTGGTCAAGGTCAACCGTCTCGATCTGCAGGGCGAGCTGGGCGAGAAAAGCCGGACGCCGCGCTGGGCCATCGCCTGCAAGTTTCCCGCACGCCAGGCACACACCCGGATTGAGTCGGTCCGCCTGCAGGTCGGCAGAACGGGAGCCGTCACCCCGGTGGCCAATCTGAGTCCGGTGACCGTTGGCGGGGTGACAGTCACCAGTGCCAGCCTGCACAACTGGGACGAAATCGAACGCCTTGATGCCAGAATCGGCGATCAGGTCATCGTCGAGCGGGCCGGCGATGTCATCCCTGCCGTCGTCCGGGTCGTGACCGAAGCACGCAACGGCACCGAGCAGCCGATCCTGCGGCCGCAGCACTGTCCGGTCTGTCACTCCCCCCTGGTGCAGGGAGACAGTGAAGTGGTGCCACGCTGCCAGGGAATCGACTGCCCGGCGCGCCTCAAAGAATCCCTCAAGCATTTTTGTTCCCGCGGTGCCATGGACATCCAGGGGATGGGGGATCGCTATATCGATCAGCTGCTGCGCCTCGGCCTGGTCAAGGGGGTCGCCGACCTCTATCGTCTGAAAAAAGAGCAGCTGTTTCAGTTCGAACGGATGGGCGACAAGCTGGCCGAAAACCTCCTCGAAGCCATAGAGAAAAGCAAAAAACGCCCTCTGGGCCATCTGATCTTCGCCCTGGGGATCCGTCACGTCGGCAGCCACCTGGCGCGCCTGCTGGCCGGACAGTTCGGCTCCCTGGACAAACTTGCCGCGGCAACCTACGAAGACCTCATCGCCGTTCACGAGATCGGCCCCCAGGTGGCCAGCAGCATCACCAATTTTTTCGCCGCGGAAAAAAACCGCCTGCTGCTGGAAGAACTGGCCGAACTGGGCGTTGTTGCCGGGCCGCCGCAGGAAACGCCACAAGGCCAACGGCTGGAGGGGAAAACCATCGTCTTCACCGGCACCCTCGAACGGTTCAGCCGCAAGGAGGGCGAAGCCCTGGTGCACCGGCAGGGCGGACGGGCGAGCGGCTCGGTGAGCAGCAAAACCGATTATCTCGTCGCCGGCCCGGGTGCCGGCAGCAAACTCGACAAGGCCAGAAGCCTCGGCGTCAGCATTCTCAGCGAAGAGGACTTCCTTGCCCTGATCACTGCGGGAGACGACTGATGTCCGCCGTCAGGGCCCAGGTGAAAATCAGCGGGCGGGTTCAGGGGGTCTGGTTTCGCCAGAGCACCAGGGAAGAAGCGACGCGCCTCGGCGTCAGCGGCTGGTGCAGAAACTGCCCGGACGGTACGGTGGAGGCGCTTTTCGAGGGGGACAAAGACGCGGTGACGGCGCTGCTGGCATGGTGCCGCAGGGGACCACAACTGGCCCGGGTGACGGATGTCGTGGTGGAGTGGCAGCAAGCAACTGGTGCCTTCGCCGATTTCAGCATCCGCGCCTGACCTGCGCCAGCACCAGCGCCGCGACACATCGCTGCCGGGCGCATCACCCCGCCGGCGGTTAGCGCCTCTGCTTGACCCGCTTGCGTTCCTGGCGGTAGAGAATAGATCCGGTCAGAATAATGCCGCTGGTCACTGCCAGCAGAATCAGACTGGCCAGGGCGTTGATCACCGGGCTGACGCCGAGGCGCACGCTGGAATACACCACCATCGGCAGCGTCGTCGCACCGGGACCGGAGACGAAGCTGGCAATGACCAGGTCGTCGAGGGACAGGGTAAAAGCCAGTAACCAGCCGGCGATAATCGCCGGCGACACCACCGGCAGGGTAATCAACAGGAACACTTTCCAGGGACGGGCGCCGAGATCCATCGCCGCTTCTTCAAGAGAGATATCCATATCCGCCAGCCGCGACTGGACGACGACCGTCACATAAGCGGCACTGAAGGTCACATGGGCCAGCAGAATGGTCGTCATGCCTCTGGCAGCGGGCCAGCCGATCATCTGTTGCAGGGCAACGAACAGCAACAGGGTCGATAACCCGAGAATAACATCCGGCATCACCAGCGGTGCGCCGACCATCCCGGTCAGGACCCCCCGTCCCCGGAAACGGCCGAAACGCGCCAGCGCGAACCCGGCAAACAGTCCAAGCACCACCGCAAGACTGGCATTGAGGGCCGCTATTTTCAGACTCAGCCAAATCGCTGACAGGAGCTGTTCATTACGAAACAGTTCACCGTACCAGTGCGTGGAAAATCCCCCCCAGACCGTGACCAGTCGCGACTTGTTGAAGGAATAAACGACCAGCGAGAGGATCGGCCCGTATAAAAAGGCATAGCCGAAGGCAAGCATGGTGAAGAGGATCCAGGGGCGCCGCATCTTCTACCCGCCCACCTTCGGGGTCGCGTCCTGTGAGCGTTCCTGGGCACGCTGGAAGATAATCATCGGCACCACCAGAAGCAGCAGCATCATCACCGCAATCGCCGACGCCACCGGCCAATCGCGGTTGTTGAAAAATTCCGTCCAGAGGATCTTGCCGATCATCAGACTGTTCGGTCCGCCAAGCAGATCCGGAATAACAAACTCGCCGACCGCCGGGATAAACACCAGCATGCAACCGGCAATCACGCCCGGAACAGACAGGGGGAAGGTAACCCGCCAGAAGGCGCGTAACGGTCGGCAACCCAGATCTTCAGCCGCCTCCAGCAGACTGTTGTCGATCTTGACCAGGGTCGCGTACAGGGGCAGGACCATGAACGGCAGGTAGGAATAGACGATGCCAAGATAAACGGCAAAGTTGCTGTACAACAGCGGCAGCGGTTGGTCGATAAGCCCTAATGACATGAGCAGATTGTTGAACAGGCCGTTGTTCTGGAGCAGTCCGATCCAGGCGTACACCCGGATCAGAAAACTGGTCCAGAAGGGCAGAATCACCAGCAACAGCAACACCAGGCGCAGGCGCTGACTGCTGCGGGCAATCCCCAGTGCCATCGGATAACCGATCAGCAACGTCACAAAGGCGGATATGGCCGCCACCTTGACGGAATTGATAAAAGCGCTGAAATAGAGACGGTCCTCGATCAGCAGCAGATAGTTGGCCAGGTTCAGCCGCAGTTCGAGCAGGCCGTCCTGGCTCCAGCGCAACAGGGACGTATAGGGGGGCTGGGCGAGAACTGATTCCGCCAGGCTGATTTTCATAACAAACAGGAAAGGGGCCAGAAAAAAGATCGCAAACCAGAGGGTCGGTACCAGGATCACCAGCGGCCGGCCGCGCAAACCACGGGCAATCCCCGCCACCTGCCGCCAGCGCATCAGGCTGATCAGCCGCAACCAGAAGCGGCCGAACAGCGTCTGCGGCAGTTGCACCGGCGTCTTGTCCGTCATGCCGTCAACACTACGCCGCTGGTACTGTGCCACGACAGATGGACCGGCTGATCCCAGGTCGGGCCTGGATTTTTCAAACGGTTGCGATTGGTGAGCTGGGCCAGGAGCATCTTCCCGCCGGCGGTACGCACATGGTAAACGGAAATATCGCCGAGATAGGCAATTTCCGCCACTGTTCCGGAGATCCGGTTGACGCTTTGCCGGTCGGTTGCCTCCTGTTCGCTCATCAGCACCTTCTCCGGTCGCAAGGCCACGGCCACGGAGGCACCGATATCCATGGGCTGGTGATGCTCCACCAGCAGTTCACAATCGTACACTTCGCTGTGGATCAAAAGAGCATTTTCCCCGACGCTGAGAACGCGGCCTTCGATCACATTGGCCGCGCCGACAAACTGCGCGACAAACCTGGTCGCCGGATACTCGTAGATATGGGTCGGGGTGCCGAGCTGGACGATCAACCCGTCATTCATCACCGCCATCCGGCTCGACATGGTCATCGCCTCTTCCTGGTCATGGGTGACCATGATGAAGGTGATGCCGAGTTTTTCCTGGATATTGACCAGTTCAAACTGGGTGTGTTCGCGCAGATTCTTGTCAAGCGCCCCCAGCGGTTCGTCCAGCAGCAGAATCTTGGGGCGTTTGACCAGGGCCCTGGCCAGCGCCACCCGCTGCTGCTGGCCGCCGGACAGCTGATCGGGTTTGCGGCGGCCGTAGGTCTCCATCTTCACCAGTGCCAGGGCCGCGGCAACCCGGTCCTGGATGTCGGCCCGGTCCAGTTTTTCCTGACGCAGACCGAAAGCGATATTCCGTTCCACCGTCATATGCGGGAAGAGGGCATAGGACTGAAACATCATGTTAACCGGCCGGTGATAGGGTGGCACCCGGGTGACATCGACGCCGTCGATATAGATGCGCCCTGCCGTCGGCACCTCAAAGCCGGCCAGCATCCGCAGCAGAGTGGTCTTGCCGCAACCGGAAGAACCGAGCAGGGAAAAGAATTCCCCCGGGTAGATATCGAGGCTGACGTTGTCGACAGCATAGGTGTCGCCAAACACCTTGGTGACGCCCTCGATCCGCACCAGGGGCTTGGCATTGATATCGTGCCAGGGTTCGTAACCCTGATTGCTCTGCACCGCCATGATCAATCAGTGACCGGTCTTGATCCGGGTCCAGGTCCGGGTTTTGAGCCGCTGGATATTGTCCGGCAGTGCCTTGGGGACCACCAGCCGCGCCATCACTTCGTCGGGGGGGTAAATCCCGGCATCATTGCGGACGTCTTCATCCACCAGCGGCGTGGCGCTTTTGTTGGCATTGGCGTAGGCAACGTAATCGGTAATCGGTGCGATAACCTCAGGAGTCAAGAGGTAGTTGATAAAAGCGTGCGCCTCTGCTGCGTGGGGCGCATCCGTCGGAATTGCCATAACATCGACCCAGAGAATCGCCCCTTCTTCAGGAATGCTGTAAACCAGCTCCACATCCAGCCCGGCTTCGCCGGCACGGTCACGCGCCTGTAACACATCGCCGGAATAGCCGTGGGCGACGCAGATCTCCTGGTTGGCGAGATCGTTTATGTATTGAGAGGAATGAAAATAGCGGACAAAGGGGCGAATCCCGTTGACGACCTCGGCGGCAGCAGCAATATCGGCAGCCTCGGTGGTGTTGGCGTCCTTGCCCAGATAGATCAGTGCCGCGCCCAGCACCTCCTGCTCGTCATCCAGCAGCGCGATACCACAGCCGGCCAGCTTGGCGGCATTGTCGGGATCAAACAACAGCGCCCAGGAATCTACGGGAGCCTCATCCCCCAGCAGCGCCGCGACCCGGTCGGCATTGTAACCGATCCCCGTCGTTCCCCACATATAAGGAACCAGATGACGGTTGCCCGGATCGGTGGAATCGAGCAGACCCATCAGATTCGGATACAGGTGTTTCAGGTTAGGCAGCTGCTCCCTGTCAAGCGGCGCGTAGAGTCCGGCACCGATATGGCGGCCGGCAAAGGGGTGCGCCGAGGGAAAAACCACATCATACCCGGATCGCCCGGCAAAGAGCTTGGCTTCGAGAGTCTCGTTGGCGTCGTAAACATCATAAACCACGCGAATCCCGGTCGCGGCGGTAAAATCCGCCAGGCTGTCGGCAGCAATATAATCGGACCAGTTATAGACGTGCACCACCCGGTTCTGGGCCAGTCCGGTTGCGCTGACACCGAACACCAACAACGCCATCAGAATCAACCACCTCATCGTCCTGTCTCCTTCCTGATAAAAAACTGGGTTACGATTCAGCAACTCCCTGCGCAGGATCGCGGGCGCCATCACCCGATGCTGAACAGAGCCAGACAATCTGCACAATCAACCGTCCGTGCCCGCGTCACCATCCGTCACCGACATCTTCCGCAACGCCAGAGATTCCCGGTAGACCTCGCTGCCGGCGACACCCTGGTCACGCGCTACCTGCTTGATAATCTCTTTCCAGCTTAAGTCGCCGGAGCGGCGCAAGGACAGCAATTGTTCGCGGATCGTCATCTCCGGGGCCGGCCGCAGTACGGGGGCGATCATGATCACCAGCTCTCCCTTGACGGTTTCCCTCCCGGCAAAATCAGCCACCGCCTCTGCTGCTGTACCGAGAAACAGCTCCTCGTGTCGCTTGGTTAATTCGCGGGCAATGGCCACCCGGCATGCGGCACCGTAGATGGAGACGATATCCGCCAGAGTGGCCCGCAATCGGTGCGGCGCTTCGTACATGACCTGGGTGGCAACATCTCCCGAAATTTCTTCAAGCAGGGAGCGACGAGCGGCCGCCTTGGCGGGCAAAAACCCAAGAAACCGGAACCTCTCCGTCGGCAGCCCGGCGATGGACAGCCCTGCGACCAACGCTGAGGCTCCGGGGATTGCCACGACCGGAATCCTTTCCAGATGACAGCGATGCACCAGTTCATAGCCCGGGTCGGCAATGCAGGGGGTGCCGGCGTCGCTGATCAGGGCGATATCGTCCCCCTGCTTAAGCCGCAGCAGCAGCTGCTCTGTGCGCCCCTTTTCATTGTGATCGTGGTAGGAAACCAGGCGCGTTGTGATCCCGTAATGGGTGAGCAGCTTGCGGCTGTGCCGGGTGTCTTCGGCGGCAATCAGCGCCACTTCACCGAGAATCCTGACCGCCCGATAGGTCATATCCTCAAGGTTGCCGATCGGGGTCGCGACGATATGGAGCGTTCCGGTCACTTAAAGGCCCTCCAGCTGTGCCAGCCACAGGGAAACCGCAGCATCGCTCGGCATGCGCCAGTCTCCGCGCGGCGAAAGGGCGACACTGCCGACCTTCGGCCCGTCGGGCAGACAGGAGCGCTTGAACTGCTGACTGAAAAAACGCCGATAAAACTGGCGCAGCCAGTCCGTCAGCTGCCTTGCGCTGTATTCATCTGCGAACGCCTGTCGTGCGAACAGCAGAATTTTGGCCGGTGGATAGTGCATCCTGACCAGCTGATAAAGAAAAAAATCGTGAAGCAGGTAAGGACCAACCACCTCTTCGGTGAGCTGCTCAATGTCGCCAGCGGCTGTGGGCGGCAACAGTTCCGGCGAGATCGGGGTCGCGCAGATGTCGTGGAGAATGGCCGCCGTCGCGCCGCTGAATTCTTCCTCCGCGCACCATTGCACCAGGTAGCGGACCAGGGTCTTGGGAACGCCGCTGTTGACCCCGTACATCGACATGTGGTCGCCGTTGTAGGTACACCAACCCAGCGCCAGCTCCGAGAGGTCGCCCGTCCCGATGACCAGGCCGCCAACCTGATTGGCAATATCCATGAGAATCTGGGTGCGCTCGCGGGCCTGGCTGTTTTCATAGGTGACGTCGTGCTGATCGGCAGGGTGGCCGATATCGCGAAAGTGCTGTTCGACCGCGGCAGTGATGGGGATCACCCGCAGTGCGGTCCCGAGCTGTTCGGCCAGCTGCTCGGCGTTGGTCCGGGTTCTCCGGGTCGTTCCGAAACCGGGCATGGTCACCGTCACCAGCCCGCGGCGATCGAGTCCTGCCAGGTCGAAGGCCTTGACGGCGACGAGCAGGGCCAGGGTCGAGTCGAGGCCACCGGAAATCCCCACCACCACGGATCGGGCACCGGTGTGGAACAAACGCTTGACCAGACCACTGGTCTGGATCTGGAAAATTTCACGGCAACGGGCGCGCCGTTCGTCATCACGGGGAGGGACGAAGGGAGTTCGGGCGATCGGGCGCAACAGCGCGGCGACCGGGGGCTGCACCAGTGGCACCTCGATCTGGCGGAAGGAGCGGGCCGCCGCGGCGTTGCCAAAGGGGCGATTGCGCTGCCGCTCGCTCTGCAGCCTGGCGAGATCGACATCGGCAACAGCGAGCTGACCGGAAAAGGAAAAACGTTCGGTTTCGGCAAGGACCTGACCATTTTCAGCAATCAGCGAATGACCGGAAAAAACCAGATCCGTGGTCGATTCATGGGGACCGGCGGCGGCATAGGCATAGGCTGCGAGGCAGCGGGCGGACTGGGATGCCACCAGGTTGCGGCGGTAATCATGCTTGCCGAGCAGCTCCGGACTGGCGGAAAGGTTCAGCAGCAGGGTCGCCCCGCCCAGGGCCTGGTCGGCGCTGAGCGGGGTGACCGCCCACAGGTCCTCGCAAATTTCCACGCCGATCAGGGTTTCCGGCTGCCCGGCAATCCGGAAGAGCAGATCGTTCCCCAACGGCACCTGGTGCGGACCCAGGTCCAGGGTCGTCGTGTGACAGTCCCGTGCTCCATGGAACCAGCGCTGCTCATAGAATTCTCCGCAGTTGGGCAGATGGGTCTTGGGCACCAGGCCATGAACGCGACCGGCAGCGATCAGCGCAGCGCAGTTGTAAAGCCGTCCCCCGGTTGCGACCGGGGCCCCGACCACGACAAGGATCTTCTGCGTGGCGCTCCACTCTGCCAGTTCCAGCAGCGCCGCGGCGGCCCGTTGCTGGAGCAGCTCCTGGAAAAACAGGTCACCACAACTGTAGCCGGTCAGGCAGAGCTCCGGGAAAACCACCAGCGCACACTGCTGCTCCTGCGCCTGCTCGGCCAGGGCACAGATCTGCGCCAGGTTGAAATCAACGTCGGCAACCCGCAGCTCCGGCGTGGCGACGGCAACGCGAAACAACCCGTAACGGGTCAGATCTATGGTTGTCGAACAGGGTTCTGCAGCCATGGGCAACCTCCATCGCCTGCACCGGCCAGGGTTCAGGCATCCAGGGCAAAGGCGTCAACCAGGTGGGTGATCTCTGCTGACCCGTCACTTTGACATAATACCGCAATAACATCAAAGCGGGGATGCAGGCGCTCTGTGCGCGAGACTTTCAGATACCACTGGGCGGTGCGGATCAGTTGGCGCTGTTTGCGCGGGCCGACGGCCTCCTGCGGCAAACCGAAGACGGCGGAACGGCGGGTTTTTACCTCGATAAAGAGCAGGCTGTTGCGCTCCCGGGCGATGATATCGATCTCCCCCAGGGCACAGCGGAAATTGCGTTCAACGATCCGGATGCCGCGGCGCTGCAAATACGCGACCGCCCGGTCTTCTCCCCATTGCCCCAGGGCGAGGCGCTGCTCAGTCATCGAGCAGTTCCCTGACCCCGGCAAAGGAACGGCGATGTATCGGCGACGGGCCGAAACGTGCCAGCGCCTGCTGATGCTGCGCAGTGCCATAGCCCTTGTGCCGGGCGAAATCGTAGTGCGGCCACTGGCGGTGGAAACTGCACATGATCCGGTCACGGACCTCCTTGGCAACGACCGAAGCGGCAGCAATCGACAACGACCTGCTGTCCCCCTGTTTGATGCACTGCTGGGACAACGCTACGGGCAGCGGCGTAATGCCGTCGATCAACAGGTGATCAGGGCGGCGCTGCAGGCGCCCAAGCGCCCGCTGCATGGCGAGCAGGGTTGCCTGAAGGATATTCAGTGCGTCGATTTCGGCAACGGACCCCACCCCGATCCCGACCGCCACCGCCTGAGAGCGGATTTCAGGATAAAGGGATTGCCGTTTTTTGGCACTGAGTTTTTTTGAGTCGGTCAGGCCGGGCAGGGAAAAATGTTCCGGCAGGATCACCGCAGCGGCGACCACCGGACCGGCCAGGGGGCCGCGTCCCGCTTCGTCTATCCCGGCAACAGCCCGGAAACCACGGCGGCAGGCGCGTTTTTCAAAGGCCAGGGAGCAGGCCTCAGGCTCGTCGAACAATAACAGCGTATCCATCAGATCGTCAGCTCATCAAAAAAAAGCCCCCAACAATCGCCGGGGGCTTTTTTCAGCAGGAACCTGTTTATCAGGCGGTGCGCTTCTCGGCAATCCGGGCCGCCTTGCCACGCAGATTACGCAGATAGTAGAGCTTCGCCCGCCGCACCTTGCCAACGCGCACCAGTTCAATCTTTTCGACGCTGGGCGAATGCAGCGGAAAAATTCTCTCGACACCGATGCTACCGGAGATTTTGCGAACGGTATAGGATGAACCCAGGCCGCTGTTGACGCGCTTGATGCAGACACCCTGGAAGATCTGAATCCGTTGCTTGTCGCCTTCGGTAATTTTGACATGGACCTTCAGGGTATCACCGGCCTTGAAGCGGGGGATATCCTTCTTGATCTGCTCTTTTTCCAATTTATCGATGATGTTCATCTCTTGTGTCCTCCTTGAAATGGTTCAACCTTTGTATTTATCGACAGCTATTATACGTTAAGACCCGGTCAGTTGAGCGCGCAGTCGTTCCAGGATCTGACGATCAGCCTCACTGAGGTCGGCCTTTTCCAACAAATCTGGGCGGCGCTGCAGGGTGCGCAGCAACTGCTGTTCACGGCGCCAGCGGTCAATCCGTCCATGGTCCCCGGACAGCAGAACCTCCGGCACCGCGAGACCGTTAAAGACGGCTGGCCTGGTGTATTGCGGATATTCCAGCAGCCCGTCGGTAAAGGAATCACTGGCAACGCTGTCAGAGGAGCCCAGGACTCCCGGCAGATGCCGTGCAATCGCATCGATCATCACCAGGGCCGGCAACTCACCACCGGTCAGGACAAAATCACCGATGGAAAACTCTTCATCCACCAGGGTTGCGCGAATCCGTTCATCAAAACCGGCATAACGACCACAGAGAAAAATCAGGCCGCTTGCAGCGGACAACCGTTGCGCATGAGCTTGCGTAAATGGCGTCCCCTGCGGCGACATCAGCAGCACCCGTGACCTCGGCTGCTGTTGCTTCAGGTCAGTGACCGCCCGCCAGAGCGGCTCGGGCTTCATCACCATACCGTCGCCACCGCCGTAGGGGGCATCATCCGTGGTCAGATGCTTCCCCTGCGCCCAGTTGCGCAGCTGATGGAGTCTGACGTCCATCAGCCCCTGCCGCTGGGCACGACCGAGAATGCTCTCCCGCAAGGGCGACTCGAACATCTCGGGGAACAGCGTGATGACGTCAAACAGCATTCAGGGTTCCGGCAATTCCGGGACCAGGCCTTCCGGCAAGGCCACCCTGATCACCCCCTGGCCGGGATCAATCGCGATGATAAACTGCTTGACAACCGGGATCAGCACCTCGCCGTAGCGCCCCTGTACCACGTAGGTATCATGCGCAGCGGTGGTGAACATCCTGACCAGCTGCCCCAGTTCGCCGTACTTTTCGTCAACGACCCTGGCCCCTTCGAGTTCCGCCCAATAATACTCATCGTCGCCAAGTTCCGGCAGGGCGGCAACACTGAGCCGCACGATGCTGCCGATCAGAGGTTCCGCCAGGGCGATTGCTTCATAACCACGCAGACGCAACAGCACCGCCCCCTTGTGCAGCACGCGGCGGCAGATCTCCGGCTCGAGGATGTCGCCCCCGGGCAGGGACAGGCTCAGCGCGCTCGCAGCAAGCAGTGCCGTGGGATCGCCGGAGTAGAGCCGCACCTTGAGATCGCCGCGCAGGCCATGGGTGCCGACAATCTCACCCACGTCGATCAGATCGACAGGCGCTGCCCTGCGGGCCTGTGCATCGGAACCGGTCACGCTGCTACGACTCCCTCATCCGGGTTGTCTGCACTGGTGCCGGACAACCCTGGTTGCAATCCTCAGGCGTCCGCCGCCGGCTGCCCCTTGAACTTGGCCCAGACGCCGGAATGGCGCAGCAGGCGCCGCACCGTATCGGTAGGCTGGGCACCATTCTGCAGCCACTCCAGAGCACGATCTTCCTTGAAATCGATAAGGAAAGTCTCCAGACGCGGGTTATATTGTCCCAAAGTTTCAATAAACCGGCCATCCCGTGGGAAACGCTCATCGGCTACGACAACCCGATAAACTGGTTTTTTCTTGGCGCCACCGCGGGCGAGCCTGATTTTTACTGCCATGCTGTCTGTCCTCCTGGTGTTTCTCTCTATTGTTGGCGGTATGATGAACGGGAGACGGGTTGCCCCTGCTCCCGGTCTTCAAAAGGGAAGCTGACCACCTCGACCAAACATTCCCTTGAGCCCCTTAGGACCCATTTTCTGCATTTTTTTCATCATTTTCTGTGCTTCAACAAAGCGCTTGAGCAGCTGGTTGACATCCTGCACCCGGGTCCCGCTCCCCTTGGCAATACGCAATCTGCGCGATCCGTTAAGAATCTTGTGGTCGAGCCGCTCACGCCGGGTCATCGAGCGGATAATCGCTTCGATCTTCTGGATTTCCTTGTCCGGCAGCTGCATCCCCTGGGCCTGCTTAAGAGCTTTGCCCGCGCCGGGAATCATTTTGAGCAATGAGTCCATCGAACCCATTTTTTTTACCATCTGCATCTGCTCAAGGAAGGTCTCCAAAGTGAACCCTTCCTTGCGCAGCTTTTCTTCCATCGCGCTGGCGTCGTCGACATCGACGGCCGCCTGAGCTTTTTCGATGAGACTTAAGACATCCCCCATGCCGAGGATGCGCTGCGCCATGCGATCGGGGTGAAAAACCTCCAGGGCCTCGAGTTTTTCTCCCATGCCAACCAGCTTGATGGGCTTGCCGGTGACCGCACGAACCGACAGGGCGGCGCCACCACGGGCATCACCATCGAGCTTGGTAAGAATCACACCGGTCAGCGGCAGCTGCTCGTTAAAACTTGCCGCCACGGTCACAGCGTCCTGCCCGGTCATCGCGTCGGCAACAAAGAGGATCTCCTGGGGCGAGACGGCCTTGACGATTGCGGCCAGTTCCCCCATCAGTTCGCCGTCGATGTGCAGACGGCCGGCGGTATCATAAATAACCGTATCGTAGCCGTTCAGCTCCGCGTAACGACGTGCCCGGACACAGATATCGACCGGGTTGTCCTCCGTTTGCGAGTCAAACACCGTAACGTCGAGCTGCCGGCCGAGGGTTTTCAGCTGCTCGATCGCCGCCGGGCGGTACACATCTGCCGGAACCAGCAACGGGTTGCGCTTTTCACGTCGCAGCCTTAGTGCCAGCTTGCCGCAGGAAGTCGTCTTGCCTGCACCCTGCAAACCACAAAGCATCAAGGCAACAGGCGGTTTGGCCGCCAGGTTCAGGGAGTTGTCCTCCCCTTCTCCCATCAGGCGGGCGAGTTCCTCGCGCACGATCTTGATAACCTGCTGGGCCGGGGTGAGGCTTTTCAGCACATCCTGCCCGACCGCACGCTCACTCACCGTGGCGACGAAATCCCTGACGACACGGAAATTGACATCCGCCTCAAGCAGCACCAGGCGGATCTCCCGCATGGTTTCCTTGATCTGCTTTTCGGTTAAATGACCGTGTCCGCGCAGCTTTTTAAAAACTGCATCCAACTTGTCAGAAAGATTATCAAACATAATACCTGTTGCTGTAATTCACAAAAGAGCAAAAGTAAAATTTATCGGCCCCTCTTGTCAAGTTAAAATGCCGACAAACCAGGCTCCTTAGCGGACTGGGCGATATTCCCCGGATTCCATCACCCAGATCTCGGCAATGGCCAGGTCCGCACGGGCGAGGGACGACTCGATTTGCGCGTGAGACTGCCGGGCAAAACGGATGGCCAGCCCGCAATCGGCACTGAGCTGGCGCGGCACCGGGATCAGGCAGATGTCGTAACCGTCGGCCTTGAGAACCTTTTCGGCCTGAAGGACCCGGTGAACAGAATGGAATATGGCAACACAGTCACCTTCTTTGATCACGACCAGCACCTGTTAATCTCTGATTGACACACCCGCATCAGGTCGCGCATAGTGCCACGTTTGCCAAGGGTGCGCAAGAGAGTAATATATCCCGTCTGCCGTGCAAATTGACAGACGCCTGAACCGAGAAGTACACTGACACGGAGTTGCGTGGGCTCCTCACAAGAAAAAAGGACAAGCATTGCTGCCTCCTGATCAGATCCTCCCTCTGACAATTCTGTTGCTGGTGGCCTTTACCAGCAACCTGCCGCTCGGTTATCTGCGCCAAACCGCACGCAAATATTCTTTACGCTGGATTGTCCTCATCCACGCCTCCATTCCCCTGCTGGTCATTCTTCGACAATTCTACGGGTTCAGCTGGCACTGGATTCCCGTCACCCTGGCATGTGCCGTTTCCGGCCAGCTTCTCGGTGGCTGGGTGCGCCGCCGGGTGAGACCGTGAGTGCCGCCAAACGCGCGCCGTTAAAACAGGCGCAAAGCATCACCAGCCTGTTGCGCGAGATGCTCAGCAAGCCGGGAGTTGGCGAGCAGATCACCCGCCACCAGGCCTGGCTGGTCTGGGACAAGCTGGTCGGCAAGCAGATCGCCGCGCGGGCGCGGCCGTTGCGACTGCGCCAGGGCGTGCTTGAGGTCCAGGTCGATCACCCGGTGTGGATGCAACAGCTGCAGATGATGAAACCACAGATTCTGGCAAAAATTACTGCCCAGATACCGGAGGCGGGGATTACCGACATCTACCTGCGCAAGGCCCATCATCCCGGCGCCATGCTGAAATCGCCCCCTCCCGCCAGCAGCGCGCCGGACTGGCAGAGTATCAGCCTGAGCGAAGCGGAACAGGCACGCATCGACGAACAATTGAGTGCTATTACCGATCCGCAGTTAAAGCAGGATCTACGGCGCCTGTTTTCCAACCAGTTGAAACTGCGCAAGTCACGCGCGCGCTAATCCTCGTCATCCTGCTCCAGTTGATACATGCGGGCCACCTCCGCGCTGTACTTGCCCGCTGCCGCACCCTCACCATGAAGGATCAAGGGTTTCTCCACCTGCATGCCGGGGCTGGCGCCCTTGCGGCCTTCGACCAGCACCAGGCGGGCGCCAGCGGCGGCACGGGAATGGACCAGGCGCAGGCGTTTCGGTTCGATCCCCGCCATGCTCATTGAGGTCAGCAGCAGCGTCAGTCGCTCCGCCAGGTAGATGACCGCCAGACGCCCACCCGGCTGGAGCAGCCAGCCTGCCGCGGCGACAAAGTCGGCAACGGAACCGGCGAGTTCATGGCGGGCGCCAGCGCGCTCACCGACCGGGGCGATCCGGCCACTGCCCGGCGTCCGGTAAGGGGGGTTGGTCACCACCAGGTCGGCCGCGCCGGCCGGCAGCATAACAGCAATCTGCCGGATATCCCCCTGCAGAA
>JAWOIX010000039.1:0-3209 GCA_046484405.1 Pelovirga sp.
GCGGACTGATCCCGCGCAACCCCGAACGCTTCGCTTTTCTCAAACGTTCGCCGGAGGAGTCGGTGGTCGCCGCCGCGTTGCGTTTCAACCTCTCCCATCCGGCCATCACCTCGGCCCTGGTCGGTTTTACCAGCCGCACGGAAATCGACCAGGCGGTCGCCGCCGTCGCCGACTTCACGCCGTTAAGCCCCGCCGCGCAGGAGCGCCTGCAGGACCATCTCGACCACTCCTTTGACGGCCTCTGTACCGGCTGCGGCTACTGTCTCCCCTGTCCCGTCGATATCCCGATCCCGAAATTTCTCGATGCCTACAACCAGCTGATCCTCAGCGGCGGCGATCAGGCCCTGGTGAACGACCGCTTCCGCCTGCACTGGAACATCGACCGCAAACTGGCCGCCACCTGCACCGCCTGCGGCGCCTGCGAGGCCCGCTGCACCCAGCACCTGCCGATCATCGAACGACTGCGGCAACTGGTCGACTGACCACCCGCCGCACAAGCACGCGACGAGCAGCCTCCCCTGCGGCCTTGCGGAAGGGGCCCGGGACCCAGCACCAAGCGCCAGCCGTTTACGGTTATTTCACCAGATCTCGCCGCCCACGCCGCCAGAATCTGGTGGAATGCCCACCGCCTTCCTGGGGTCCTCCTGTAACACATCGATATGACAGATTTTTTTCTTTGGCAGAAATGGTGTATTTTTTGCTAGTATCTGTCGTGCTTTAAGGGCACCATTTTTTGCGATTGCAATACCCTGTTATCAGCGTGATTGAACTGCCACTCAATCACCAATTTTTATTCTGCTCATCATGGAGGTTTTATGAACATGCACCACCCAACCCGCCGGCTGCTGCTGGTGGGGATTTTCTCATGTCTGTTACTGCTGGCTGTCGGCAGTCCGCTGTGCGCCAGCACGCTGGTGATCGAAGACTGTATCAAATGCCATACTCTCGAGCCGCAACAGGTGGCGGAAGCCGGCGCTGCCCACAAGGAAGCGGTCAACTGCCTGGACTGCCACGTTGGCCACCGTCCCGTCAGCCCCGAAAATATCCCTGCCTGTAACGACTGCCACGCAGGCACTGATCACTATGCCCTGAACACCTGCATGGGCTGCCACAATCCGCACCAGCCCCTGAAGGTCACCCTGACCGGTGACCTCAAGGCGGAATGTCTGACCTGTCATACGGAGCAGAATGACCAGATGGTTGCCGTGCCGAGCATGCACGCAGAAGTCTCCTGTAACTTCTGCCATGCCGACACCCACGGTTTCACCCCCGACTGTTCCTCCTGTCATGCGCCCCACGCCCCGACCATGGTGGAAAATGACTGCTCCGTCTGCCACGCCGCGCACCAGCCGACCGCTCTCGAGTACCCGGCGACAACGCCCAACCTGCTCTGTGCCGCCTGCCACCAGCCCGCCTTTGATCAACTGCAGGCCACCAGCACCAAACACAACACCACCAACTGCGTGGACTGTCATGCCGACAAACACGCAACCATGGCGTTCTGCACCGATTGCCATGGTCAGCCGCACGCCGCCGGGATTCACAACAAATTCCCGAACTGCGGAGACTGTCACGGTACGGCGCATGACCTGAACAACCTGCAGTAAGCGACAAGGGCAAACCCGGAGCAATCCGGGGACGCAAAGCCACGGGTCCCACGGGGATGGCCGGGTTGCCGAGGAGATTCATCACAGCCCCTCTTTCGGCGTAAGGAGGGGCTGTGTTATTTTGTGGCGGCACGGTCCATAAAATGAGAAACGGGGGAAGAGCATGAGGAGAATTGCGGCACTCGGCAGCGTCTGTATCCTGATGACGTTCGTGCTGATCGGCCTGACTGTCCAGCTGCAGAAAAAGCTTGTTTTCCATGAAGCTGAACAGCACATGGGCAATCTGGCGGGGTCGGTCGAGATGGACCTGAAACGGGCCCTGTTTGGCATCGACCAGGTGTTTGTCGGCCTGGAAAACTACCTGCAGTTAAGCCGGCCACTCTATGCCGCACAGAGCCCTGAAGTGCGCAAGGTTCTCGATGACCTGGTGCGGCACAATGAATACCTGGTCGGACTGAACGTCATTGATGCAACTGGTACGGTGATTCACGCCAATGGACACTTCGTCAGGCCCAACTTGAGTGAGCGCAATTTTTTTGCCGTGCATAAAACCCATCCGCCCGACGGGCTCTATATCAGCCCACCGCAGCAATCACAGATCATCCCTGGCCAGTGGAATACGGCCATCAGCAAGGGGCTCCATCACCCGGACGGCTCGCTGGACATGGTCATCGGTGGCATCGTCGACCTGAACTATTTTTTCCATACCTACCGGGCGCTGTTCTCCGACCCGGATACCAGCCTGACGATTCTCTCCCCTGACGGGCTGACCTATGCCAGGATCCCTGATCATGACCGCTTCGTCGGACAGCCCGCACCGGAGGCCGACCTTCACGCAGCCGGCGGCGCGCAGCAGGGGGTTCGCTCCCTGGATAAAACCACGGGTGAGACCGAGCTGGTGGTGATGCGTCAACTGGAGGGGTTTCCGCTGATCGTCCGCGTCTGCAGGGCGGAAAAGGCCATCCTGCAGCCCTGGCAGGACACCGCGCGCAACCTCTATCTGCTCGGCGCGCTGCTCAGTCTGTCCCTGCTCTTTTTCATCCTCCGCGCCAGGGCCGCTGAACAGCAAAAGATGGCGACCATGCAGCAGCTGCAGATCCAGTCAAGCGTCGACCCCCTGACCGGTCTGGCCAACCGCCGCCATTTTCTCGATGCGGCGCAGATGGAAATAAAAAAAGCCGGCCGCTACGGCCAGCCCGTGTCACTGATCATGGTTGACCTGGATCACTTCAAGGGGGTCAATGACACCTTTGGTCACCCGATCGGTGACCTGGTCCTGCAGGAATGTGCCCGGCTGTTGAAAGGGAGTTGTCGCGAAACCGACCTGGTCGGCCGCTTTGGCGGTGAGGAATTTCTCCTGCTGCTGCCGGCAACGGATCTGCAGGGCGCCCTGGCCATCGCCGAGAAGATCCGGGCCCTGATTGCCGACCACCGGTTCAGCTTCCCGCAGTGCGAGGTGCAAATCACCGCCAGCCTCGGCGTTGCCCAGTGGCACAACCGCGAAACCAGCATCGATGGCGCCCTGCAGAGAGCCGACAGCGCCCTCTATGGCGTCAAAACAATGGGACGCAATGCGGTCAAATCCGCCCCGGTCCACGAGGA
>JAWOIX010000159.1:0-3661 GCA_046484405.1 Pelovirga sp.
CCCGCAATTCCAGGGAAACCTTCTTCGACGGTGGCATCGGCGTTCTCATCCCGATGCGGCGGAACCGCTCCACAGAGAAAAGCCGGGAGGACGCGGACAGCATTGCGGACAAGGAGGATGCCGCTGACAATGGCGAAGAGTAAACGGGTCCTGGCAATCGCTAGAGCTCGGTGAAACTGAACTTCTGCCCCCCAACGGTCGCTTCGTACATCAGGCCACCCTTGGTGATCGTGAATGTGGCCATGCCCTTGGTGTAGTGCCCGCCAAGGGTTGTCGCATTATTTTTGCCGCCGCTGGCGGTCGCGGAACTCCCCGCCTGGAGCGCCAGGCGCCGGTCCTGCTGTGCTTATGGTTGTGCGTTGCGCCAGGCACGCTTCTCCCCGCTGTGATTAGCGCCCGGAATCCCCCCGCAACGCCACGGGCAGCAGCAGCGACAGTGCCCCGGCGGTCAGCACGAATGCCGCCGAGACCCACAGCGCGCCGACCAGGCCTGCCCACTGGAAGACGAGCCCTGACAACAGGGTGCCGAACAGGCGCCCCGCCGCGTTAGCCATGTAATAAAAGCCGACGTCGAGGGCCACCCGGTCGCTGTCGGTATAGGTCAGGATAAGGTACGAGTGGACCGAGGAGTTGACCGCAAAGACGACACCAAAAACGGCAAGACCTGTGACCACCGTCAGCCACGGGGAGAGTTCGACCTGCACGCCGAGGGCGATAAGAACCGTGATCGCCGCCAGGGCAAAGGCTCCCGCACTCGCCGTTCCTCCTTGCGGCGTGCCCCCCGCCAGCCAGCGGCTCAGCAGCTGTGGCGCCAGGGCCTGCACTCCGCCGTAGCCGATGACCCAGAGGGCGAGAAAGCCTCCCACCTGTGCACTGCTCCAGGCGAGGGAGGCGGCGAGATAGAGCGGCAGGGCGACGACGAACCAGATGTCGCGCGAGCCGAAAAGAAAAAGGCGCGCCGCGGAGAGGAGATTGATACTGCGACTTTTGGAGAAGATGCGGCTGAATTTGACCTTGGACCTGGCCCGCCCCATCTCCGCGGGAAGGGAGAACACGACAGTTGCGAGAACCAGTGCCAGGGCCAGCGCCATGGCAAGGAGCGCAAAGCGGAAACCGATCCAGCTCAACAGCACCCCGCCAAGAAAGAAGCCGGCGCCCTTGAGGGCGTTCTTCGAACCGGTGAGGATCGCCACCCATTTGAAGAGGGCTCCGTGCGCGTTGGCGGGGATGAGGACCTTGATGGCGCTCTTGGAACTCATCTTCGTCAGGTCCTTGGCAATCCCCGACAGTGCCTGCGTCCCCATAGCGTAGGCGACCGACAGGGCGACGGGCCATGCCGGGTTGAGAAAGGCCAGCGCCGCCAGGGCGACGACCTGCAGCGCCAATCCGGCAAAGAGCGTAATGCGCAGCCCCAGGTGCGAGCCAATCCAGCCACCGACGAGATTGGTGACAATGCCGAAGAATTCGTAAAGGAGAAAGAGAAAGGCGATCTGCACTGCCGAATAGCCAAGCTGGTAGAAGTGCAGCAGTACCAGCATGCGCAGTGCGCCGTCGGTCAAGGTAAAAGCCCAGTAAGCCCCGGTAACCAGGGTGTAGTTGCGCAGATCGGTCATGGTCTGGTCTCGCAGGCAGGCCGGTGCCTGCCCTGAATTTTATTTCTTACCGGCAGTCACCCGCAGCTACAGGCTTTTTCCCACTTTCCTTGCCAGCTCCATCATCCGGTGCACATAGCCCATCTCGTTATCGTACCAGGCGAAGACCTTGAGCTGCGTGCCGTCGACGACCATGGTGGAGGGGGCGTCGACGATGGCGGAGCGCGGGTCGCTTTTGAAGTCGACAGAGACGAGCGGCCGCTCTTCGATGCCGAGAATACCCTTCAGGTAGGTGGTGGACGCCTCACGGAACAGAGCGTTGACCTCGGCGGCGCTCACCTCGCGCTGCATCTCGAAGACTGCATCGGTGATGGAGCCGGTCAAAAGCGGCACCCGCACCGCGTGGCCGTTGAGCTTGCCCTTGAGCTCGGGGTAAATGAGGGTGATGGCGGTTGCTGAACCGGTGGTAGTGGGGATGAGTGACATCCCGGCAGCGCGGGCACGACGCAGATCCTTGTGCGGGGCGTCAACAATGACCTGGGTGTTGGTGGCGTCGTGAATGGTGGTGATAACTCCGTGCTCGATGCCGATCTGCTCGTGCAGGACTTTCACCACCGGTGCCAGGCAGTTGGTCGTACAGGAGGCGGCAGTCAGCAGATGGTGCTGCGCCGGATCGTAGCGGTCATCATTGACCCCCATGACAACGTTGAGCGCCCCTTGCTTGACCGGGGCCGCGACAATCACCTTCTTCACCCCCCGGTCAAAATAAGGGCTGAGCAGTTCGGTTGTGCGAAACTTCCCCGATGCTTCAATGACGACGTCAACACCGACATCCTCCCAGGGAACATCGCCGGGTCGCGTGTGTTCACTGAAACCGACCCGTTTGCCGTCGATGACAAGGGCGTTGTCTTCGAAGCCGATAGCGCGGCGCCAACGCCCATGGATGGAATCGAATTCGAGAAGATGGGCCGCACACGCAGCGCCCCCTTTGACCTCGTTGATGTGAATAAATTCGATGTCTGGCCAGTCCCAGGCCGCCCGCAGCGCGAGACGACCCATGCGGCCGAAGCCGTTGATGCCAATACGGATGCTCATGTTCTCTCTCCTGCCCTTCATCTTTTCGTGTGGGTGGATCCCTCTTCTGCATGACACAGACAACAGGAAGAGCCACAAATCTGCGCCCGGATCAAGACGTCATCAAGGACGCCGGCAAACTCTTGAATGAAGAAGAGACATGATCCACAGGCGCGTTGCATCGGAAAGTGCCTTGACTATTCTGGCAGCCGTTTTCCTGCGCTCATAATATCCGGATAGGCGGATATGGTCAAGGGTGCCGCAATGATGACCTCGCGGCCGCGGATGCTGTTTAACATGGGCATTGCCGCCGGGCCAGGAGGCAACCAGCAGATTCCCACAATCCCTGCATGACCAGCACCTCCCGCCTGGTGATCCGCACGGGATGTTCGTGCCGTTACGGTCGTGATTCATCGGACCGTCTGCTGCAACGGGAAATGATAAGTGGCGACAAAGAAAATCTTCGGCGACCACCACAATCTTAAATTGTGTTTTTCACTGTTGTGCCGGCTTCTTTTTTTGGTCATCCGATGTGATTGTCATAAGGCTTGTTCTGCGTCGTTCTTTACAAAACTTAACTCACCCCCCAGAAGATTTAACAGTAGGAATCTCTTTTCTGCTGTATACTGTCTGAAGCGGTAACGTAAGTATCTGAAAAAATAAACCAATACATAAGGAGTAGACCTCTATGCATATGAATTCATTTGGACACGCGATCTTTGGACCAAACAGTTTTCTTCCCGGCTTTCATTTAGGTGGTTTCATGCCCCTGTTATTCTGGGGCATTGTCCTTTTCATCCTGTTCAAAGTTTCTCAAGCCATCATGTCCAGGAATAAAACCAACAGTCTTGATATGGAGCGCCAGGATTCAGCAATGTCTGTCCTGGAAAAGCAGTACGCCTCCGGCAAAATTGGGCGAGAGGAATTTCTGCAAAGGAAAAATGATCTGCAGGGCTAGATCCCACCCTTTTCATTTTTCTTCTTTGTCTGCAAAC
>JAWOIX010000081.1:0-6765 GCA_046484405.1 Pelovirga sp.
CCGGGCAAAAAGAAGCCGGAAAATCATTTTCTCTCCGACGTGGAACTTTCCAGGGCGCGCCTGATCAAGGAAAATCGCCTGTTTGCCTACAAGGATATTTTCCGCAGCACCAGCGCCCCCATTGCCCCGCAGCAGGATCCCGGCCAGCGCGCAGTGATTCTCTACACGTCCGGAACCACCGGGCGCTCCAAAGGCGCCATGCTCAGTCACGCCAATATCGTCAGTAATCTCCATGCGGCGCGGGACCACTTTCAGCTTGATGAGTCCATCGAAACCCTCTCGTTTTTGCCGATCAATCACGTGCTGGAGCAGGTTTGCGGGATTCTTCTTCCCCTCTCCCTCGGCGGGAAGGTCAGCTTTGCCGAATCGATCAAAAAGCTCGGAGAGAACCTCAGCGAAGTCAAGCCCTCATTCCTGCTTGGCGTACCGGCGGTTTATCGTTTGCTGCTAGACCGCATCATGAAAAAGATCGATGCCAGCCCGACATCGCGTATGCTCTACAAATTCTCCCTGACCCGCCGGATCGTTTCATCCCGGATCAAACAGGCCGTGGGGACGAGTACCATCTTTGTCAGTGGCGGCGCTGCTCTTGATCCGGCGATATCGGAAGGCTTTTCCAAGCTCGGACTGACCCTGCTGCAGGGCTACGGCATCACCGAGACCTCGCCGGTCATTTCCGCCGAGAGCCCATTCAAGAGCAAACCCGGCACCGTCGGTGAAACGCTCCGCGAGGTCCAGGTCAGGATCGACAAACCCAATGCCGACGGGGAGGGAGAGATTCTCGTCAAGGGCCCGAACGTCATGCTCGGTTACTACAAAAATGAACGGGCGACGGCCAAGGTGCTCAAGGACGGCTGGTACCGCACCGGTGATCTCGGACGGTTTGACGCCGACAACATGCTGTCTATCTGTGGCCGGGTCAAGAACCTGATCGTGACGCCTAACGGCAAGAATGTCTACCCTGAAGAGGTTGAGAATCAACTGCAGAAAAGCCCCTATATTGCCGAAATCATGGTCTACGGTCACAAGATCGGCAGGACCGCCGAGGAAGTGTACGCGGTGGTCTTTCCCGACGAGGAAGCTCTCTTCGCCCTCGCCAGAGAGCAGAAGGACAGCCCGATGACGGCCGGCGAAATCGAGGATCTGATCCGCAAGGAGATCCAGATTTACGGCAAGGAGCTGGCCGACTACAAACGCGTGAAAAAGTTCACCCTGCGCGAGGATGAGTTCCCCAAAACAACAACGCGGAAAATCAAGCGTTATATCGTCGAGCCGGAGATTTCAACGAGTTGAAACAAAAAAACAGAATACAGGAGACAGAATACAGAATACTGCCTTCTGGCTCCTGAATGCTGGCTTCTGAATTCTTATTTTTCCAACAGGTGGTGCGACAATGAAAATCCTGGTGACCGGTGGTGCCGGTTTTATCGGCTCCCATACCCTGGTCGAACTGCTGCAGGCCGGTTATGATGTCGTGGTGGTCGACAACCTGAGCAATGGTTCGGTGGCGGCACTGACACGGGTTACTGAAATTACCGGACGCTCTGCCGCCTTTGAATGCCTCGACATTCGTGATCGCTGCGGTCTGCAGGAAGTTTTTGACCGTCACCGGCCGGCCGCAGTCATTCATTTTGCCGGTCTTAAGGCGGTCGGCGAATCGGTGGAACAGCCACTCTCCTATTATCAGAACAATATCGCCGGCACCGCGACCCTCTGTGAGGTGATGGCGGAGGCGGGGGTCAAACAGCTGGTTTTCAGCTCTTCCGCCACCGTTTACGGCGACCCGGCACAGCTGCCGATCACCGAGCAGGCGCCAACGGGCGCCACCAACCCCTACGGGCGCACCAAGCTGTTCATTGAAGAGATGCTGCGCGATCTGCAGCACTCCGACCCGGACTGGCGCATCATCATTCTGCGCTACTTCAATCCTGTCGGCGCGCATCCCAGCGGCCGTATCGGCGAAGACCCGCAAGGGATACCCAACAACCTCTTCCCCTTTATCACCCAGGTGGCGATCGGCACGCGCCCCGGCCTGGCGGTCTTCGGGGATGACTACCCGACCAGCGACGGCACCGGTGTGCGCGACTACATCCATGTCGTGGATCTCGCGCAGGGGCATCTCAAGGCCCTGCAGCGCCTCGCTCTGCGCCCCGGCCTGCTCACCTGTAACCTCGGCACCGGGCGTGGCTACAGCGTGCTGGAGATGGTGCGCAGCTTCGAGAAGGTGTCCGGCTGCACTGTCCCCTTTGAGGTTGTCGCCCGGCGTCCCGGTGATATCGCCGCCTGTTACGCTGATCCGACCCTCGCCGCGCGCGAACTCGGCTGGTCGGCTGAACGTACGCTGGAACAGATGTGTGCTGACGGTTGGCGCTGGCAGCAGGACAACCCCCGGGGGTACCGAGAAGGGTAGGCGTGGAGGACCGAAAGCGCGCTTTGCCTTGCTGTCGAAAGCTTTTCTGCTACAATCGACCCTCTGACAATGCGTTGACAATGTCGTTTTCAAGCAAAGACATCCTGCTATGCTGACCGAGTTCCTTCTCTGGCTGAATCTGCTTGTCTGTCCGCTGGCACTGGTGGTCCTGCTGGTACGCAGAGCGTTCACCATCGCCACCCTGATGTTTATCGTCGGGTTGTTCGGCCTGACCCTGTTAAGTTATGTCGAACTCTCGACCCTGCATGCCCCGCAACGGATCTACTACTGGCGCAGCTTCGGCCTCCCCCTTGAGGTGCTGATCACCTTCGCCCTGTATTTTTACGCCAAGACCTCCTTTCGCGACAATTCCCTCATCCATCGCGGTCCCGGCTTCTGGCTTGCCTTGGGCCTCTTTGCGGTTGTTCTCGTTTTTGTCCTGGTGACGCCCGCCGACGAGCTGATATTTTCTCCCGATTTTGCCGACGAGCGGGTCCTGTTTCTGACCGGTTCGGGATTCTTCATTTATCTTGCACTGATGCTGTTCCTGGTTTTCGGCCTGGTTCAGCTCGAACGCACTCTCGCCGGGCTGCACGAACTGCAACGCTGGAGGGTGAAGCTGGAGGTGCTGGCCAGCGGTCTGCTGATGGCGGCATTCGCTCTCTATTTCAGCCATAGCCTGCTGTATCGTTCCATCAATGTTGAGTACCTGCCGATCCGCAGCATCGCCGTGACGGCCGCCGTGGTGCTGTTCTGCTACTCGCGCATTGTCCGCGGCGGGGGCGCGCGCCTGGCCCTCTCGCGCGGCATCGCTCACCGCTCTTTCGTCCTGCTGCTGGTCAGCGGCTACCTGATCCTGCTCGGCCTGTTGGGCGGTGGCCTGCGCTATCTGAATATTGCCGATGCCAAGATATTTATTTATGTTCTGCTGCTGGTCGGTAGTCTGGTGCTCGCGCTGGTCTTTCTGTCGGAACGGTTGCGGCGTAAAATCAAGGTGGTGCTGCACAAAAACTTTTACCGGAGCAAGTACGATTACCGCGAACAGTGGGAAAAGTTTGCCCGGCACGTCGCTGACGGCGCCAGCCTGACCCACATTGAAACTTCGATTCTCGATCATTTCTGCGCTACCCTGGCCTGCAAGGGGGCGGCCCTGTACCTGTTCGATTACGATCAGAATCTCTATCTGCCCTGCGCGGTCTTCAACCTGCCGCGGGACTGGCGTCCCTTTGCCCCCGAGGACCCGCTGATCGGCGCGTTGAGGAAAAAAGACTGGATTCTCAACCTGCACGAAGACCTCGACGAGGTGGAGGGTTCGCTGATTCAAACCATGTCCGGCGGCGGAATCTTTCTTATCGTGCCGTTGTTTTTCGATGACGAGCTGGCCGGGTTTGTTCTTCTCGGTGAGCAGATCAACCCAGACGAACAGCTCAGTTACGAGGATTTCGATATGCTGCGCATGCTGGCGCGCCAGTCGATCGCGACCATCCAGGGTTTGCGACTGTCGGATCAGCTGGCCGTGGCACGTGAGCTGGCAGCCATCGGCAAGGTATCGACCTTTGTGTTGCACGACCTGAAAAATCAGGTGTCGGGCCTTGCCATGCTTCTGGAAAATGCTGACGACCATATCGACAATCCCGAGTTCCAGCAGGACATGATTGAAACGGTGCGCAACACCGTCGCCAACATGAAGTCCCTTATTGCCCGGCTCAAGGGCCTCAAGGAGAAACCGCAGCTTGCCATTGCCTCGGTGTCGCTGAAAAAGATTATCGCTGACGCAGCGGAAACCGCCGGTGGACAGATCGTTATCGATGATATCCAGGACATCAGGATTGCGGTTGACGAGGAAGAAATCTACAAGGTGCTACTGAACCTGCTCATCAACGCCAGGGAAGCCACCGCGGATCAATCTGCGGTGACGGTCTCCTGCGCCGTGAAAGACGGGCAGGCCGAGGTCGCGGTCAGCGACGCGGGCTGTGGCATGAGCGAAGAATTTATCCGTGACAAGCTGTTCAAACCCTTTGTTACGACGAAAAAGCACGGTTTCGGCATCGGCCTGTACCAGTGCAACCTGATTGTTGATGCCCACGGCGGGCGGATCGAGGTGGACAGCCGTACAGGGGAGGGGACCTGCATCCGTATCAGTCTGCCCCTGGCGAGCGGGTCGTGAAGCCGCCGCTGTTGTCCCCTGGCGGCCGTAAGAGTACTGCGGCAAGGATTCTGGAGACTTTATGGAATATCTGTTGATTGTCGACGACAGTCACGAGATCAGGAAACAGTTGAAATGGGGACTGGCCAAGGATTATCGCGTGCTCCTGGCCGAAACCGTCGCCGAGGCGCTGTCCCTGTTCACCGAACATCAGCCCCGGGTTGTCACCCTCGATCTCGGGTTGCCTCCCGATGTCGATGGCGCCAGCGAAGGGCTGCGCTGCCTGCAGGAAATGCTCAAGCAGCGGCCCGACAGCAAGATCATCCCTTCGGGAAACCCACAAGGACACCCTGTTCATCGACGCCAAGGACCACTACGCCCAAGGCACCAATCAGAACAAACTCTGCCCCGAGGACATCGAGCACATCGTTTCCACCTACCGCGCCTGCAAGACAGTCGAGAAATCCGCCTACCGCGCCACCCTGGAGGAAATCCGGGAAAACGACTACAACCTGAACATCCCCCGCTACGTCGATACCTTCGAGGAAGAGGCGGAGATCGACCTACCCGCCGTCCAGCAGGAAATCGACACCCTCGAAGCCCAGCTCGCCGCCGTCCGGACCGAAATGCGCGGGCACCTGAAGAAACTCGGTCTCGCGCCGAAATAGCGTTAAAACATCCGAATTGGGTATTTTAGCGATCTTTCTGATCCAAATACCCGCCGCCTTCGAAAATGCCCACCACAAAAATATGGTTGAAACATCCATACCGGACGTGTAAACACTCTTTCCGATGAACGAAGCCAACCTCATCGCCGCCTTCGAACTTCTCGACGATTTCCTCACCGAAGGCAAATCGGCCCCGGTGTGGCTGGTTGTCGGAGGCGGCAGCGCCTTGCTTGTCCAGCGGCTCAGCACCCGCCAGACCAAGGATGTGGACGTGATGGCGCTTCGCGAATGGGAGGGCAATATCGTCAGCGCCTACCCGCTGCCAGAGGCGGTGAAGAAAGCAGCCGGCAAAGTCGCCGAGGAGCTCCGACTCGATCCGGATTGGCTCAATGGAGCCGCCTCCCTTCGCGGCTTCGATCTCTCGCTTCTTCCCTCGTGGTTCTGGCAGGAACTCGATACCCGCGAATACGGCCGCAATCTCAAGATCAGCTTCATCGGCCGCAAGAGACTCATCCTGCTCAAACTCAGCGCCGCCTTGGATCGCGACCAACGGCGCGACATGGAGGACCTTGCCTGCCTCAATCCCACCCGCGCCGAAATCGAAGAACTCCTCCGCTGGATTCTCCAGAACATCCACGAAACCTCCACCCATCCCAAGCTTCCCAGCCTGCTCCAAGAACTCGGACATGCCGACCTCATTCCAGGATTCTCTTAGCCACCTCACCACGAGGATGGTCGATCTGCTCTGGCACCAATGGTCCTCCATCGGTGTGGCGGGCTACCCGCGTCCCGGCGACGACTGGATCATCGATCCCGAGGCCCTGTTGCTCGCCACCACCCGCTGGGGCCGCCACGATTCCCGGTTGATGGACGAGTCCATCGACTGGCTCGCGAAATTCGGCCGCCGCATCAGCCTTCAGCGCCTCCAAGGACTAAACCGGAGTTGGCCCGGTGTTGCGGATTCGCGCGTGCTCGCCGCCATCGCCGAGGTGCTCGGCCAGAGTGTTTCCAACCGCAAATGGCGCGCCATCGTCGATCCTGCGCCGGAGGTTTCCGCACCGGAATCGTTTTTCATCCGCAGCGACGGCACGCCCGGTATCCTGATCGGTGAGGCGGAGCCCGTCTTCGCGAAACACGGCCTATTGCGGGGAAAACTCGAACTTCGCGGCATGAGCCAGCCCCCCAATCCCCGGACGCGGGAAAACCTGATTTTCACCCTGCGGGCGCTGCTCGGCGTGAACGCCCGCGCGGAAATCCTGGCCTGGCTGCTCACCCACGATTCCGGCCACCCTGCCGCCATCGCCCGCTCGACCGGCTACTTCTCCAAATCCATCCAGCAGATCCTCAACGAAATGGAGGAATCCGGTCAGGTGATCTCCGTCCGCCACGGCCGCGAGAAGCATTTCCGCGTCCGCGCAGCGGACTGGCAATTCCTGCATCCTCCGCCAGCGGAAGGGCAGAGCGCCTTTCCCCGCTGGGTCGATTGGATGCCGCTCTTCGCCGCCATCACCCGCCTCGCGGAAACGTTGGCACTGCCCGGC
>JAWOIX010000116.1:0-7204 GCA_046484405.1 Pelovirga sp.
AACGCCTGCCGCGACTCCTGGACCTTCGAATACACGGAAGAACGCCTGCAGGCGATCATGAAGAATATCCATACGGATTGCTTTGAAACAGCCGAAGAATACGGTGATCCGGGCAACTATGTCCTCGGCGCCAACATCGCCGGCTTCATCAAGGTGGCCCGCGCCATGCTGGCCATGGGTCTGATCTAAGCAGCCCGCCTCACGCAGCATAAAAAAAGCCCGGCACGCATGCCGGGCTTTTTTTATGAGAAATGACCCCTGAATCGGGCGCATGTAATGCACCCTGGGGACATTCACAAATGGATGGCCGGTTGGCAACACCCCCAACGCGTCCCACCCAAGAGGCGCACCGACGTGCGCCCTGCCTGCTCCCGGACAACCGGCCCACGCCCGCTAACACCAGCCACCTAGCCGCCGAAACAGACCAGCTCCTGCGACACCACGTCGGCCACCAGCCGCACCCCGGCCTCCGGCACCCGCACCACCTTGACCACCGACTTGTAACGACTGCACGAGGGGATCAGCCCGTCAAGGGCATTGGGGCGATCCTGCAGCCAGGCGGTATTGAGCACGCACCCCTTGTGCTCGGGAAACAGCGCCAGGTAGAAAATGTCCGCCTCGACCAGGTCCTGGAAAAAATGTGAGCCAAACGAGAGCTCGGGCATCAGGCCGCCGGACGGGAAGGCGACCTCGACCAGGGCGGTGAGGTTGTTGATCTCGGAAAAAGAGATCGGCACCCCGAGGGACGGGGTCGTCGTTCCCCAGCGGCCGGGGCCGATGAGCATGGTGCGTCCCTGCTCGCGGTTGGCGATGCGCTTGTTGAGCCGCCCGACGAGGCGGGCAATTTCGTACTTTTCCGCCAGCGGCAGGCGCAGGTACTCGGCAGGCTCGATCCAGATAATCCAGTCGATGCGGTGGGAAACATTGCCTCCCATGAAGTTGCCCGTCGAGCGGAAAAACAGCTCCTGTTCTGGCACATCCCGGGGCACCTCGAGGGTGGTCTCGGCACCGCGGGTCTGCAGCGGGCGGCACTGGACCACGTCGATCTTGACCGTCCGGGCGGCGGTAAAATTGGCAGTAAACTCGACATCGACAGGATACCCGTAGGCCTTTTCGATGGTTTTGAGCAGGCGCTGCATCAGGGCGGTAAAATCAGTCTTTTCCAGGAAATCGTCAAAGGTCAGCATCCAGACGTTGCTCACCTTGCGGCCGCGCTCCTCGAGGAGCTTGATCGTATCGTAATCCCGGATGGCGTAGGTATCCCAGGGAATCCCGATATCTTCCTGGGCGAGATTGTAGAGAGACACGGTCTGCAGGCAATTCTCATTGATGTTGAGCAGGTCGATGTCGCGCTGGGAAAACTTGCGCACATCCTCGAACCCCTTGTGCTGGCGGCGCGTCGGCGCATCGAGGGCCACCACCCGCGGATAGTCCACCTCGGAGCGATCGACGGCGCGGGTCCCCATGCCGATAACCAGCCGCAGCATTCCCGCCTGAGGGTCCATGCCCTTGTCCCAGACAAAGGTGTTGTAGGACACCCCGACCCCGGCCAGCTCCGGCATGTAGTAATGCTTGCGGTAGGACCCGGAAACCCGCTGGATCAGCAGGGCCATCTGCTCATCCTTCTGATCGAGGCCGCGCTGCAGCCGGTAGCTCAGGGCATCCTCGCTCATGGCACTGGCAAAAATCTTGCGGATAGCATCTTCCAGCTGGGCAAGACGCTCCTCGGGGCTGCCCTGGTTGACACAGAAAAAGCTGTCGTACTTGCCGGCAAAGGCGTTGCCGAAACCGTCCTCGAGCAGGGAACTCGAGCGCACGATGATCGGATACTGGCCGAAATACTCGAGCATCTGCTGGAATTCCTCGCGGATTTCCGCCGGGAAGCTGCCGACAAGCATCTTTTCGCGCAGCCGCGCCGCCGCGCTGAAATAGCCGCCCGCCGCCCGCTGCTCCATGAACAACCGCCACAGATCGTTGTGCACCATGTAGGAATAGTAAACATTGGACCCGACGTAGTAGGAGTCATGCTTTTCCAGGTGCTGATCCCAGTCGAAACTTTCGTCACGGCGCAGGATATTATGGGCCAGCAGCATGCCGACCGCCTTGCCGCCGACAAAACCGGTCCCGATGATCCGCGACTTGATCTCGAGCAGGTCCTGGAGGGTGAACCACTCACGCGCCAGCGCCAGCATCCGCTCCTCGCGGGCGAGCATGTGGCGGCACAGGTGACGGACCATGCCGGCCCGGTCAAAACCGGTGGCATCCTCACGGCAGAGGTCCTCGGCCTCGATAAAGAGCCGGTGCCAGTGATCGATCTGGCGGCGGCTGCCGTTGGCGGTGCGCTCCGCCAGGGACTTGTACAGCCGCGTCGACTCAAAGCTGTTGGTCAACGGAATAAAGCGTTCGCCGATCTTGTGATGGGGCAGGAACATGGTCGGCGAACGCCGCTGCCAGACCTTCAGCGGCTGGATGTGAAAGTGGTCTTCATGGCTGAACACATCGATGAGCACCTGGGTCGTGTCGCGGATCTGTTCCACGGTGCGGAAGGCATGACGGCTGCGAATCAGGGCGAAATACGCCACCGTGTCGAGCTCGAACAGGTAGGGACAGGTGACGCGGAAAAAATTGCCGACCATGTGGTCAGTGGCCCAGGCCGTCAGCAGCTCGGAGAGACAGTCGAAGACATAAAAGGCGCCTTCGCCCTGGTCCGTGGCGATGCGGTAGACACTGCTGGCAAAGGACTCAAAGCCCTCCCTGGCGTCGAGATTGTGCACCTTGATCTGCGGCGACTCCCCGAGCAGCGGCAGATGGTCGCCAAACCGCATATAATTGATCTGCCGCCCGTCGCGCAGGGCCTGATCGACAAAAGGCTGGACAAAGTAGCGGTAGTCCTCGATCGACTCGACCTTCAGAACAACATTGTCGCCAATCCGCAAGCCATCCAGAATATCATCCAGTTCGGCATATCCGGTCGATACGCGCCGCGCTGCATCCATAACAAAGCCTCCCGAGGGAAAAACGGTTTCAGACAAAAACTGCGGGGAATCAGCAGATCAGACTGCCGCTTTTTATAGCACAACGCCGCGCAGGTGCGTAAAAATTCGTCGCCGCCCGGACCCGCCGGCAGGATTGCCACTTTGCGCGGCACAACCGGCCCAGGCGGGAACAGCACATGACATATTGCATGTTTTTTGCATACTACTTTGCCTCGCAGCACAGCAAAAAGGCTAGGTGAACATTTCAGCTCCGGTTACAATGTCTCTCTGCGCACCCGGGCCCGTTCGCCAAGTCCGCTTTCCAACGCTCAATCAAAGGACCACTTTGCCATGAATTCTGCTGAAAATCCCGCTGAAATTTTTCGCGACAACTGCGGTTTCGGTCTGCTCGCCCAGATCAACAACCGGCCGAACCATAAACTCCTGCAGGACGCCATCAAGGCGCTCAAACGCATGATGCACCGCGGCGCGATCGCCGCCGATGGCAAAACCGGTGACGGCAGTGGCCTGCTCTGCTCGATGCCGATCCGCTTCATGCGCAAGGCCGCCGAGGAACACGACATCTCCCTGCCCCAGCAGTTTGCCGTGGCAAGCATCTTCTGCAGCGATGCCAAAACCCAGCTGCCGGTGTTCACGGAACGCTGCGAGCAGAACGACATGACGGTGCTCTTCAGCCGGCCGGTGCCCCTCGACACCGAGGCGCTCGGGGAATACGCCCTGCGCAAGCTGCCCGAAATCGTCCAGGTCTTCGTCGTTCCCGCCACCCTGATCGCGACCCGCCGGTTTGACGCCCTGCTCTACCTGACCCGCAAGGAGACGGAAAAACACTTCAGCAGCGATCCCGACTTCTACATTGCCAGCTTCTCGCGCACCCTGATCAGCTACAAGGGGCTGGTCATGCCGACCTATATCGAGACCCTCTTTCCCGACCTGCAGGATCCCGACTTCGAGATTTCCTTCGCCCTGTTTCACCAGCGCTTTTCCACCAACACCCTGCCGCAGTGGAAGCTCGCCCAGCCCCTGCGCGTCATCGCCCACAACGGCGAGATCAATTCGATCCAGGGCAACCGCTTCAAAGCGCGCTACAAGTTCACCGACGCCGAGAGCCCGGTCTTCTCCGAAGACGAGATGATGCGCATCATGCCCCTGCTCGAAGAGGGGGTCAGCGACAGCGCCAGCCTCGACAACATGGTTGAATTCATGCTCGCCAACGGCATGGATTTCTTCAAGGCGATCCGCGCGCTGGTGCCACCGGCACGTCACAACGTCGCCAATATGCCGGCAAAACTGCGGGCCTTCTACGAATATACCTCGGCCGCCTACGAACCCTGGGACGGCCCTGCCGCCATCAGCCTGACCGATGGCCGCTATATCGGCTGTGTCCTCGATCGTAACGGCCTGCGCCCGGCCAAGTATATTCTCACCACCGATGATCGCCTGCTGATCACCAGTGAGTACGGGGTGATCGACACGCCGCCGGAGATGATCCGTGAGCGCGGCCGGCTGCAGAGCGGCCAGATGATCGCCGCCGACCTGAAATCGGGAAAAATCTTCTACACCCGCGATATCGATCGCTACCTGATGCAGTCGCAGCCCTACAACAAGTGGCTGACCGAGCACACCTATTACCTGCAGGAGTTTATCGGCCGCCAGTTCTGCGAAGACGCCGACTACCGCTATGCCGACCTGGAAACGGCGCAGCGCTATCATGGCGTTACCAGCGAGGTGGTTGACCTGGTGATCCGGCCAATGATGACGGAAGGCAAGGAGCCGGTCGGCTCGATGGGCGATGACACCCCGCTGGCGGCCTTTTCCACCCAGCAGCGTCACTTCAGTGATTTCTTCAAGCAGAAATTCGCCCAGGTGACCAACCCGCCCATCGATCCTTTGCGCGAGAAGGCGGTGATGTCGACGACCATCGGCTTTGGCGGCATCGACAACCCGCTGATCGAAACCAAGAACCGCGCCAGACGCCTGAAGAGCGTGTCGCCGTTTCTCTCCTACGAAATCTACCAGGCCCTGCTCTCCTTCGGTGACCCGCAGCTGCCACGTTATGAAGCCTGCTACAAGTATCGCATTTTCACGACCGGTTTTGAGTCCGGCCTGCAGGAGGCGCTGCGCCGTCTTGCCGAACAGGTCGTTGCCGCGGTCACCGACGACGGCATCCGCATCGTCCTCCTCGATGACCGGGTTCTTAACGCGCAGACCAGACTGATTCCCATGGCCATGGCGGTCGGCTTCATCAACCGGCAGCTGCTGCGCACCCGCCTGCGGCAGCATGTCTCCATCGTCGCCGTCACCGGCGAGGTCATGGACCCCCATTCCGCCGCCGTGCTGAGCGGCTACGGCAGTGTCGCCATCTACCCCTGGCTGCTCTATGCCAGCGCCCTTCAGCTGGGGGAAAAGCGCCAGTTGCCGCCACGCGAGCTGCGCCTGGCCCTGCAGAATGTCTACGAGGCGCTGAACAAGGGCATCCTCAAGATCATGTCAAAGATGGGGATCAGCACCGTCACCAGTTATCGCAACGCCGCCCTGTTTGACATCATCGGCCTGTCGCGGCAGGTGGTCGACGCCTGCTTCAAGGGCTCGCCGTTGCTGCTGCCGGGTCTCGACTTTGCCGATCTCGAAGAGCGCATTGACCGGGTCCATCACAAGGTCTTCGCGGAAAACTACATGCAACCGGTCTACCCCCTCGAGATCGGCGGTTATTACCGCGACAACCCCGGTTTTGAATACCACGACTTCAATTCCTGGCATGTCACCCAGCTGCACCGCTTCGCCGAGGTGCGCACCCGGGACGAGTATCTCAAGTTCCGCGCGATGATCGAAGGCCGCGGGGTCAAGTACATCCGTGACGCCCTGACCTTCAAGAGCCCGCATTCGCCGCTGCCGATCGAGCAGGTCGAGCCGGTTGCCGCCATTACCCGGCGTTTCGACTCCGCCGCCATGTCCCTCGGGGCCCTCTCCCCGGAAGCCCACGAGGCCCTCGCCGAAGCGATGAACCGCATGGGCGGACATTCCAACAGCGGCGAAGGCGGCGAGGATGCCGCGCGCTTCAAGACCATCCGCAACAGCCGCATCAAGCAGATCGCCTCGGGGCGCTTCGGCGTCACCCCGGGCTACCTGCGCAGCGCCGAAGAGATCCAGATCAAGCTGGCCCAGGGGGCCAAACCGGGCGAGGGCGGACAGCTGCCGGGAGAGAAGGTGAGCCCGCTGATTGCCCGGCTGCGTTTCACGATCCCGGGGGTCACCCTGATTTCGCCGCCGCCGCACCATGATATCTATTCCATCGAAGACCTGGCCCAGCTGATCTTCGACCTGAAGCAGGTCAACCCGCTGGCGAAGATCAGCGTCAAGCTGGTCTCCACCGAGGGGGTCGGCACCATTGCCGCCGGGGTTGCCAAGGCCAACGCCGACAAGATCGTCATCTCCGGTCATGACGGTGGCACCGGGGCCGCACCCTTGAGCTCCATCAAGCATGCCGGCAATCCCTGGGAGTTCGGTCTGAGCGAAGCGCATATCAGCCTCAAGGCGAACAACCTGCGCGAAATGGTCGCCCTGCAGACCGATGGCGGCATGAAAGTCGGTCGCGATGTCGTCAAGGCCGCCATGCTCGGTGCCGAGAGCTTCGGCTTCGGCACCCCCCTGCTGGTGCTCCTCGGCTGCAAGCTGCTGCGCGTCTGCCATCTCAATCGCTGCACCGTCGGGATCGCCACCCAGGACGAGAACCTGCGCGCCCACTATATCGGCACCGTCGAAAAGGTCATCAGCTATCTGGAAAACGTCGCCGAGGATGTCCGTGAAATTCTTGCCGCCCTCGGCTTCCGCTCCCTCGAGGAAATCATCGGCCGCAGCGACCTGCTCGAAAGACTCGCGACCCCGCAGATGGAAAAATTCGACTTTTCCGCCGTGCTGCGCCAGGTCGCGGGGGGCAACACCCGCTGCCGCGACAATCCTCCCTTCGACGACAACCTCTTCGAGAAGGAGCTGCTCAAGGAGATCTACCCGGTGATCAAGAATCCACAGACGGAAATGGTCGCCGAACGGGTCATCAGCAACATCAACCGCAGCTTCGGCACCCTGATCAGTGGCGAGATCGCGCGCTTCTACGGCGACACCGGCCTGCCCAAGGAAGCCCTGACCCTGAAGCTCAGCGGGGTTGCCGGCCAGTCCCTCGGCGCCTTCCTGTCGGAGGGAATGACCCTGCT
>JAWOIX010000117.1:0-3521 GCA_046484405.1 Pelovirga sp.
TCCAGCTCTTCCCAGCGCTGAAAACAGGTTTCCAGTTCCGCATTGATCTCATCGAGCCGTTGCAGAGTCTGCGCAATCGTCTCGCCATCCTGCTGATAAAAGGCGGGATCGCCGATCTGCACCTGTAACTGCTGCTGTTCCTGTTCCAGTTGTTCGATCCGCCCCGGCAACGCCTTCAACTCCTGCTGCTCCCGATAACCGAGCTTGCGTCGGGTCGTGGCTGCCTCACTGTTCTCCCTGTCCTGTTTCGCTGACGTCGCGTCATCGCCCATGGCGGCGGCTTTTTCCGCCGCACCCACATAGGGATGCTGCTGGCGATAGCGATACCAGTCGTGATAGCCGCCGACATATTCATTGACCACGCCTTCGTCCTCGAACACCAGCACGCTGGTGACGACATTATCCAGAAAGGTCCGATCGTGGCTGACCACCAGCAGGGTGCCTTCATAGTTCATTAACAGATCTTCGAGCAGCTCCAGGGTTTCCACATCCAGATCATTGGTCGGCTCGTCCAGCACCAGCAGGTTGGCCGGCTGGGTAAACAGTCTGGCCAGCAACAGGCGGTTGCGTTCGCCGCCGGAAAGGCTCCTGACCGGGGAATGTACCTGTTGTACCGGGAACAGGAACTCGCGCAGATAACCGATGGCGTGACGTTTGCGGCCCTGAACCTCGATCATGTCGCTGCCTTCGTTGAGGTTGTTCAGGACCGATTTTTCCGGGTCGAGGATCGCCCGGTGCTGATCGAAATAGGCCGTTTCCAGTTTGGTGCCCAGGCGGACCTTGCCGCTGTCGGGTTCCAATTCGCCGAGCAGGATCCGGATCAGGGTACTTTTGCCTACCCCGTTGGGGCCGATAATACCGATACGATCGCCGCGCATGATGCGAGTGGAAAAGTTTTTCAATATGGGCTTGCCCGCGTAGGCAAAGGAGACGTTCTCCACATCCGCCACCAGCTTGCCGGAGCTCTGCGCTTCATCCAGGTTGAGCCGGACCTGGCCCTGTTGCTCCCGCCGCTGGCGGACATCCTCGCGCATCGCCTTCAGCGCCCGGACCCGCCCCATGTTGCGGGTGCGCCGCGCCTTGATCCCTTTGCGGATCCAGGCCTCCTCCTCGGCCAGCTTCTTGTCCTGACGCGCCCGCTCTTTCTCCTCGGCATCCAGCAGCTGTTCCTTCTTTTCCAGATAGTGCTGGTAATTGCCAGGCCAGGAGGTCAAATGGCCGCGGTCCAGCTGGACGATACGGGTGGCCAGACTCTGCAGAAAACTGCGGTCATGGGTAATGAACACCAGACAGCCCGTATAGCCCAGCAGGAATTGCTCCATCCAGGTGATGCCTTCGATATCCAGATGGTTGGTCGGCTCATCCAGCAACAACAGATCCGGTTCGCTGACCAGAGCGCGGGCCAGCAGCACGCGGCGCTTCATGCCCCCGGAGAGAGTGGCCAGCGGCGCCTGCTCGGGCAAATCCATTCGGCTGATCGCCGAGGCGACCCGCTGCTCCAGTCGCCAGCCGTCCACCGCTTCCAGCTGCTGTTGCAGCTCGGTCAGACGCGCGATCTGTTGCGGCGAGTCATCCAGCTGCTGCAGGGCCTGATGATAGGCCGCCAGCACTTCCCCGGTCTCCTGCAGCCCCCCGGCTACTACCTCAAAGACGGTCTGTTCCGAGGTGTGCGGAACCTCCTGGTGCAGATGGGCAATGCGCAGGGTGTCAGGATGCCAGATCTCACCCTCGTCGGGCTGGATATCGCCGTTGAGCAAATGCATCAGGGTCGACTTGCCCGAGCCGTTGCGCCCCACCAGGCAGACCCGCTCGCCCCGCTCCAGCTGCAGATCGACGTGATCCAGTAACGGCTGCGCCCCGAAACTCAGGCAAACATCTTTGAAAGTCAGAATAGGCGGCATTAACATCAGCACCGATTTTAAAGGGCGCCCAGTATACCGTATCCGGCGACACGGCTGGGCGCTTCCGCAGCGAACCCGCATGGGCTAGAATGACAGCTCCCGTCAACAGGTTCCGCGCTATGGATGAACACGAAGCTGCACAATTGCATCACAAGTTGCAGTTACTGGAAACGGAGCATCGCGATCTGGACGATATTATCAACCGCCTGGTCGATGACCCGACCATGGATCAGTTGCAGTTGCGGCGCATGAAACAACGCAAGCTGTTGCTCAAGGACCTCATCACTAAACTGCGCAGCCGCCTGATTCCGGATCTCAAGGCCTGAACGGTATTCGGCCACAGGGGCCATATATATAGAATCCATCCTGTCCACCTCACCAATCAAGCGAAGTTTTTACCATGTCCCGACCTGTCCCAGATGCTGAAATTTTGATTGCCACCGGCTGCGCCCACTGTCCCGCCGTATTGCAGGCGCTGTCCGATTTGATCAAGGAAGGACTGATTCGCGAACTGCGGGTCAGCAATATCGTGGTCGATCCCGCCCGCGCGCAGGAACTGGGGGTGCGCACCACGCCCTGGACCCGCATCGGCCCCTTCACCCTGCCGGGCAACTATTCGCCGAAAGAGCTGCGCCACTGGGCGCAGCAGGCCGGCAGCGAGGAAGGGATTGCCGATTATATCCGCAGCCATCTCAAGGACGGGCAATTGCAGCAGATCGAGGAGTCTCTGAATCAGCATCCCGAGTGGCTCGAAGCGGTTATTCCCCTGCTGGAACAGGAAGATATGGAGATCCAGGTCCGACTCGGCCTGGATGCGGTGCTGGAATCTCTGGCCGGCAGCGACGCCCTGAAACAACTGATCCCCCAGTTCAGTCGTCTGGCCGAACATGACAACGCGCAGATCCGCGGCGACGCCACCCATTACCTGGCCCTGAGCGGCGATCCGGCGGTGCGCCCGCAGCTGGAGAAACGACTGGAAGATGACTCAGCGGAGATTCGCGAGATCGCCCGCGAAGGGCTCGATCACCTGGCCGCCGCCTCCGACTGATTCGCGCCCGACTCAGGCGTCGCCGGCGCCATCCAGCTGCTGCAGGGCGGCATCCAGTTCCCCCTGATCGATGGGAAACGGCAGGGCCGCATGGATCGGAAAGCGCTGGGCCACCCGTTCGAACTGGTGTAAATACTCTTTTTCGTAAAACACGATTACCCGGGTCCCGGGCAGGCGCTGGACCAGCGCCATCAGGGTCTCCAGACTGCTGGTGCGATCCCGAAAATCCGACTGGAAGTTGAACTCGGTGACGATCACCTGCGGCCGGTGCTTCTTCAGCAACTTGGCGGCCTTGCGCATCGAGTCGATGGTTTCGACCTCGAAGCCGTGTTGTCGATAGAGCGGACTGAAGTCGGGATAACCGCCCAGCTCGACAATCGCCAGCAGTTCACGTGAATTCTGTGTGGAAATGGTCGGACTCCCTTGAAAAATTGCGTCGTTGAAGCCACATCCATATTAACATAGAGGCAGTCATTTATTGAGCCACCGCCGTACAGGCAGTATGCTTGTCGGCCTTCTTCTGCGTCATCGTTTCGTGTAGCACACTTCAGCCGACGATGATGACTCAAAAC
>JAWOIX010000143.1:0-5684 GCA_046484405.1 Pelovirga sp.
TGAACTGGAAGATTGCCAGCACCGGCGCCGGGAACTCTGGCTGCAGGACCCGGACGGCTACCTGCTGGTTCTCAACGAGGAAGCTGACGTGCCGGACGCCATGGAGGCGTCACGCTGACGGACCAAAGAGGCCGCCGCTGTCAGGCGTAACCACCTTCCTGGCCGAGCATTTCGCGCGTCACCAGGACAATCCCCTTCGACGTGATGCGGAAGCCGTTCTGCCGATCCTGTTCCGGATCATAGCCGATCACGGACCCGGCAGGAATCTCGCAACCACGATCGATAATCGCCCGCCGAATGCGACAGTGCCGATGGACCACCACCTCGGGCAGAATCACCGTTTCGTCGATGGTGGAGTAGGAATGCACCCGCACGTTGGAAAAGAGCAGGGTCTTGTTCAGCCGGGAACCGGAAATGATACAGCCCCCGGAAACGCTCGAATCAACCGCCGTGCCGCGGCGATCATCGTCATTGAAAACAAACTTGGCCGGCGGCAGGTGCACCTGGTAGGTCCAGATTGGCCACTGCGGATCGTAAAGGTTCAGCTCCGGCGCAGGGGAGATCAGCTCCATGTTGGCCTCCCAGAAGGCATCGAGAGAACCGACATCGCGCCAGTAGGCGAGCTGGTTGGTTTCCGGGTTGCGGAACGGGTAGGCAATGACATTGTGTTTTTCAATAATCGACGGGATGATGTTTTTGCCGAAATCATGATCCGACCCGGGGGTCTTCGCGTCCTCGCGCAACAGCGCGAAAAGGAAGTCGGTGTTGAAGATATAGTTGCCCATCGACGCCAGGGTTTTTCCCGGTTGTCCGGGAATCTCCGACGGCTCCAGGGGTTTTTCGTCGAAACGCACAATCCGCATGTTGTCATCCACGGTCATCACGCCAAAGCTGCCTGCTGCCTCTGCGACCGGGACTTCCATGCAGGAGACAGTCATGTCGGCACCACTCTCCACATGGGTAAGGAGCATATCGCGGTAATCCTGCTTGTAGATATGGTCGCCGGAGAGGATCAGCACATATTTTGGCTTTTCCGCCCTGATGATGTCGAGATTCTGAAACACCGCATCCGCCGTCCCCTGGTACCACTCTTCAGAAAACCGCTGGGACGCCGGCAACACCTCGACAAACTCGCCCAGCTCCTTTTTGAAGTGACTCCAGCCACGCACCAGGTGGCGAATCAGTGAATGGGACTTGTACTGGGTCAAAACACCGATACGACGAATACCCGAATTGACGCAGTTCGACAGGGGAAAATCGATAATGCGATACTTGCCACCAAAATAGACCGCCGGTTTGGCCCGCCATTCGGTCAGCTCGTGCAGCCTGCTTCCCCGCCCGCCGGCCAGCACCAGCGCAAAGGTGTCCTTGACCAGGTGACTGACATAGCGATAGACAATGTGGGGTTCAGGCTGTTCACTCATAATGTCTCCTTTCCAGTGGGGAATCCGGATCTCCTGTAGATAACGGGGGAATTATACCTGTTCCGGCAGGAATTGTCTCCCCTAACCGGCCGCAGCGCTGAAACAGCGCTGCGGCAAATCCACAAATGCCGGAAAAAGCGGTTGCCCGCCGTCCTGCGATCAGCTTTAATGGCGCATCCAGAGACCGCTGTGCGACCATCACCTCACAGCCGTAGACGGGAACTTACCGGGAAGCCCTGATGAAAGACACCCACATCACCACCGCGTTACTGTTGCGCCTGTTTATCCCCTTCGGTCTGGGCTATACGGTCTCCTACCTGTTCCGCAGCGTCAATGCCGTTATCGCTTCCGACCTGATCAGCGACCTCGGCCTGTCAGCCGCAGACCTGGGCCTGCTGACCTCGGCCTACTTTCTCTGTTTCGCCGCGTTCCAGCTGCCCCTCGGTATCCTGCTGGACCGTTACGGGTCCCGCCGGGTGGAGGGCATTCTGCTGCTCTTTGCCGCCAGCGGCGCACTGATTTTTTCCCTGTCCCACTCCCTTGGCGGCCTGTTGCTTGGTCGAGCGCTGATCGGGCTGGGGGTCTCCGCCTGCCTGATGGCGGCGTTCAAGGCCTTTTCCACCTGGCTCCCCAAGGAACGGCTCGCTTTCGCCCACGGCGTCCAGATGGTCTCGGGCGGGCTCGGCGCACTGCTGGCGACGACGCCGGTCCAGGCCTCCCTGACCGTGACCGACTGGCGCGGCGTCTTTCAGTTTCTCGCCGTGTTGACCCTGATTATTGCGGTGATTGTGTTTTTCGTGGTGCCGGAACAGCGCCGGACGGGCCCCGGAGAGTCCTTGGCCACGCAGCTCGGCGGGCTGCGCCAGGTGGTCACCAGCGCCGCCTTCTGGCAGATCACCCCCTGGGCCGTTACCGCCCAGGCGACCTATCTGTCCATTCAGGGCCTCTGGGCAGGTCCCTGGCTGCGCGATGTTGCCGGCATGGATCGCGGCGGCGTTGCACAGGTGCTGTGGTGGATCGCCATCGCCATGATTGTCGGCTACTTTACCACCGGCAGCCTGGCCGAACGCCTGGGACGGCGGGGCATTCCAACCTCCCTGGTCGCCGCCACAGGAATGGTATTGTTCATGCTCAGCCAGGGGCTGCTCCTTCTCGCCCCCGGCCATCCGACCCTGCTGTGGATCAGCTTCGGACTGCTGGGCACTACCGGCATTCTCCCCTACGCCATCCTCGCGCAGCATTTTCCGAAGCAGTTGATCGGCCGTTGCAACTCGGTCCTCAACCTGCTCGTATTCTCTGGCGCCTTTGCCGCCCAGTGGCTGAGCGGCGTGATTATCGGCAGCTTTCCTGTCACGGCTGCCGGGGGCTACTCGCCCGCCGGCTACCGGGCGGCATTTCTGACCCTGTTGCTCCTGCAGCTGAGCACCGCTATCTGGTTCGTCTGCAGCCACATCCGGCAACGGCGGCGCGAACAGCCCTGAGCGGCCGCGCGCCGGTTCAGCGGCTGTTGGTCAGATACAGGCCGCTGCTGACCAATGCCAGGCCCCACAGCAGTGACCAGGTCAGCGGCTCCCCGAGCAGGCAGACCGACAGGGACACCGCGGCCAGGGGGACAAAATTGATAAATTGCCCGGCACGGGTTGAGCCGATCCTGGCGATGCCCTGGTAGTACCAGACAAAACCGATCACCGTACCGAACAGCGCCAGGTAGAACAGGTTCCACCAGGCCAGCGCCGGGTAGCCGCCAATCTGTCCTGCCATCCCCTCGTACAGGGCGAAAGGCAGCAGCAGCAGCGCGCCGACAACAGCGGAATAGGTCACTGCCACCAGCGGGGAGAGGTTGCGCATCGCCCGGCGACCGAGCAGAGAGTAGGTCGACCAGCTCACCACACAGCCAAAGATCAGCAGTTCCCCCCAGCCGACCCCGCCCGCCAGCAGCAAACCGGGATCTCCCCGCACGATGACGATGACCGCTCCGGCAATCGAGAGACCGATGCCGAGAACCTTGCGCAGGGTCAATTTTTCCCCCAGCAGCAAGGCGGCAGCCAGGGCAATCACCACCGGGTTGTTGGCAATGATCACGGCGGCGCGGCTTGCCTCGATGCGCATCAGTCCGGCAAAAAAGAACGCGTTGTAAGCAAACACCCCGCTCAGGCCCAGCAGGAGCAGGGGGAGCAGGTCGTCGCGATTGAGCCGCGGCAGCCGCTGGTATTGGCGCCGGGTCAGCAGCAGCAACATCACCGAGGCCATGGCAAAACGCAGGAACGCCGCTGAAAATGGCGGCACCTCGCCGGCCAGCATCTTGCCGGCGATAAAGGTTCCGCCCCAGAACATGGCGGTGAAAAACAGCTTGAGATATGTCGTTAGCAAAGATGATTCGGAGGGTATCATCGACATTCCCCGCTACGCGCACGACAACAACCTGACCTGGCGTGCCGGGACGAAAATGACTGGCGGCACGCTCTCTAAAACCGCCGGCTACCGGTATGGCACCGGCGAGGGGACTATATCGGGGATCATCAATGCGGGCAAGAGGGGAATGGAGCCGGGCACCTGGCCTAAACAAAAACTGCCGGCGGACGTGTCTCCCCCCTGCCAAACGCGCAAGGGAGAGATCCTGCACCCACCGGTGACGGAAGGCCGGTCAGCTGCCGGCAGCGGCGGAGGGTGCCGGGACGGCCGCGGGCTTGACCCAGTACTCATGCAGCGCCAGCGACAGCAGCAGAACCGCGCCGCCCAGGCCCAGGCGCAGCAGGTCGGCATCGCGGTTCCAGATCAGCAGATTGACCACCAGACCGGCAGGGATCAGGGCATTGTTCATGATCGCCAGGGTGCCGGCATCGACCAGGGTTGCCCCCTTGTTCCAGAGAAAATAACCGAGGCCCGAGGCGACCAGGCCCAGGTAGACGAGAATGCCCCACTGCAGCGCGGTGGCCGGCAGCTGCTGCGGATTGCCGAAGAACAGCCACAGCACAACCGTCACCGCAAGGGCACCGAGATAAAAGTAGCCGAACAGAAAGCGCTGCGGCAGGGTCGTCGGCTGCCGTTCCAGCAGCACCTTGTAGCCAACCTGGCCCAGGGCAAAACAGATGTTTGCCCCCTGCACTACCAGAAAACCGAGCAGAACCTGACTGCCGACCGGGCTGTACCGGATAATCCCCGCTCCGGCCACCGCCAGCAGTGCCGTCACCAGGTAGCCAAAGCGGAAACGACGCTGCATCAGGTCGTGGATCAGGGTCACGTAAACCGGTGTCAGAATGGTAAAGACCAGCACCTCCGGGACGCTGAGCATGGTAAAGGACTGGAAATAAAATACGTACATGACGCCCAGCTGGACTGCACCGAGGCCCATCAGCTGCAGCGCCAGCGCCACCGGGACCGGGCGCAGCAGCGGCAAAAAAACCAGGCTGGCCAGGCCAACACGGACCAGTACCGAGAAATAGGCATCCACCTGTCCGGCCAGATACACGCCAATCAGACTGAAGGAAAAAGCCCAGAGGATGGTGATGCCGACCAGGTAGATCATCGCGTGGTTCCTTTGCCGGAGTGTACGGATGTGAGAAAAGATGGAGGGACAGGGAACCTGTCCATGGGGGAGCAATCTAACGGAGGGAAAAGATCTAGTCAACCATAAAAAACTCAAACAAGTTTACTAGTGGCGACCAGGAATAAGGAGCACGAAACAACAACGCCCTCCTGCCGAAGGACGGATGAGGGAGCGCTCTGCAGGGTCACGCTTGTCCCCCTCACCCGGCGCTTCGCGTATATTCCACCTTCTGAATCCTGAATCCTGACTCCTGACTCCTGACTCCTAACTCCTAACTCCTAACTCCTAACTCCTGACTCCTAACTCCTAACTCCTAACTCCTGACTCCTGGCTTCTGGCTTCTGGCTTCTGGCTTCTGGCTTCTGGCTTCTAATTCTGCCTTTCCCTCTCCGCCTCAGCATCTCCGCGCCTCTCCGTTAAAGCTTGTGAGATTTTATTCTGTCTCCTGCCTCCTGGATTCTGTCTCCTGCCCCCCCCGTCACCCGCGTACGCGGGCGAGCAGGGCATCGAGGCGGTTGGCAAACACCTGCCGGTCCTTCGCGGTCAGACCCGCCGGCCCACCGGTTTCAACGCCGCTGCTGCGCAGGCTTTCCATGAAGTCGCGCAGGTTGAGGCGGGCACGGACATTCTCGGCCGTGTAGAGCTCCCCCCGCGGATCAAGGGCGGTGGCGCCTTTGGCGACCACTTCCGCCGCCAGGGGGATGTCGGCGGTG
>JAWOIX010000034.1:0-72087 GCA_046484405.1 Pelovirga sp.
CCCAAGGGGCGGATCATTGAAATCTTCGGACCCGAATCTTCAGGAAAAACCACCCTGGCGCTGCACATCCTGGCCGAACTTCAGAAACAGGGCGGGGTTGCCGCGTTTATCGACGCCGAGCATGCCCTCGATATCCAGTATGCCCAGAACCTCGGGGTCAAAGCCGACGACCTGCTGGTCAGCCAGCCGGATACCGGCGAACAGGCCCTGGAAATCACCGAAATGCTGGTACGCAGCGGTGCCATCGATCTGGTCGTGGTCGACTCCGTTGCGGCCCTGACCCCGCGAGCGGAAATCGAAGGGGAGATGGGTGATTCCCATATGGGTCTGCAGGCGCGCCTGATGTCGCAGGCATTGCGCAAGTTGACCGGCATCGTCAGCAAGTCGAACTGCAGCATCATTTTTATCAATCAGATCCGCATGAAGATCGGTGTCATGTTCGGTAACCCGGAAACCACCACCGGCGGCAACGCGCTGAAATTCTATTCTTCCATCCGCCTCGACATCCGCCGTATCGCCGCCCTCAAGCAGGGGCAGGACGTGATCGGCGGCCGCACCCGGGTCAAAGTGGTCAAAAACAAGGTTGCACCCCCCTTCAAACAGGCCGAATTTGATATCATGTACGGGCAGGGCATCTCGCGCGAGGGGGATATCCTTGACCTGGGCGTCGACAACGACATTATTGAAAAGAGTGGCTCGTGGTTTTCCTACAAGGGCGAACGCGTCGGCCAGGGGCGCGAAAACGGCAAGCAGTACCTCAAGGAGAATCCCGCGGTCACCAATGACATCGAAAGCGCTCTGCGTGAACTCTACGGCATTGGCGGGGCGAAGCTCAAAAGCACAAGCGACGTTGACGAGTGAGGAATGACCCCCCATAAAAAGTGAGGCTTCATCATGCAACTGAATCAGATCCTCGGCTTGGCCCTTAAATCGAACACGTCGGACATCCATCTGAAAGCCGGATTGCCTCCGGTCTTTCGCATTGATGGCAACCTGCGTCCTCTGCCCAAGGCGCCACGCCAGACCGCCGAGGGGCTGCGCACCATGTGTGAGGCGATCATGAACGAACGCCAGCGCAGCCGCTTCGAAGAGCAGAACGAAATCGATCTGGCCTACAGCGTGCCCGGCCTCGGACGTTTCCGTGTCAACGTGTTTCTGCAGCGTAACTCGGTCTCCGCGGTGTTCCGTACCATTCCCTTCAAGGTGGCCGATCTCGATGAACTGCAGTTGCCGCAGGTACTGAAGAAAATTTCTGAAGAAGCCCGTGGACTGGTCCTGGTGACCGGCGCCACCGGTTCCGGCAAATCGACCACCCTGGCGGCGATGATCGACTATATCAACAGCCATCGCACCGCCCACGTTGTCACCGTCGAGGATCCGATTGAATACCTGCATCGCGATCGCAAGTGCATCATCAATCAGCGCGAAGTCGGCTTTGACACGTCCGGCTTTGCGCCGGCCCTGAAAAGTGCCCTGCGCCAGGATCCCGACGTCATCCTCGTTGGCGAAATGCGCGACCTGGAGACCACGACGACGGCCCTGGCGGCTGCAGAAACCGGCCATCTGGTGCTGTCGACCCTGCATACCATCGACGCCACCGAGACGATTTCGCGGATCGTCTCCATGTTCCCGCCCCATCAGCAGCGCCATGTCCGCCTGCAGCTCTCCAATGTCCTGCGGGCGGTGGTCTCGCAACGCCTGATCCCGCGCATCGAAGGCAAGGGCCGGGTTGCCGCCGTCGAGGTGATGCTGTCAACCGCGCGGATCCGCGAACTGATCGATGATCGCGATAAAACCGTGCTGATCAAGGACACCATCGCCCAGGGCTATACCACCTACGGCATGCAGACCTTCGACCAGGCTTTGATGGATCTGGTCAAACGCGAGGTTATCAGCTACGAGGAAGCCCTGCGCCAGAGTTCCAACCCGGATGATTTCAAGCTCAAGTTCTCCGGTATCGACTCCACTTCCGATTCCTCCTGGAGCGATTTCGAACGCGGCAAGGAGCAGGAACAGCACAAAAGCCAGGCAGCCGATGACCTGGTCGCGGAAAGCAAGGGTGATGAAGACGTCAAGTTCGACCGCTTCTGATCCGTTCGCTGTTGCCCTGCGCCTGCTCACCCACTCTGATTGCAGTACCGCCCGGCTGCGCGAGAAGCTGCAGCGGCGCGGCTTTGCTGCCGCACAGATCGACGCGGCCATCGCCCGCTGTCAGCACTATGACTATCTCAATGATCGCCGCTACGCCGCCCTGCGGGCCCGTACCCTGATGCAGAGCGGCAGAGGGGTCGGACAGCGCGTGCTGCTCGATCTGCGGCGCCAGGGGATCAGCGAGGAGATCGCCCACGACGCGCTGGCAGCGGCCAGCGAAGACTTCGAACCGGAACTGCTGCTGCGCCAGGAGCTGGCGCGCCGCTTTCCCGATTTCGATTACGCGTCAGCGGATCAGCGGCAACGCCAGCGGGTTGTCAATTTTTTCCGGCGGCGCGGCTTTTCCGTTGCCCAGATATTGACCGAACTCCGTCAGGAGCGGTCTTTTTCTGATATTTAAGCCCTTTTCAAATCGCAGCACTTCCTTTAATATTCCGACTCTGTCATCGCTTTTTGCCACATAATCAGGCATGCAACACCCTGCTGAAAGGTCGTCGGCCCATGGTTTCCGGAAACGCTATCCGCGCCCGTTTTTTGAAGTTCTTTGCCGATCGTGAGCACACGATCGTCCCCTCCTCATCGCTGGTGCCGCACAATGATCCGACCCTGCTGTTCACCAATGCCGGGATGAACCAGTTCAAGGACTGTTTTCTCGGTGCGGAAAAACGCGACTACGTCCGCGCCGCGACCGCACAGAAATGCGTCCGTGCCGGCGGCAAGCACAACGACCTGGAAAATGTCGGACGGACGGCACGTCACCATACCTTCTTTGAGATGCTCGGCAATTTTTCCTTCGGCGACTATTTCAAAAAAGAGGCCATCGCCTATGCCTGGGATTTCCTCATCAATGAGCTGGGTCTCGACAAGGAGCGGCTTTACGTTTCGGTCTACACCGATGACGACGAGGCGGCCGAGATCTGGCACCTGCAGGAAGGCGTTCCACGGGAGCGGATTTTCCGTTTTGAAGAGGACAACTTCTGGTCCATGGGAGAGACCGGGCCCTGCGGCCCCTGTTCTGAAATCTTCTATGACAACGGTCCGGAGCTCGGCTGCGACCGCCCTGACTGCACCGTTGGTTGTGACTGTGATCGCTATATGGAGATCTGGAACAACGTCTTCATGCAGTTCGATCGCCAGGCGGACGGCACCCTGGTACCGCTGCCGAAACCGGCGGTTGACACCGGCATGGGCCTGGAACGCATCACCACGGTGATGCAGGGGGTCAAGTCCAACTACGATACCGACCTGCTGCGCAATATCATCGGCTTCATTGAAAAGCTCTCCGGCAAGACCTACGGTGCTGACCGCGACAACGATGTGTCGATGCGGGTCATCGCCGATCACAGCCGCGCGGCCGCCTTTCTCATTGCCGACGGCATCCTCCCCTCCAACGAAGGGCGCGGCTATGTCCTGCGCCGGATCATGCGCCGGGCCATGCGGCATGCCAAAATGCTCGGTTTCGAGGATCCGGTACTGTACCGGACCAGCGTCTTCGTTCTCGAGGGAATGGCGACCGCCTATCCGGAAGAGGCCAGTCGCAAGGACTTTGTTGCCCGTGTCGTGCAGAACGAGGAGGAGCGCTTCATCCAGACCCTCGGCAACGGCCTGCGGATCCTCCAGGAGGAGATTGCCCGGCTCGCCGGACGTGCCGAAAAGGTCATTCCCGGAGAAACGGTATTCAAGCTTTATGATACCTACGGCTTTCCCGTCGATCTGACTGCGGATATTGTTGAGAAAGATGGCTACCGGGTTGACGAAGAGGGATTTGAGCGCTGCATGGATGAGCAGCGCGCCAAGGCCCGTGAACACTGGAAGGGCTCGGGGGAAGAGGCGGTCTCGGCGGTCTACAGGCAGCTCGTCGACCAGGGGGTGCGCTGTACGTTCAGCGGCTACCTGAAACTTGAGGATGAAGGCGAGGTTCTCGCCCTGATTCGATCAGGAGCGCCGGTTGCGGAAGCGGCCAGCGGCGAAACCGTCGAGGTGATCACCTCGGTCACTCCCTGCTACGGCGAATCAGGCGGACAGACCGGCGACACCGGGGATATGTTCAGCGACACGGCGGAATTGCGCATTCTCGACACCAAGAAGCCCCTCGAGCATCTCCATGTTCATCTCTGCGAGGTGATAACCGGAGCGATCCGCACCGGTGCCCGGGTCAGGATTCACGTCAACAGTGAACAGCGCCAGCGCACGGTCATCAATCACACCGCCACGCACCTGCTGCAGGCGACCCTGCAGCGGCTGCTTGGCAACCATGTCAAACAGGCCGGCTCACTGGTCACGCCGGAACGACTGCGCTTCGATTTCACCCACTTCTCCCCTCTCAGTGCGCAGGAGCTCTGCCGGATCGAGGAAGAGGTCAACCGGCAGATCCGTGTCAACGCGACAGTCGACAGTCGCGAGATGGCGGCGGAAGAGGCCCAGAGCGCCGGCGCCATGGCGCTGTTCGGCGAAAAATACGGCGATGTTGTCCGGGTCATCAGTGTCGGCGATTACAGCATGGAGCTGTGTGGCGGCACCCACGCCCGGGCCGCCGGGGATATCGGCCTGTTTCGCATTCTCAGCGAGAGCGGTATCGCCGCCGGGGTGCGGCGCATCGAAGCGGTGACCGGAGAGGCGGCACTGACCCTGGCGCAGCAGCAGCAGCACACCCTGCAGCGCCTTGCCGACCTGGTCAAAAGCGATCCGCAAAAGCTGGAACAGCGTGTTCAGAAGATCCTCGAACAGCAGAAAAGCCTGGAAAAAGAGCTCGAACAGGTTCAGGCAAAGCTCAACGCGCAGCGCAGCGGCGAATTGATGGATCAGGTGCGCCAGGTTGCCGGAGTGCCTTTGCTGGCGGTCAGGATAGCCGGCGCGGAAGCAAAGAATCTGCGCGAACTCTCCGACTCCCTGCGCGACAAACTGGGCTCCGGCGTCCTCGTGCTGGCCGCCGAAGGTGATGGCAAAGTAGCCCTGCTGGTTGCGGTCACCAAGGATCTCACCGGACGCATCAAGGCCGGGGAGTTGATCAAGCCGCTGGCGGAGATCGTCGGCGGACGCGGTGGCGGACGCCCCGAACTGGCCCAGGCTGGCGGTCCCCTGACCGAGCGGATTGAACAACTGCTGCAGTCAGCTCCGCAACATCTCGAACAGCTGCTCAACCAGGGGTGATCACCCTGACAGGAAGACGTCCATGGCGGTGAACGGCATCGGCCACCCGGCAAAAAGCCTCCTCGTCGTCGATGATGACCCGCACACCCGCGAGCTCTGTGCCGGGCTGTTTGAATCCCTGCGGATTTTCCAGGTGACGGATGCGCGCCAGGCCCAGGCGCTCCTGCCCAACGAAACCATCGACCTGGTCCTGAGTGATGTCACATTGCCCGAAATCGACGGGCTCGAACTGCTCCAGTTCATCAAGCAGCAGCAGCCCGATCTGCCGGTGATTCTGATGACCGGCCATTCTGACAAGGACATCATTCTCAAAGCCCTTAAGGGCGGGGCTGAGGATGTCATCGCCAAGCCGATCGACGGCCTGCAGCTGCGCACCACGGTCGAGAAGGTGTTCGAGCGCCAGGCACTGCGTCAGGAGCTGGCGGATCTGCAGCAGATCGACCGCCTCAAACATGACTTTCTCGGCCTCATCTCGCACAAGCTGAAAACCCCGACCACGACCATTTCCCTCTTTATTCAAAACCTTGCCGAAGGGATCGAGAATCCGAACGACGTCAATTTCCTCGAAATTCTGACCATGGTGCAGAAGGAGACTCTCTACCTGGAAAAACTGATCCAGGATCTGCTCTACTTCAGTGAGGCCACCCTGCAGCAGGATGCCGGGGTTCTGGAATTGACCGACCTTGGCCAGGTGGCCCGCCAGGTGGTTGAGGAGCTGCGGGCAACTGCCCACGACAAATCACAGCAGCTTAACTTCGACATGCAGGTTCCCCTGACCGCGACCCCCCTGCTGCTGCACCCGCAGAAAATCCATTTCGCCATTCGCGCCCTGCTGGACAATGCCATCAAGTTCACCCCCGAACATGGCACTATCAGCCTGTCAGGCGACCAGCTGGAAAACCGCGTCCGGCTCTCGATCAGCGACAACGGCAACGGCATCACCCCAACGGAAATGACAAAAATCTTCAGCAAGTTCTACCAGGTCGATCCGCAGCACACCGGCCAGGTTCCCGGCTTCGGTCTGGGCCTCTATTACGCCCGCGAGTTTATCCGTGCCATGGGAGGAAAGCTGCAGCTCAACAGCCGGCCGGGCGCAGGCACCACCGCGATCATCGAATTTCACCTGCCCGGCTGAAAAATCCCCACAGGGACAACTCCTTTCTTCGACGCAGCAGCTTTGGGGCACTTATAGCCCTTTTTTATTGCCACTTTTCTATGTTATGTTACGTCTTTTACTCGACCCGAAGCAGCGTCGACAGCACTTTTTTGCAGGAGTGATTCATGTTCAAGGGAACGACCATCTGTTCTGTCCGCCATCAGCATCAGGTTGCCCTGGGAGGAGACGGGCAGGTCAGCCTCGGCAACACGGTCATGAAGCATGGGGCACGGAAAATCCGCCGGCTGTACCAGGACCAGGTTCTCGCCGGATTCGCCGGCAGTACCGCAGATGCCTTTACTCTGTTTGAAAAATTCGAAGCCAAACTGCAGGAGTTTCGCGGCAACCTCCCGCGCGCCGCCGTCGCCCTGGCCAAAGACTGGCGCACCGACCGGATTTTGCGCCGCCTCGAGGCCCTGCTGATTGTCGCCGACAAGGATGTCACCCTGATTATTTCCGGTGCCGGTGATGTTATCGAACCGGATGACGCGATTGCCGCGATCGGCTCGGGCGGCAGTTACGCCCTCGCGGCGGCCCGCGCGCTGGTTGCCCACTCCACCCTGAATGCGGAGGACATAACCCGGCAGGCCCTGAAAATCGCCGCCGACATCTGTGTCTTCACCAATGACCGGATTGCCATAGAGGTGCTTTCTTGAATAATTTCACCCCCCGCGAAATCGTTTCGGAACTCGATCGTTACATCATCGGCCAGAAGGATGCCAAGCGTGCCGTCGCTGTCGCCCTGCGCAACCGCTGGCGCCGCCAGCAGGTGCCGGCGGAACTGCGCGATGAGATTGCCCCGAAAAACATCATCATGATCGGGCCAACGGGTGTCGGTAAAACGGAAATCGCCCGGCGCCTGGCAAAACTGGCGCAAGCGCCCTTTATCAAGGTCGAGGCGAGCAAGTTCACCGAGGTCGGCTATGTCGGCCGCGACGTCGAAAGCATGGTGCGTGATCTCCTCGAACTGGCGATCAACATGGTCAAGGAAGAAGAGACGGCCAAGATGCAGATCAAAGCCGAGGCCAACGCCGAAGAGAGGCTCCTCGACCTGCTCCTGCCCGGCGAGGCGGACCGTTCCGCCGACAAGGAGGAACAGCGCCAGGGAACGCGCAATCGGCTGCGCAAACTGCTGCGTCTCGGCGAACTCGACGAACGCTTTGTCGAGCTCGAAATCGAAGTGAGCAGCATGCCGGCGATGGGCGTCTTTACCCCGCAGGGAAATGAAGAGCTGGGGCTGAATATCAAGGAGATGTTCGGCAACCTGTTCCCGAAAAACGCCAAACGCAAACGGGTCAAGGTGAGCGAAGCCCGCGAGATCCTCATCGCCAGCGAGGCGGAAAAACTCGTCGACATGGAAAACGTCACGACCCTGGCACGCCAGCGGGCGGAGCAGAGCGGGATCATCTTTATCGATGAGATCGACAAGATCGCCAGTCGCGAAGGCACCCATGGCCCGGAGGTTTCGCGTGAAGGAGTACAGCGCGATATCCTGCCGATTGTCGAAGGCAGCACTGTCAATACCAAGCACGGATCGGTCAAGACCGACCACATCCTGTTTATCGCCGCCGGTGCCTTCCACATGGCCAAGCCTTCCGACCTGATCCCCGAACTGCAGGGACGCTTTCCAATCCGGGTGGAGCTCGACAGCCTTGGCGAAGAGGATTTCTACCGCATCCTGACCGAGCCGAAGAACGCCCTGATCCGCCAGTACCGGGAACTGATGAAAACCGAAGGGATTGACCTGCAGTTCAACGAAGACGCCATCCGCGAGGTCGCCAAGATGGCCAAAGCCGTCAATGACCGCACGGAAAATATCGGCGCGCGCAGACTCCACACGATCATGGAGAAACTGCTGGAGGATCTCTCCTTCAGCGCCCCTGAGCGCGGCGGCGAGAAGGTCGTCATCGGTGCCGAGCAGGTGCGCGAACGCCTGGCGAAGATCAGCCAGGACGAGGACCTGGCGCGCTATATCCTTTAACCGCTGCAGCCGGCGGTCCGGCAGCGCCGCGCCCCCGGTCCGACACCTGTCCCGACACGACAAGGAAACAAGGTATGGAAGAACTGATTGCCAAAGCCAAGGTCCTGATGGAGGCCCTGCCGTGGATTCGCAACTTTTACGGCACGACGATCGTCATCAAGTATGGCGGTCACGCCATGGTCGATGAGCGCCTCAGGGAAAGCTTTGCACGGGACGTCATCCTGATGAAATACATCGGCTTAAACCCGGTGGTCGTTCACGGCGGCGGCCCGCAGATCGGCAAAGTGCTCGAAGCGATGAAAATCGAAAGTCATTTTGTCCAGGGGATGCGCGTCACCGACAGCGCGACGATGGACGTCGTCGAGATGGTGCTCGGCGGCAAGGTGAACAAGGAGATTGTCTCGAACATCAACCGCCACGGCGGCAAGGCGGTAGGGATTACCGGCAAGGACGGCGGCCTGATCCGCGCCCGCAAGCTGGAGATGACTGCCGTCAATCCGGACTCCCTGACCCCGGAGATTATCGACATCGGCATGGTCGGTGAGGTCGAGCAGGTCGATCCCGCCATCATCGAAGCCCTCAAGCAGCACAACTTCATTCCGGTCATCGCCCCGATCGGCGGCGGCCTCGAAGGCGAAACCTACAATATCAACGCCGACCTGGTTGCGGGCAAGATCGCCGGGGCCCTCGCCGCCGAAAAACTGATCCTGCTCACCGATGTCGAGGGGGTCAAGGACAAGCAGGGACGGCTGATCTCCACCATCGACATCCGCCGGGTGCCCGACCTGATCAACAACGGCACCATCTCCGGCGGCATGATCCCCAAGGTCAACTGCTGCGTCGAGGCGATCGAAGAGGGCGTTGCCAAGACCCACATCATCGATGGCCGCATGGAACATGCCTGTCTGCTGGAAATTTTTACCGACAAGGGGATCGGCACCGCCGTCGCGAGGTACACTTCATGACCAGTACGCAACAATGGATCGAACAGGGACTGGAATCTGTCGCCAGCACTTACGGGCGCTATCCCCTGGTTGCCGCACGCGGCGAGGGGTGCTGGCTGATCGACACCGATGGCAAGCGCTATCTCGATTTTCTCGCCGGCGTCGCGGTCAACAACCTCGGCCACTGCCATCCGGCAGTCGTCGCTGCGGTGCGCGACCAGGCCGGACGCTTGATTCACTGTTCCAATTTCTACCACATTCCGCAGCAGATCGAGCTGGCCCGCATGCTCTGCGAGCAGTCCTTCGGCGACCGCGTGTTTTTCTGCAACTCCGGGGCGGAAGCCAACGAAGCCGCGATCAAGCTGGCGCGCAAGTGGAGCACTGAAACCTTCGGCCCGCAGCGTTTTGAAATCATCGCCGCGCAGGCCTCTTTTCACGGCCGGACCATGGCGACGGTCAGCGCCACCGGACAGGAGAAGATCCAGGCCGGCTTTGCCCCGCTGCTGCCCGGGTTCCGCCATGCCCCTTACGGCGACATCGCCGCGCTGCGCGCCCAGGTCAGCGCGCAGACCTGTGCCATCATTCTCGAGCCGGTCCAGGGAGAGGGCGGGATCAACGTGCCCCCTGCCGGTTACCTGCAGGAGGTCCGCGAACTCTGCAACGAACACCAGCTGTTGCTCATTTTCGATGAAATCCAGACCGGTCTCGGGCGCACCGGCACCCTCTTCGCGTATCAGCATGACCAGGTTGAACCGGATATCATGACCCTCGCCAAGGCCCTTGCCGGCGGGGTCCCGATCGGCACCATGATCGCGCGGCGCCCCTATTCAGAGGTCCTTGGTCCCGGTTCCCATGGTTCCACCTTCGGCGGCAATCCCCTGTCCACGGCCGCCGGCGTTGCCGCCCTGACGGCACTGAGCTCACCGGAACTCCTTGCCCATTGCGTCGCCATGGGAGACTTTCTGATCACGGAACTGACCCGTCTCAAGGAGCGCCGCAGCATCATCCGCGCCATCCGCGGACGCGGCCTGATGGTCGGCATCGAACTTGGCTGCGAGGGGGCACCGCTCGTCAAGCAGGCCCTCGAGCAGGGCCTGCTGATCAACTGCACGGCCGGCAATGTCCTGCGCCTGGTGCCCCCGTTGATCGTCGAACGCGATGAAATCCGCCAGATGCTGGATATTCTTGACGGCATTTTTGAACAACTGTAAAACTTTGCGCCACAGTCCCCCAGGCGCGCCGGCCCTATCGCCGGATAATGCAGGAGCATGTGTAATGAACAAAGATTTTCTCTCCCTGTCCGACTGGTCCGTGGCGGACCTCGAAGGGATCTTCGCCCTGACCCGTGAGTTGAAGCACAAGCAGAAGAACGGCGTTGCCCATCACCTGCTTGCGGGCAAAACCCTGGCAATGATCTTTGAAAAAAGCTCAACGCGTACCCGGGTGTCTTTCGAGGTCGGGATGTACCAGCTCGGCGGCCATGCCCTGTTTCTCCACTCCGGTACGACACAGATGGGCCGGGGCGAGCCGATCAGGGACAGTGCCCGGGTCATGGCCCGCTATTGCGACGGCATCATGATCCGGACCTTCTCGCACGCCATTGTCGAAGAGTTCGCCGCCTGCAGCAGCGTTCCGGTCATCAACGGCCTGACCGATCTGAACCATCCCTGTCAACTGATGGCGGACCTGTTCACCGTCAGTGAACATCGCCCCGACTATCGTGACCTGTCCTACTGCTGGATTGGCGACGGCAACAACATGGCCAACAGCTGGATCAATGCCGCCGCGACCTTCGGCTTCGAGCTGCGCATCGCCACGCCACCGGGCTATGAACCCGACGCCGGTGTTATCGCCCGGGCCCGCCAGGCGGGTGCCCGGCTATTCTTCACCAATGATCCGCGCGAGGCCGCCAGCGGTGTGGATATTCTCAACACCGATGTGTGGGCGAGCATGGGGCAGGAAGAGGAGCAGCAAGTCCGCGCCCAGGACTTTGCCGGGTTCCAGATCAACGCCGAGCTCCTCCGGCTCGCCGCCCCGGACGCCCTGGTGATGCACTGCCTGCCGGCCCACCGCGATGAAGAAATCACCAATGATGTCATCGAAGGGCCACAGTCGATTATCTTCGACGAGGCCGAAAACCGCCTGCATGTCCAGAAGGCGATCCTCGCCACCCTGATGGCGGGATAAGCGGATGAAACTGACCTGTCCCCATTGCGACTACAGTCGCCAGATCGACCCAGAGCAGATTCCCCCGGGAACGGTACGGGTCAAGTGCCCGTTATGCCTGGAATTCTTTGCCCTGCCGCGACTGGAGGAGCAACTCGACGAGGCGCCGGAACAGGAGCAGCCAGCCCCTGCTGCTGCACGCCAGCAATCCGCGCCGCCTGGGTCCGCGGCAACACAACCGCCGGGCAGCAGCGTCATTCCGGGTCCCCCGGCAGGCTCCGCCAACGCCATGGCGGCGGTCCCCAAGGCCGGCTTCTGGATGCGCGTTGTGGCGACCCTGGTCGATGCCATGATCGTCTTCGTCCTGCAGTTCCTCCTCGGCGCCCTGCTCGCCGGCGCCGGTACGGTAACATCCGTGGGTAGCGAGGTCGGCGTGGGTGAAACCGCGTTCCTGGTGCATTTTTTCAGTTATGCCATCAGCTTTGCCTACTACATCTTCTTCACCGGCTATTGTGGCCAGACCCCGGGGAAAATGGTGCTGCGTATCAAGGTGGTCCGTACTGACGGTTCGCCCGTCGGTTATGGACGCGCCGCCTTCCGGGAAGTGCCGGCCAAGTTCCTCTCCGGCATCATTTTCGGAATCGGCTATCTGATGGTTGCCTTCGACGACCAGAAACGCGGCCTCCACGATCGCCTGGCCGATACCTACGTCATCAAACTTTAATAGCGGCAACCCTTGCCGATAACGTACAGGAGCTAAGATTATGAGCAGAAAAGGACAGGTAAAAAAAGCGATTCTGGCTTATTCCGGTGGTTTGGACACGTCCATCATTCTCAAGTGGCTGGTCGAGGAGTACGGCTGCGAGGTTGTCGCCTATGCCGCCGACCTGGGGCAGGGGGAAGAGCTCGACTTCATTCCCGAAAAGGCCAGAAAAACCGGCGCCAGTGCCTGCCACGTGGTTGACCTGAAGGAGGAGTTTGCCCGCGACTTCGTGTTCCCGATGTTCCGCGCCAACACCATCTACGAGGGCCGCTATTTTCTCGGCACCTCGATTGCCCGCCCGTTGATCGCCAAGGCACAGATGGAAATCGCCGCCAAGGAGGGGGCTGATGCCGTCTCCCACGGTGCCACCGGCAAAGGCAACGACCAGGTCCGCTTCGAGATTGCCTATTACCACTACAACCCGGCCATCAAGGTGATCGCCCCCTGGCGCGAATGGGACATGAAGAGCCGCACGGCGCTGGAAGCCTATGCCACCAAGCACGGCATCCCGGTGCCGACGAGCAAAAAGTTCCCATGGAGTTCCGACCGCAACCTGCTGCACATTTCCTTCGAGGGAGATGTCCTGGAAAATCCCTGGGCGGAAGCACCGGAAGAAATGTACGTCCTCACCGTCCGCCCCGAGGATGCCCCGGACCAGCCGGACTATGTCGAGATTGAATTCGAAAAAGGGGACGCGGTTGCCGTCAACGGCGAGCGCCTGTCCCCGGCACGCCTGATGGCCCGTCTCAACGAGCTCGGCGGCAAACACGGCATCGGCCGGGTCGACCTGATGGAAAACCGCTATGTCGGGATGAAGAGCCGTGGCGTCTATGAGACCCCCGGCGGCACCATCCTTGAGGAGGCCCATCGTGCCGTCGAATCGATCACCATGGATCGCGAAGTCATGCACCTGCGCGATTCGCTGGTGCCGCGCTATGCCGAGATGATCTATAACGGCTACTGGTTCGCTCCCGAGCGCATCGTCCTCCAGGCATTGATCGACGAAACCCAGAAAACCGTCAACGGCAAAGCACGGATCAAGCTCTACAAGGGGCACTGCCGGGTTGTCGGCCGCGACTCGGCGAGCGACAGCCTGTTCAACGTCGACTTCGCAACCTTTGAGGCGGATGATGTCTACAACCAGGCCGATGCGGAAGGGTTTATCAAGCTCAACGCCCTGCGCCTGCGCATCGCCGCCATTCAGCGGGCTGCCAAAAAATAACGGGCAGGACGCCTGGCAGCAGCCGCAAGATCCGCACCAGGAATGAGAATAACAAGGCCCAGTGGAACTTTGGCCAGACAACGACGCGTGCATGACAATGCCCGGCGCATGCGTGCGCCGGTGCGTTACATGAAAACCATGGAGACCAGATGAGCAGCAAACTTTGGGGTGGCCGCTTCACCCAGCCGACGGACAGGTTTGTCGAGGAATTCACCGCCTCCATTGCCTTCGACCAGCGGCTCTACCGCTACGATATCCAGGGGTCGAAGGCCCACGCCGAAATGCTCGGCCGCCAGGGGATCATCACGGTGGCGGAAGCCGACCAGATCCGCGCCGGGCTGGACGAGATCCTGGTCGCCATTGAGGCCGGGGACATCGAATTCACCGTTGCCCTCGAAGATATCCATATGAATATCGAAGCGCGCCTGATCGAGCGGATCGGCCCGGTCGGCGGCAAGCTCCACACCGGGCGCAGTCGCAACGACCAGGTGGCCGTCGATATCCGTCTGTACCTGCGCGAGGAAATCGATACGCTCCTCGCCTACCTGCACAGCCTCGAACAGTCCCTGATCCGCCAGGCTGAAGAGAACCTGGCGGTCATCATGCCGGGCTACACCCACCTGCAGACGGCCCAGCCGGTGCTCTACAGCCATCACATGCTCGCCTACCGGGAAATGATTGACCGCGATCGCAGCCGCCTCAGCGATCTGCGGCGGCGCTTCAATGTCATGCCGCTGGGTGCCGGGGCCCTGGCCGGGACGACCTTCCCCATCGACCGCGAGTGGGTTGCCGAACAGCTGGGCTTTGCCGGTGTCACCCGCAACAGCCTTGACAGTGTCTCGGACCGCGATTTCGCCATTGAATTCTGCTCGTTCGCCAGCATTCTGATGATGCACCTGTCACGCCTGTCGGAAGAGCTGATTCTCTGGTCAAGCGCCGATTTCGATTTCATCGAACTCTCTGACGCCTTCTGCACCGGCAGCTCGATCATGCCGCAGAAGAAAAACCCCGACGTCCCGGAACTGGTCCGCGGTAAAACCGGCCGCATCTACGGCAACCTCATCGCCCTGCTGACCCTGATGAAGAGCCTGCCGCTGGCCTACAACAAGGACATGCAGGAGGACAAGGAGCCCCTCTTCGACACCATCGACACGGTCAAGGGCTGCCTGAAGGTCTTTGCCGACATGATCGCCGAAATGCGGGTCAAGGCCGACAACATGAAACGCGCCGCGGCACGCGGCTTTTCCACCGCCACGGATGTCGCCGACTATTGTGTCCGCAAGGGTCTCCCCTTTCGCCAGGCCCACGAAGTGGTCGGCAAAACCGTACGCTACTGCGTCGAAACCGGCAAGGATATCCCCGATCTGAGTCTCGAGGAATTTCGCCGTTTTTCGACGCTGATCGAGGCCGATATCTATGATTCTGTCACCCTGGAAGCATCGGTCAATGCCCGCAGCGCCACCGGTGGCACGGCCCGCGCCGCGGTCGAGCGCGAGCTGGCACGGATCAAAGCCGCAGCGGTTTGAATGCGGCAGGTCAAAGCTGCCGTCACTCCCTATTGCGAAGACTGGAACCCCATGAAGAGAAGCACCAGATGCACCCTTTTGCTGATCCTCGTCAGCGCCCTGCTGGTTGCTGGCTGCGGCAAAAAAGGACCGGTTCGCCCAATCCCGGAAAGTGCCCTAGAACAGCCTGTCCAAAAGGCGGCGCCGCCCTCGGCAAAAAAATCTAACTATCTGTTTTCAAAAGACATTCTTCTCACTTCTCGGGGGACAGCCCTTTACTTTGAGACCCCGGTGTGTTAGCAATGACGGCGATTCTATATTCCTGACTTGGAGGACAGTATGTTTTACGGATCCATGACCGCCATCATCACCCCGTTCGATGCCCAGGGCAATTTCGACGAGGAAAGATACCGACAGCTCATCGAGTTTCAGATCGAAAACGGCACCGATGTGATCGTTCCCTGCGGCACGACGGGAGAGTCGGCGACCCTGAATTACAATGAACACAACCAGGTGATTGCCGCCTGTATCGAACAGGTCAACAAACGCATCCCGGTGATTGCCGGTACCGGATCGAATTCCACCGCCGAGGCAATCGAGATCTCGCGCCACGCCCAGCAGATGGGGGCCGATGGCCTGCTGCTCGTCTCCCCTTACTACAACAAACCGTCGCAGGAAGGTCTCTACCAGCACTACAAGGCGATCGCCGAGGCCGTTCAGTTGCCCCAGGTGCTGTACAATGTCCCCGGCCGCACCGGCATGAACATGACCGCCGCGACCACGATCCGCCTGGCCGAGTTCAAGAATATCGTCGCCATCAAGGAAGCCTCCGGTGACCTGACCCAGGCCAGTGAAATCATCGCCCGGGCCGGTGACAAGATCGACGTTCTCTCCGGTGACGACTTTCTCGCCCTGCCGCTGATGGCCTGCGGCGGGAAAGGGGTCATTTCGGTCACCGCCAATATCATCCCCCGGCAGGTCAAGCAGATGGTGACCGCGGTGCAGGAAAACCGCTGGGACGATGCGCAAAAACTCCACCTGCAACTGCTCGACGTCCATCAGGCGATGTTCATCGAGGCCAATCCGGTGCCGGTGAAAACCGCCGCCGCGCTGATGGGCAAGTGCCGCGCCGATGTACGTCTGCCCCTGGTCAGTCTGCAGCCGGACAACCTGGACCGGCTCCGGGCGGTATTGACCCAACATGGCCTGATCTGACCGATCAGCGCTGCAACCTGTAAAGGTATCCCTATGAAAGTCGCCATTATCGGAGCGGCCGGGCGCATGGGCGCCCGCCTTGTCCATGCTGTCTGTGAAACCCCCGACCTTGAGCTGAGCGGCGCGGTCGAGCGCAGCGGCCATCCCCAACTGGGCATGGATGCCGGCTTGAGCGCCGCGGCCGGCGAACTCGGGGTGACCATCACTGACGATCTTGACGCCGTCATGGCGCAGGCCGACGTGCTGATCGATTTCACCTTTCCCGATGTGACACTGAACAACCTGGCCGTCTGTGCCCGGCACGGCAAGATGCTGGTGAGCGGTTCCACCGGCTTTACCCCCGAGCAGAAGCAGCAGGCACAGGCCTACGGCCGGCAGATTCCCGTGGTACTGGCCCCGAACATGAGCGTCGGTGTCAACGCCTGCTTCAAACTGCTCAGCGAGGCGGCAAAAATCCTCGGGGATGATTTTGATGTGGAGATTGTCGAGCTGCACCACAACAAGAAAAAAGACGCTCCCTCCGGTACCGCTGTCCGCATGGGCGAGGTGGTTGCCGAGACCCTCGGACGCAACTACAGCGAGGTCGCCAATTGTCATCGCGAAGGCATGTGCGGAGAACGCAGCCACGCGGAAATCGGCATGCAGACCGTTCGCGGTGGCGATATCGTCGGTGAACACACGGTCTACTTCATCGGCATGGGGGAACGCATCGAGATCAGCCATCGGGCGATGAGCCGCGACATGTTTGCCCGCGGTGCCGCCCGCGCCTGCCTCTGGCTGCGCGGCAAGCCGGCGGGACTTTACGACATGCAGGATGTCCTGGGGTTGCGCTGAACGCACGCTGGACACTCCCCGCCCGGCGACGCCCGGCCCACAGCTGACAGTCGTTGCGGCGCCCGCGCGTCCAGCAGGAAGAACCGCTCTTTTTCATTACCCGTTTACGTAAATCGTTTTTTTTAGGAGAACAACACATGGCACATATCAACGACAACTATCTCAAGCTCAAAGCCGGCTACCTGTTTCCTGAAATCGGCCGGCGCGTCAGCGAATTCAGCAAGGCCCATCCCGACGCCAAGGTGATCCGTCTTGGTATCGGCGACGTCACCCGTCCCCTGGCGCCCGCCGTGCTCGCAGCCTTCCATGCGGCCATCGATGACCTGGGCACGACGGAAAACTTCGCCGGCTACGGGCCGGAGCAGGGCTACAGCTGGCTGTCGGAGGTCATCATCGACAAGAGCTATCGCCCGCTGGGAGTGGAGCTGAAAGCCGAGGAGATTTTCATCTCTGACGGCTCCAAGTGCGACTGCGCGAACATTCTCGATATTTTCGCACTGGACAATGTCGTCGCCATCGGTGATCCGGTCTATCCGGTTTACAACGACACCAACGTCATGGTCGGCCGTACCGGCGAGGCGGATGAAAAGGGCTATTACAAGGGGATCGTCTACATGCCCTTTACCGCAGAAAACAACTTTGTTCCCGAACTGCCCACGGAGAAGGTCGATATCATCTACCTGTGCTTCCCCAACAACCCGACAGGCACGGTCGCCAGCAAGGCGGAACTGAAAAAGTGGGTCGACTACGCCCTCGCCAACGATGCGATCATCTTCTTTGATGCCGCCTATGAGGCCTTTATCACCAGCCCCGGCATTCCCCATTCGATCTACGAGGTGGAAGGGGCCAAGCAGTGCGCCATCGAGTTCCGCTCCTTTTCCAAGACCGCCGGTTTTACCGGTGTGCGCTGCGGCCTGGTCGTGGTCCCGGAAGAACTCACCGGCCTGACCGCTGCGGGGGAAAGATACAGCATCAACAAGCTCTGGAAACGCCGGGTGACAACCAAGTTCAACGGCGCCTCCTACCCCGTGCAGCGCGCCGCGGCGGCGGTCTACTCCACCGCCGGATGGCAGCAGACCAGGGAGATCATCGACTACTACATGGAAAACGCCCGGATCATCCGCGAAGGGCTGCAGGCAGCCGGCATCACCTGTTACGGTGGCGTCGACGCCCCCTACATCTGGCTGAAAACCCCCGGTGGCATGAGCAGCTGGGACTTCTTCGACAAGCTGCTGAATGAATGTCATGTCGTCGGCACCCCCGGCAGCGGCTTCGGACCCAGTGGCGAGGGCTACTTCCGCCTGTCCGCCTTCGGCGACCGGGACAATGTTGAAACCGCCGTGGAGCGCATCCGTCAAACCTGGGGCAACTGACCCGAAACGATGTCATATCCATCCCGTCAAGGAGAGAAGTTCATGCACGATAAAAGTATTGTTCTGTTGAATCAGGCTGTTGCCGATGAAATTACCGCTCTGCACCAGTACATGTATTTCCACTTTCACTGCGATGACCAGGGCTACGATCTCCTCGCCGACCTGTTCAAAAAGACCGCCATCGAGGAGATGATGCACGTTGAAGGTCTCGCCGAGCGCATCCTCTTCCTCGGCGGCGATGTCGAGATGAAGGCCTCTGCCGACGTCAAGAAAGTCACCGACGTCGAAGACATGCTGCAGATGTCCCGCGCGATGGAGGAGCAAAGCGCGCTTGACTACAATCGCTGGGCCAATGAATGCAGTGCCAATGCCGATTCGGTGTCGAAAAAACTGTTCGAGCAGCTGGTTGTTGATGAAGAGCGTCACTACGACCAGTACGACAACGAAATCGATAACCTGGAGCGCTTTGGCAAGGAATATCTCGCGCTGCAGTCGATTGAACGCAGTAAATCACGGCGCAACATGACCGGCGGCGCCTGAGCGGCATCCCTGAACATTCCGAAAGAAAAGGCATCGTCTTTACACGGTGCCTTTTTTTCTTTTTTTTGCTAGGTTTGAACGGTCAACCTGACCGCGCTCTGCACGGCGAAGAACGAGGATAGAACAGATGAACAGTGATCAGGAACAGGATGATCTCGATATCAGGCAGATGACGATTGATGATCTGGCAGCAGTGTTTCATCTCGGCGAACAGCTCTTCACCTCCGACTTTTCGCCGAGCATGTACCGCACCTGGGACGAATATGAAATCACCACCCTGTTCAACTCTGACAGCGAACTCTGCCTGGTTGCCGAGCAGCACGGGGAAGTTGTCGGTTTTGCCCTGGGAACAACCGTGGAAAAGCAGCACTCCGCGTGGAAATACGGCTACCTGGTCTGGATCGGCGTCCGTCCCGGCCGGCAGCAGGGGGGCGCCGGCAAAAAACTCTTCAAGGAGCTCAAACTGCGGATGAAGGAACAGGGGGTCCGGATGATCATTATCGATACCGACGCCGACAACGATGCCGGCATCCATTTCTTCCAGAAGCTGGGATTCAGCAATGTCCAGAAGCATGTTTACATGACCCTGAACCTGTCCCGGCCCCGCAAGAAAAAGCGAAAGGCGGTTGCATGACCAGCCGACTGGAACAGGTCTGGCGCGCTATCGACCCGCAACGCCTGCGCACCACCCTGATCGACATGATCGACATCTACTCTCCCTCCGGCAAGGAGGAGGATATCCAGCTCTACCTCGAAGAACGCCTGGCCGCGACGGGCACTGCGGTCCGGCGCCAGGTCGTTGAGGAGGAACGTTTCAACCTGATCGCGACAATGGGAGACCGGGAACCGGATCTCTACCTGGTCGGTCATGTCGACACTGTCCCCGCCTGGGATATCGATGAATACGCGGCGGTGGAAGAATGGGGCGTGGTGCGCGGCCTCGGCAGCGCGGACATGAAGGGGGGCTGTGCCGCCATGGTGGAAACCTGGACAGCGCTGGCGAGCCTGCCCGAAGAACAACGTCCACCCCTCGGGCTGCTTCTCGTCGTCGGCGAAGAGGAAAACGGCGACGGCAGCGCCCGCTTTCTGGAAGACTGCTGCCCGGCAGCGGTGATCATCGGTGAGCCGACGTCCCTGTTGCCGGCCTTCAACCATTACGGCTACATGGAGGTGACCCTGATCACCCAGGGGCGCCGGATTCATTCCTCCCTGCCGGAACTCGGCCACAACGCGATCGAATCGATGCTGCGGGTGCTGCTGCAGATTGAACGCTCAACCACCTTCAAGCAACTGGCCGACAAGCTGGTCTACTCTATCCGGGAAATGAGCTCCTCCCGGGCCGGCTTCGTTGTGCCGGATCGCTGCGAAGCAATGATCGACCTGCATCTCTCCCCCGATGTCAGTCCGGGCGTGATCCGCGCTGCCATGGAAAAAACCCTCGACCAGGCCCGGCAGACGATCAAAGGACTCGACCTTGAAGTCAGCTTCGATTTTGAAGCAGCCGGTTACCAGCTCGATCCGCTGCACAGGACCGTGGATGTCCTCGAGGAGGTCTATCAGCGCCTTAACCTTCCCTTGAGCTTCGTCCCTTTCCGCTCCCACTCCGACGGCAACCTCTTCCACCAGGCCGGCAGCAGCCCGCTCATTCTCGGCCCCGGGTCCCTGGAAACCGCCCATACCGCCGAAGAACAGACCAGCCTGGTGCAGGTGGAAGGCGCTGCCCGCATCTACGCGGCACTGGCCCTGGGCTGAGTCAGCCGCAACGATTCACCTCGTCGACCTGCTCATTGAGGGTCCAGAAATCATAAAGGTAGCCGAGCAGGAACAGCCCGCCGGTAAAAAACCAGATCAGGCCGGTAAACCACTTGCCCAGGTAAAATCGGTGAACACCGAACACCCCGAGGAAGGTCATCAGCACCCAGGTGACACTGTAGTCCTTCGGGCCGACCAGATAGCGGCGGTCCGCCGCCCGATCCAGCGCCGGGATGAGAAACAGGTCGACGATCCAGCCGATAAAGAACAGTCCCAGGGTAAAAAAGTAGATGGTGCCGCTGATCGGACGACCGTAATAAAACCGGTGGGCCCCCATGAACCCGAAGATCCAGAGGATATAACCGATCAACAGCGAGTGGCTTTTTCCATCGAACACCGGCTACCTCCTGACTCGAAAACCTGACTGTTTCAACGCCGCGGCCAGAGCACCCGTCCCCTGTGGCAGTGCCTCGGAGCTCTTCGCTAACGGCTTTTTATGCCCCTGCTCCTGCCCTGTGCGGCGCACCTCTGCCGCAGTCTCCGCCTTGACATCGCCACTGCGCATCGTCAGGGAAATCCGCTTGCGTTGGATATCGACCGCCACCACCCGCACCTGGACCTGCTGACCGACCCTGACGACATCGTTGGGATCCTTGATGAAACGGTCGGCCAGCTGACTGACATGCACGAGGCCATCCTGGTGGACCCCGATATCGACAAAAGCCCCGAACGCGGCGACGTTGGTGACAACGCCGTTAAGAGTCATCCCGTCCTGCAGATCGCCGATGGTCATGACATCTGCCCGAAACCCGGCGGTCACAAAGGTCGCGCGTGGATCCCGCCCCGGCTTTTTTAATTCCGTGAGAATATCGCGCAGGGTGGGCAGACCGACGTCATCGCCGAGGTAGCGCGTCAGATCGACCTTCTCCAGCAGGCCCGGCTGGGTGATCAGGGTGGCAACGTCCACCACGGCATCGGCGGCCATGCGTTCCACCAGGCCATAGCGCTCCGGGTGGACAGCGGTATTGTCGAGGGGCTGGGCGCCATTGCGAATGCGTAAGAAACCGGCCGCCTGTTCGAAGGCCTTGGCACCGAAACGGGGCACCTTGAGCAGTTGCGCGCGGCTGACGAACACCCCCTGCTCATCGCGATAGCGAACGATGGCCCGGGCAAGGGACTCGCCGATGCCCGAAACAAAACCAAGCAGCGCCGCGCTGGCGGTATTCAGATCGACGCCGACGTAGTTGACGCAGGATTCCACCACCTGGTCGAGGGCCTTCTTCAAGGCCAGCTGGTTGACGTCGTGCTGATATTGGCCGACACCGATGCTTTTCGGGTCCACCTTGACCAGCTCGGCGAGGGGATCCTGCAGCCGCCGGGCAATGGAGATAGCGCCGCGGACGGTCAGATCAAGCTCGGGAAATTCCTCACGGGCGATAGCGGAGGCGGAGTAGACACTGGCTCCCGCTTCACTGACCATGACCACGGGAATCCTGTCTGCCTTCTCTTTGAGGCAGGCGCGGACAAACTGCTCCATTTCCCGACCGGCCGTGCCGTTGCCGATTGCCACCATCGTGACCCGGTGACTGTCGATCAGGCGCAGCAGTTCCTCCTGCGCCCTGTCCACCCGACCGGCACCGGTGTGGGGATAAATGGTGGCATGCGCAAGAAAGCGGCCGGTTTCATCGACGACAGCGAGCTTTGAACCGGTCCGCAGCCCGGGATCGACGCCGAGCACCCGCCGGCTGCCGGCCGGCGCCGCGAGCAGCAGGTTGCGCAGATTCTCGGCAAAAATCCGGATCGCCTCCGCATCGGCCTGCTGCTTGGCCTGCAAGCGCAGCTCCACCTCGATGGACGGTTCAATCAGGCGCGCGTAGGCATCGGCGACGACAGCGCCGAGCCAGTCCCGGCAGGGCGTTTGTGCCGGCAGCAGGAGCAGGTTCAGGCGCCGCAGGATCTCCTCGGTGGGAGGATCGATCTGCAGCCGCAGGATCTCTTCCTTTTCGCCGCGGCGCATGGCCAGCATGCGATGCGAGGGAACCTGTTTCAGCGCTTCGCTGAAATCGTAGTACATCTCATATTTACTCACCGTCCCCTCTTTGCCTCGCGCGGGCTGGGAACGGAAAACTCCCTGCTCCCACGTCAGTTCCCGCACCAGTGCGCGGGCCGCAGCGCTGTCGGCAAACCCTTCGGCGAGAATATACCCGGCCCCGCACAGTGCCGCCGCACAGTCGGCAACGCCGGCCTGCGGGTCGACAAAGGGACGCGCCAGCGCATCCAGATCGAGTGCGGCGCCGGTCGCACCGAAAATCTTCTCGGCCAGTGGCGCAAGCCCCTGCTCTCTGGCGATGGTCGCCTTGGTGCGACGCTTCGGTTTGAAGGGAAGATACAGGTCTTCGAGTTCGGTCTTCTGCTGACAGGCAAGAATCCGGGCATGCAATTCGGCGGTGAGCTGGCCCTGCTCCTCGATCGACTTGAGGACCGTCCGCCGGCGCTCATCAAGTTCCTGGTGATATGCAAGGCGCTCTTCCACCAGGCGGATCTGGACCTCGTCCAGTTCGCCGGTGGCTTCCTTGCGATAACGGGCAATAAAAGGCACCGTCGCCCCCCCCTCGAGCAGGGCAATGGTCTGTTCAATCTGCGCGGAGCGCAACCCGGTCTGCTGCTGCAGCAGGGAAATGAGATCCGGTGCTTGTGGTTGATGCATGGTCATCCTTTAAGATAAAGCGTTTGGTCCGTTTGCGGACCCAGGGGTGAACAGATGAAGAACACAGGGTTCTGCGGCAATGTCACAAAAACCGGTCGCTGATGCGCCGGGCAGCGCTGCCGTGAGCCAGCGGCCACAAGAACCGGAATGAATCTCTTGAAGTTATCAAGCGGGACACTAGCGACTGGTGCGGGGGAAGGACCACTGACGATAAGACACGGATTCATCATCAACGAAGGTCGCCTCATAACCGAAGGTGTAGGCCACCACTCCGGGAACCCTGTCGAGGGTCAGGGAAAAAGGTGTTCTCTCTTCGGGGCTCTGCCACATGAACCGGCTCAGGGTCTGGTACGCGACCACCCGATCCGCCTCGTCGAGAAGAAACAGGATCAGGGTCGCATTCGTCACGCGGGAATACATGGCCTGGGAATGAAAGGTGAAGAACACCTCTCCGGAAAAACGATACTGCCGCTCGTCCTGTTCCAGCGTGCTTTCAACGATGACGTGGGTATCCTGCCATTGCTGTGGTCCAGCCAGCGGCGGTGCGATCGCGATCACCCCGGCGCGGTCGGCAAGGGCACCCAGGTAGTGACCGCCACCCGCCTGACAGGCGGTCAATCCGATCAGGGCGAAAACAACACAATATGTCAGCCACCTGCTCACCATAACGCGGTCTCCTGAAAAACCCCCAAGCTGCTGTGGCATTCTACTATAGCCCCGGGGAAAACAAAAGGGTCGCAGACCGCTGTCCGGCTTGCGAACAGACAGGCAACCCGCGGACTCTCAGCCGCCAGAGTCGGGATATGTCGCTACCGGCAGACCGGCTGCCAGCCAGCCGTAAATACCGTCCGCCACGTTGTAGACCAGCGCTCGCGCGCTGTTTTCCAGGAGGAATTCCCCGACCAGCCCGGTACGATAGCCACTCCGGCAGATCAGCAGCAGGGGTTGTTCGCAGGGGACGCGGCGGTCCAGCTCCGTAAGCCATTGCTGCGGCCGGCTGCCGCCCTGGGCATCATAAAAAGTCAGCAGAATACTGCCGGCGACAATGCCGGTCTGTTGCCATTCCTCCGGCCGGCGCACATCGACCAGTGCCGCACCCTCGCGGAGCAAGGACGGCACGGCACGACTGCTGATCTGCCTCACGCTGCGCTCCCGCAAAAAGTGTCTCCCTGGACCGGGTTCGTCCGGTTTTGTGGTGTGATTTTCCGGCGGACCGCCAAAAACTCGATTATACTTCAGGAACAGATGGTGCCGGTTTTCTTCCAGGAGGTGTCGTATGCTGCCACTCTACAATCATATCCTCGTTCCCACGGACTTCAGCGCCAACGCAGACCAGGCTTTTCGCCACGCCGTCCTGCTGGCGCGACTGCACGACGCGAAAATCCACCTGGTCCACGTGATTCAACAGGTTGATCCGTCGATGCGCAACTTTGTGTCATCCGTGATCGGCGCGGACCGGTTGACCGAGTACGAAACAAACAACCTGAGCCTGGCCCGATCGGAGTTAAAAAACCAGCTGGATGCCTTTATCCGCAAAGAGCTGGAAAAAGCTCCGCAGGATCAGAAGCACTTCGCTGAAACGATTATCACGATGGGCCATCCGGTCGAGAAGATCCTCGCCGAGGCACAGCGACTGGCCGCCGATGTCATCGTCATGGGGACCCACGGCAGGGGGACGCTGGAACACGCCCTGCTCGGCAGCGTCACCGAAAAGGTCCTGCGGAAAGCACGCCGTCCGGTCTTTGTCGTCCCTCTGCCTGACCGTTAGCGCGATCAGGGGGCCAGCGCCTGGGACGAGAAATTGAAATGAAGCAGCGAATAGACCCCGTCCCGATCGAGCAGACTCAGGGTCACTTCCGCGGCACCGCTGCTGTAACGGGCAGCAACCCGGTAGGTGACCACGTTGCGCTCAATGGCACCCGTGGTCATCGCGGTACTGGTGGATTTAAACCTGGGGCGATCAAAAGCCTCCAGTTCACCGATGCGCGCCAGGTACTCAAGCATCTGCGTCAGCCGCTCATCGGTCACCCGCGCCAGGGCTTCTTCGTCGAGCAGCTCTTTGGTCGCGTCCAGGTCCCAACGGCTGAGCTGCGGCAACGCTGCGTTGATGTAGGGCACGGCAGTCGGGTCGTAGCGTGACGACTGGACATAGCCATAGATAAAATAGACACTGACAGCGGTGGCCACGACGGTCAGCATGTAGGCAAGCAATTTTTTGATATTCAATGTCTTAAATCCTCTGTCGGAAAATCATTCGCCAGCGACGTTACCCGAACTGCGGAACAGTGACAAGAAAATTGAAGCTGCAAATAAAAACTGCTGCCAGCCCCCGCAACCGTCTGCCGCAACCTTCGCGCCGGGCCCACCTGGTGCTGCTTGGCGGAATCCTCGGCATGATGGTCGCCATGGGCATCGGGCGTTTTGTCTATACCCCGATTCTCCCCTTGATGCAGCGTGACCTGGGAATGAGCAACACCCTGGCCGGCTGGCTCGCCGGCCTGAACTATCTCGGTTACCTGGCCGGCGCGGTCCTTTGTTCCCTGGCGCCGCGCCTGCTGGCGCTCCGCCTGGTGACCGGCGCGGCGCTGTTCGGCAGCATTCTGACGACCCTGCTGATGGGATTAACTCTCTCGGCCTTGTGGTGGAGCGGATTGCGTTTTGTCAGCGGGGTGGCCAGCGCCGTTCTCTTTATTCTGATTGCCGCGGAAGTCGGAGACGTGCTGCGCCGCCAGGGTTTGAACCATCGCATCGGCCTGCTCTACAGCGGGGTCGGACTGGGCATCGCCCTGTCCGGGCTGATGACACCGTTGTTTGATCGACTGGCGGGCTGGAGCGGCGCCTGGATCGGTTCCGGCCTGGTCGCAGGCGCGCTCGCCATCATCGGAATCGGCCTCGGACGCCAAAAGGGCGCACTTGACCCTGCCGCCACGCAAACGCGGCGCAACGGCAGGACAAAACACATCGTCTACCCGCTGGCCCTGGCCTATTTCCTCGAGGGCCTGGGCTATGTCGTCACCGCAACCTTTCTCGTCGCGATGATCGCGGCAACCCCCTCCCTGGGGCACTTAGCTCCCTGGAGCTGGGTCGCTGTCGGTCTGGCGGCGGTTCCCTCAACCCTGCTCTGGCCGTACCTGGCACGCCGCAGCGGTTACCGCGTGGCACTGATCTGCGCCTACGCCGTGCAGGCCGCCGGCATCCTCGTCAGCGTGTTCAGCACGTCAGTTCTCGGTATTCTGTTTGCCGCCACCAGCTTCGGCGGAACCTTCCTCGGTATCGTCGCCCTGACCCTGGCCGAAGGACAACGCCGGATGCCGGCCGACAGTCGCTGGATTGCCGCCTTTCTGACCGCCTGGTTCGGTGTCGGACAGGTCCTTGGCCCGATCGTCGCGGGCCGCCTCGCTGACCTGCGGGACGGCTTTGCCCTGCCGCTGCTGCTGGCCACCGGCTGCATCATCATCAGCCTGCTGGTCACCGCAGCGGATCGCCACTTCACCTCAACCTGAACCGGAACGATAAAAAAGGAGTTGCCGCCATGCCCTATGTCAACATCAAAATTACCCGCGAAGGAGCCACCCCGGAACAGAAGAAACGCCTGATCAAGGGAGCGACCGAGCTCCTCGTCGAGGTTCTCGGGAAAAACCCCAGAACCACGGTGGTGGTCATCGACGAGGTCGATACCGACAACTGGGGGATCGGCGGGGAAACGGTCACCATCCTGCGCCAGCAATCCTGATCCTCCCGTAACCAAGAGACGGGGATCGCCCCAGGACGCTCCGGGGTTCAAGCATGTTCGTCTCTTGCTGTCCTTGTCCTTATTGCCTGACCAGGCGCAGATTGGCCGTTTCCGTTTCGTAGTTGGAACGGAAAGGATTGATATCAAGGCCGCCGCGGCGGGTGTAACGCGCGTACACCGTCAGTTGCTCCGGCTGGCAGTAGTGCAGCAGATCAACGAAGATGCGCTCGACGCACTGCTCGTGAAATTCGTTGTGCTGGCGAAAGGAAATCAGGTAGCGCAGCAGGGCTTCACGATCGATCCGTCCCCCCCGGTAACGGATCAGTACGCTCCCCCAGTCGGGTTGACTGGTGACCAGGCAGTTGCTTTTCAGCAGATGGCTGTGGAGTTCCTCTGCAACCTGAACAGCCGGGTCCGCAGCTCCGGCAAGCAGGGTCGGGGCGAGGGCATAGTCGGACACGGCGATATCAAGATCGTCCAGGCACTCCCCCGGCAACCTGTCAATCAGCAGGACATCGGAACGATCCAGCCCATGGAGCTGTACCCTGACGCCGGCACCGCAGACTCTCGACAGATCTTCGGCGATCTGCCGGGCCACCACGTCCCGGCCGGCAAACGAGGTCTGGTTGTACGAGTTGAGGTAGAGCTTGAGGGATTTGGACTCGATCAGGTTCGGTGACGAGCAGGGAACACGAAACTCTCCCAGCGCAACAACCGGTTTGCCCCGGGGATCGAGCCAGGAGAGCTCATACGCCGTCCACAGGTCGCTGCCGCCAAAGGGAAGAGCCCCGGTCAGCCCGAGCTCGTCGCGTTTGAGCTGGCGCGGAAACGGGCAGAGCAGTGCCGGATTATAACGGTCCTGGTAAGCGGTCGGCTTGCCGAGGGGCAGATGCTGCTCGAAATCGGCCATGAATCCCCCTAAAAAAAGGTGGTAAAAAGGTCAAAATGGATTTCCACCGATCTGGCAGAACTGTTATTATAACAGGCTGGCACACAGGCAGGAGTTCTGCCTGATCCGTGGCCAGAATAGGTTTATTTTTTTTACCCGTCAACATGGAGAATATTTTATGAAAGTCGGATTGGTCGGTTGGCGTGGCATGGTCGGCTCCGTCCTGATGCAGCGGATGCTTGAAGAGAATGACCTTGCCGGAGTTGAAGCGGTTTTCTTTTCAACCTCCCAGGCCGGTGAAAAAGCACCCCAGTTTGGACAACTTGGCAACAACATCCTGGAAAGCGCCACGGACCTGACGAAACTGGCGGAGCAGGATATCATCATCACCTGTCAGGGGGGCGATTATACCAAGGAGATTCATCCGCAGCTGCGCCAGCAGGGGTGGGAGGGCTACTGGATTGATGCCGCCTCATCATTGCGCATGGACGACAATGCGGTCATCATCCTTGACCCGATCAATCGCCACGTGATTGACGCTGCGCTGGCGCAGGGATGCAAGGATTTTATCGGCGGCAACTGCACCGTCAGCCTCATGCTCATGGCGATTGGCGGACTCTTCAATGCCGGGCTGGTCGACTGGGTCAGCTCAATGACCTACCAGGCCGCATCGGGAGCCGGTGCCCCCAACATGCGTGAACTGCTGCTGCAGATGGGCAACCTGCACAACTCCGTCGCTGAAAAACTGCAGAACCCCGGTTCGGCGATCCTCGAAATCGATCATAAGGTGACCTCGGCCCTGCGCAGCAGCACCCTCCCCTGTACCGAATTCGGCTTTCCCCTCGCCGGCAGTCTGCTGCCATGGATCGACCGGGAAGTGGAAGACGGACAGAGCCGGGAAGAGTGGAAGGGCCTGGTTGAGAGCAACAAGATCCTCGGCAATTCATCGCCGATCCCCGTCGATGGCATCTGCGTCAGGATCGGCGCCATGCGCTGTCACAGCCAGGCTTTGACAATCAAGCTGAAGCAGGACCTGCCCATTGCCGAAATTGAACAACTGATCGCCCAGAGCAACGACTGGGTCAGGGTTGTCCCCAACACCAAGGCTGCGTCCCTTGCCCAGCTGACCCCTGCGGCGGTCTCCGGCACGCTGGCGATTCCCGTCGGCCGCCTGCGCAAGATGAAGATGGGTCCGGAATATCTCTCGGCCTTCACCTGTGGCGATCAGCTGCTGTGGGGAGCAGCGGAACCGCTGCGGCGGATGCTGCGCATTCTGACAGAGCGCTAGAACGACACCGCCCCGGAGCGTCATAAGCGCTCCGGGGCACATCAATCTGGCGCTGCTGTATGGTCGATCGGGACGGTCATGGAGGACCAGCCATGCACAAGGATCTGCTCAAACTCCTCGCCCTGCTCGGCCTGCTCGCGATCCTCATGGCGGGCATTCATTTTGCCGGCAAGTCCGTCGACAACCGGAGCAAGTATCAGCACCCGATCACCCAGCCCGGCGCACGCTGGTAAACCTGCTGCCGGAAAACATTCCTGCCCTCTGCCTTAGCGGCGCTTTTTCAGCCGCCCAGCCACTGCGCTGTCGTTATTCCGCTGTACATCCCGCTTGCCGCTGCGCGGCCGCAAGACCGGTGGCAATCTGTGCCATTGCCCGTTCGACGATCAGCAGGTGGGTCTGCTTTTCATCCGGTAGCTGCAGCAGGTCGGACACCTCCAGGGGTGCGCCGAAACGGATCTCCCCCCACTGCCGCCAGCCCCCGACCCGCCAGGTATTCAGCCCCGTCAGGGAGACCGGAATAACCAGGGGATGATTGGTGTAGATGAGTTTGCCGACACCCCGGTTGCCCTGACCCAGGCGGCCATCCTTATGGCGCGTGCCTTCGGGAAACAGCATCACGGCATCGTTCTCCAAAAGCCGCGCGAGCTCCCTGCCTGCGCGCACGTCACGGCCCCGTTTGACCGGAAAAGCGCCCCAGGAACGAAAAATCGCCCCGAGGATGCGATTGCTGAACAGTTCTTCCTTGGCGGGGGCCCAGACCATCTGCCAGCGCCGCCGCCGCAGAATGGCAACCGGCAGAAATACAGTATCGAAGGCGGAAATATGATTGGCCAGAAACAACACCCCCCCTTTTGTCGGGATGTTGTCACTGCCGACAACCTGACAGCGATTGACACGGGTTGCGTAACAGGCAATAACGGCGACACTCAGGGCAACCCAGAGCCGCCGGACAATCGACACCTTCACTGTTCTACTCTCCCATCGACCTGCAGGAATCGGCAACGCCCGCCCACCGGGACAAGGACCCCTGGTGAAGTAAAAACGTCATTATGACCAGATTGATGACGGCTGTCATGCGCTTTTCTCAACAGCCTCCATTGCCACCTGAAAATCTGTTATGCTGTCAGCAACGTCATCGTCAGGCCCCTGCGCGGCGCGACACACCCTCTTCCGACATTGAGGATTTCATGACCAGATTGACACACCTGCCGGCCTGGCAGGCTCTCAGGCTCCACCACCAGGAGATCGCACGGCAACACCTGCGCAACCTTTTCGCCGAGGACGAGCAGCGCGCCGACCGCTTCACCCATCATTTCGAGGATATGCTCTTCGACTTTTCCAAACACCGCATCACCATGACCACCCTCGATCTGCTTGGCGATCTGGCCGGTCAGGCCGGCCTGACCGGCAAAATTGCGGCCATGTTCAACGGGGAAAAGATCAATACCACGGAACAGCGCCCGGTCCTGCATGTTGCCCTGCGCAACCGCAGCAACCGCCCGATCCTCGTCGATGGTCAGGACGTCATGCCCGGGGTCAATGCGGTGCTGGCACAGATGCGCAGCTTCACGCAGCAGGTCCGTGAGGGAACCTGGCGCGGCGCGACGGGAGAACCGATCCACGACGTTGTCAACATCGGTATCGGCGGCTCCGATCTCGGTCCGCAGATGGTGACCGAGGCGCTCAAACCCTATGCCCACGAACGCCTCAAGGTGCATTTTGTTTCCAACGTCGACGCCTCACACCTGTGCGAGACCCTGCGCCACCTGAATCCGGCGACCACCCTCTTTCTCATCGCCTCGAAAACCTTTACCACCCAGGAAACCATGGCCAACGCCCACTCGGCGCGGCGCTGGCTGGTCGACCGACTGGCGGATGAAGCGGCGGTGGCGCACCATTTTGTCGCCATGTCAACCAATCGCGCCAGGGTCAGCGCATTCGGCATCGATCCGGCCAACATGTTCGGCTTCTGGGACTGGGTCGGCGGCCGCTACTCGCTCTGGTCGGCGATCGGACTATCCATTGCCCTGGCTGTCGGCATGGAACGGTTCGAGGAACTGCTGGAGGGTGCCCACCGGATGGATGAGCATTTTCGCAGCGCGCCGCTGAAGCAGAACATTCCTGTCCTGATGGGGCTGCTCGGGATCTGGTACAATAACTTTTTTGGTGCAGAGAGCCAGGCGATTCTCCCTTACGACCAGTACCTGCATCGCTTCGCCGCCTACCTGCAACAGGGCGATATGGAGAGCAATGGCAAGGGGGTCACCTGTGCCGGTGAAGCGGTCGATTATTCCACCGGACCGATCATCTGGGGGGAGCCGGGAACCAACGGCCAGCACGCTTTTTATCAATTACTCCACCAGGGCACCAAGCTGGTCCCCGCCGACTTTATTGCCGCAGTGACAAGCCACAACCCGCTGGGCAACCACCAGCAGCTGCTCCTGTCCAACTTTATCGCCCAACCGGAAGCCTTGATGAAAGGAAAAACGCCGGCAGAAGCACGGGCGGAGCTGGTCGCCGAAGGGCTGGACCCCCAACAGATCGAGGCCCTGCTGCCGCACAAGGTGTTCCCCGGCAACCGGCCGAGCACGGCCATCCTGCTGCGCAAGCTGACCCCCCGTAGCCTGGGCAGCCTGATCGCCTGCTACGAGCACAAGATCTTCACGCAAGGGGCAATCTGGAATCTCAATTCCTTTGACCAGTGGGGGGTGGAGCTGGGCAAACAGCTTGCCAGTACCGTGCTGCCGGAGCTCTCGGCAACCCGGCCGGTCACCGATCACGACAGTTCGACCAATGCCCTGATCAACGCCTGTCGCAGCTAAGCGGCACAGGGGCGCAGCACGCCATCCGCTCAGGACTTTTGTGCACGACCGGATGAGCGCTTGCGGCCGCTACGGGCCGGGGACTCGGCAAGAACGAAATCGATCCGCCGGCGCGGCAGGTCGACCCGGTCGAGTTTCACCCTGACCGGCATGCCGACACGGTACTGGCGCCGCTGACGCTCCCCGGTGAGGGTCAGCAGGGCCGGATCGAAGTGATAAAAATCCTCCTGCATCGTGCGCATATGTACCAGTCCCTCGACCAGCAGGTCATCGAGCTCGACAAAAAAGCCGAATTCCACCACCGCCGAGATAATCCCGCCAAACTCGTCACCAACCCGCTCCAGCATCAGCTGACAGCGGCGCAGATCGAGCAGATCGCGTTCCGCCTCCATGGCACGACGCTCCTTGGCGGAGCATTCGCTGCCGAGGATTTCCAGCTGATCCATACCGGCAGCGCTGCTTTTCGGTTGGCCGGACACTGCCAGCTTGAGAACCCGATGGACAACCAGGTCGGGATAGCGCCGGATCGGTGACGTAAAGTGGCAGTAATCCTCTGCCGCCAGGCCAAAATGGCCAAGGTTGTGCGGCGTATAGATCGCCTGCTGTAGGCTGCGCAGCAGCTGCTGGTTGATCAATCGACCCTCCGGCCGGCCGGCGACAGAATTGAGCAATGCCTGCATCGACTTGTGCAACCGGGATCCGAGCAGCAGACCATGGCCGCAGCTGGCCGCCAGCTGCTGCAGTTCCTCGAGCTTGTCCGGATCCGGAACCTCGTGCACACGGTAGAGCAGGGGCCAGCCGCCCCCGCCCAGGAAACGGGCGACCGCCTCATTGGCGGCGAGCATGAATTCCTCTACCAGGCGATGCGCGATGGTGCGCTCAACCTTCACCAGCTCGACCGGGCGGCCCTGCTCATCAACCAGGATTTCAACCTCGTCGATATCGAGGTTGAGACTGCCGCGCTCCGTGCGCATGCGGCTGAGGATCCGGGCCAGTTCGGCCATCTGCTGCAGTTGGCTGACCAGTTCCGGGGCCAGGTCGGTGCGCTCGTCAGCGTCCAGGCAGGCGGCGACCCGGGTGTAGGTCAGTCGCGCGTGGCTGTTGATCACCGCCGGATAAAACTGCGCCGCCAGAGGTTCCCCCTGTAAGCCGATGTGCAGTTCGGCGGTCATGACCAGACGATCAACGCCGGGGTTGAGGGAGCAGATACCGTTACTCAACGCTTCCGGCAGCATCGGCACGACAAAGCCGGGGAAATAGACGCTGGTACTGCGCTCCCGCGCATCATTGTCGATGGCGCTCCCGGGCGCAACATAGTGGGCGACATCGGCAATGCAGACCCAGAGCCGGAAGGTCCCATCCTGCAGTTTGCGCAGTGCGACTGCGTCATCAAAATCGCGGGCCGTCTCGCTGTCGATAGTGACCAACGGCAGAGCGCGCAGATCCTTACGGCCGGCGCATTCGGCCGCCGTCACTGCAGTGGCGATTGCCGCAGCGGCGGCCAGCGCCTCGGTCGAAAATTTGTCCGGAAGATTCTGATTGCGAATAACGGCAACAATATCGACCCGGGGATCGTCCGCCTGTCCCAGCCGTTCGACAATCCGCCCGCTCGCCGGAACACCGTCTTCCGCGTAGTGTTCAATAACGATCTCGACGATCTCGCCGTCGGCAAGATCTGCCTTAAGCGCAACCTGAACCGGCGGTCCGTGCCTGGCATCCTGCGGCACGACAACGGCACCTGCGGCACGCCGCTGAACCGTGCCGATCATGCGGCTGCGGGCGCGGGAAACGATCGTGATGATTTCTCCATAAGAGCGCTGATCGCGCTGCGACCGGCGCAGCCGCACCCGCACCCGGTCGCCATCCATGGCGGAACCGACATAGCGGGCCGGGATGAAGATATCCTCTGTGCCGGCTCCGGGATTGACAAAACCGTAGCCCTTGTCGGTGCGGACAAAGACACCCTCCACCATGGCCTGCTGCGGCGCCAGACGATATCCCTCGCGACCTTCCTCGATCTCGCCGTCGCGGACCATCTGTTTCAGCAGGCTGGTGAGGCTCTTGCGTTCACCGCCGCGCAACGCCAGGCGTTCTGCGAGACGGCGCCGATCCAGGGCTTTTTTCGTCCCGAGCAGGGCACGAATTCTGTCGCTCAAGCGTTCCATAACGGCTCCCTTTGCGTGGTTGGCGAAACTTTACCACAGATACGCCCAGGCGTCACGGCGGATACCCGTGACCGGGCGATGGCACTGCCGGACCGGGATCGATCAGAGCGATCGGCCCGCTCATTAAGATTGACTTCGCAAATATTACTGTTATATTCACAATTACATTGGATCACATTTTACCGTAAATAAGGAGGTCAGATGAGTGAGAACCAGGGAGCCGGATGTACCCGGCCCGCAGCAGGTGCGGCGGTCACTGCTGAGGAAAACCAGCCGCGCGTTGCCGCAGCGCCGGCAACTGTCAAACAGGAGCAGAGAATGATTCACGTTGGCGAAAAAGCACCGGACTTTGTCGCTCCGGCCTATCACAAAGGCACCTTTGTCGATCAGATCAAACTTTCCGATTATGCCGGCAAGTGGGTCCTGCTGTGCTTCTATCCGGGCGATTTCACTTTTGTCTGAGCGACGGAAATCTCGGCAGTTGCCGGGAAATACGCAGAATTCCAGAAGCTCGGGGTAGAGATTCTCTCCGTCAGTATCGACAGCATGTTCACCCACAAGATCTGGGTCGACCAGGAACTCTCGCGCATGGTCGAGGGAGGCGTTCCCTTCCCGATGCTGTCGGACGCAGGGGGGGATATCGGCAGGCTCTACGGAATCTATAACGGTGCCGCCAAGGTGGAAAACCGCGGGCGTTTCATCATCGATCCGGATGGGGTTGTCCAGGGCTATGAAGTCCTTACCCCGCCCGTCGGTCGCAACGTCAACGAAACGCTGCGGCAGGTGCAGGCGTTCCAGCATGTGCGCAACAGCGGCGGCACCGAAGCCACGCCATCAGGTTGGCGGCCGGGCAAAAAAACCCTGAAACCGGGTATCGATCTGGTCGGTAATGTCTGGAAGGAATGGACGATCAACATGGCGGACGAATAGCGCGGCAGGCAAAGCTGTCGTGACGATCAAACAGCCCTGCCGGGAGTCCGGCAGGGCTGTTTTTGTCCGGCGCTGCACAGGGGGGGCTCTCACAGCTGTCGCATCAGTGGCTTTTTCTTCAGGTTTCGGAGTAGGATGGGGAGCAGATCTGCCGCGATCCGCTCGGATCATCTGCCCTGATGCCCTATACCAGGAGGCCTTCTGATGAACAGCCCCGCCGTTGGCGATCCGGCCCCACCTTTTTCCGCCACCGACCAGCACGGTACCCTGATTCGCCTCGAGGATTTTCGCGGCCGCAAGACCCTGGTGCTGTTCTTTTATCCGGCCGATGCCTCCCCCCTGTGTACCCGCCAGGCCTGTGCCTTTCGTGATGCCTACACCGCTTTCAGCGCAGCAGGCGCCGTCGTTGTCGGCGTCAGCTCCGACAACAGCAGCAGTCATCAGCGCTTTGCCGATAATCACCGCCTCCCCTTTCACCTGCTCAGCGACCCGGACGCCGCGCTGCGACGGCGCTACGGGGTGACCAGGTCGCTGGGGCTGCTTCCTGGTCGGGTCACCTTTGTCATCGACCCCGCCGGCAGCATCCGCCATCGCTTCAATTCGGCGACGCAGGCAACGCGCCATGTCAAGGAGGCCCTGCGGGTGGTCGCCCAAATCGCTGCGGAACGTGCCGGTGCACCGCCGCCCGGCACCGCCGGCTAGCCCATGCTCGTCTGGCCGGCACTGCTCATCCTGGTGTTCCAGCTGCTGATTGCGGTGGAGGTGTTGCGCGGCAGCCGCCGCCTGATCGCCCTGGAGCAGATCACACCCGTGCCGTCGCAGCGGCTGCCATCCCTGTCGATCATTGCCGCGGCACGCAATGAAGAGCGCAACATCGCTGCCGCCCTCACCTCCCTGCTGCTTCTCGATTATCCGCAGCTGGAGCTGGTGCTGGTCAATGATCGCTCCACCGACCGTACCCAGGACATCGTTGCGGCGATTGCCGCACAGGATGAGCGTTTGACCATCCTGCAGATCGATGAGCTGCCGCCCGGCTGGCTGGGAAAAAATCATGCCCTGTGGCGTGGCAGCCAGCTGGCCTCGGGGGAGTTGCTGCTGTTTACTGATGCCGATATTATCATGGCACCGCAAACCCTCCGGCACGCGGTCAGCCTGTTGCTCACCCACCAGCTCGATCATCTGACCTTAAGCCCCGCCGTGCGCATGCCGGGAATGCTGCTCAATCTGCTCGGCGCGACCTTCGGCCTGTTCTTCGGACTCCACACCCGCCCCTGGCGCGTTACGGACAGACACAGCGCCTGCCATATCGGCATCGGCGCCTTCAACCTGGTTCGGGCCGACGCCTATCATCAGGTCGGCGGCCACAGGACCATCTGTCTGCGGCCCGATGACGATCTGAAACTTGGCAAGATCATCAAAAAAGCCGGTTTTCGTCAGCAATTCGCCTACGGGGAGAGGTTCATCCAGGTTCAATGGTATGCCAGCCTGCGCGAGATGGTCGTCGGACTGGAAAAGAATCTCTTCGCCGGAACCGATTACCGCATCGGACTGACCTGCGCCGGACTCGTTGCAAGCCTGCTGCTCTTTGTCTGGCCGTACCTGGCACTGTTGTCGGGCAGCGGCGCAACCCGGTTGCTGTCCCTGCTCACCGTACTGACCATCACCCTGGTGGTGGTCGACAGTTCGCGCCGCCATGGCTTTTCCCCCTGGTACGCCGCCGGTTTGCCCGTGGCGGTGCTGCTGCTCTGCGGCGTCGCTGCACGGACCATGATCCTCAACCTGGTACAGGGAGGAATCACCTGGCGCGGGACCTTCTATCCGTTACGGGAATTACGCAAGAACCGGGTATGAAAGCGTTTATTGATGAGCAAATGATCCGCAAGCCGGCGGCCGTGTTGCCACACCGGGGTGTTCTGGCGATGACGGGAGAAAGAATGCTCTTATGATAAGTTCCCTGCTGCTGGTCATCACGGCCTTCTTCACGTCGACCCTCACCGCTGTCGTTGGCCTGGGAGGCGGCCTGCTGCTGATCGCCATCATGCCCCTGGTGCTGCCGCCTGTCGCCGTTATTCCGGTGCATGGCATGGTCCAGCTGTGCAGTAACGCCAGCCGCGCCTGGTTCGGCCGCAGTGAACTGGTGATCCCCCTGCTGCTGCCCTTCGGCGCCGGGGTGCTGCTCGGCGGCATCGCCGGCTTTCCCGTCCTGCAATCCTATCCGGTCACCTATCTGCCGCTGCCGCTGGGGCTGTTCATCCTTCTGCTGACCTGGCTCCCCCAGGGACCTGCGACACTGAAGCTGCCGGGCAAGTTCTTCACCCTCGGTCTGGTCAATGGGTTTGTCACCCTCTTCGTCGGTGCCACCGGACCACTGAATATGCCGGTTCTGTTGCGTCACCGGCTCAGCAGCAGCCAGGCCGTCGCCACCATGGCGGCGCTGATGGTCATGGTGCATCTGGTCAAAATCACCATCTTCGGATTGATCGGCTTCGCCTTTGCCAGCTACCTGCCGCTGATCAGCGCGATGATCGTTGCGGTCACCGCCGGCTCCTGGTGCGGTACCCGCCTGCGCCGCCGGACGCCCAACCGCTGGCTCCGGATTGCCATCAAGTGCCTGCTGACGGTGCTCGCCCTGCGGATGATCTGGACGGCACTCTAGCGGCCATACCTCTTGAGTAGCGGCTGATCGGTAGCGACCACCAGCCGGCCGCCAAGATGCAGCAGCAGCGGCACCAGCGCCCCCCACACCACCGCCAGCAGGACAATCGCCGCGGGGGTGGAAACACCGAACGCGGCAACCCCGAGACGCACCCCGGCAACATACGCCAGGGGCCCACCGCAGGCACCGCACACAACCGCCAGCCACGGGCGCGGCGCGAGCCAGCGCAGACTGTGGGTGAGCAGGGTCGCCAGGGCGACCCAGATAAGCATCAACCAAAAGGGGAGGGGAAACCGGTCTTCGACAAAAACAAAGACCCCGATCTGCCGCAGCAAGCCATCCACCAGCACGCCGATCAGCAACACCACCAGCGCCAGCAGCAGGTCACTTTGCGGCCGCGGGCTGAGAAAAAAGTGAGCGGTCAGCACCAGCAGACCCAGCCACACCAGCCCTTCACCGCCGAGCACGGCAATGAACCAGACCAGCTGGTAGATGGCGATGTTCAACAGCGGGTTCATGGGCGCGGCAGCGGCGCACGGTGGCCGGGACGCGTGGCCGTGAGCTGAATAACGCTGATGCTCCGTTCGGCAAAGCCGCCCTCGCAATAGCACAGATAGAACTCCCACAGCCGTCTGAAGCGCTCATCATAGCCCTGCCCCTCCAACTGCGCGAATGACGCATGGAAACGTTCACGCCAGTCGCGCAGGGTCCGGGCATAGTCGAGGCCGAAATCCTCGATGTTGCGCACGACCATATCGGTATGGCCGGCGATCACGTCCAGCAGCTGCCGGTTGGCGGTCAGGCAGCCACCGGGGAAGATATACTCCTGGATGAAATCGACGCTGTTGACATAGCGCTTGAACAGCTGATCCTTGATGGTGATGGTCTGCAGCAGCAGCATGCCGTCCTCTTTGAGCAGAGCGGCGCACTGGGCGAAAAAACGCGGCAGGTAGCGATGGCCGACCGCCTCGATCATTTCCAGGCTGACGAGTTTATCGTACTGCCCGACAAGTTCACGATAATCCTGCTTGAGCAGGGTGATGCGCCCGGCCAGACCGGCCCGGTCGATACGCTCGCGCGCTTCCTGGTACTGGGCATCGGAGATTGTCGTGGTGGTGACATGACAGCCATAGTGGGTCGCAGCGTAAATGGCAAACCCGCCCCAGCCGCTGCCGATCTCAATGACCCGGTCATCCGGGCGCAGATCCAGCTTGCGACAGACATGCTCAAGTTTATAGAGGGCGGCCTCTTCGAGGGTACTGTCGGCGGCAGGATAGATCGCCGCGGAATACATCATCGTCGGATCAAGAAAGCTGCGGTACATGTCATTGCCCAGGTCATAGTGGGCGAGGATGTTCTGCTTCGCACCGGTCCGGCTGTTCGGCCGCAGCAGGTGACGCAGCCGATGCCAGGGACGGGTCAGCCAGGCGAGGCGTTCTTCCATGGCATCGAGCAAGGCGCTGTTCCGCGCGATGATCCGGACCAGGGTGGTCAGGCAGCTGGCATCCCAGTACCCGGCGATATAAGCCTCTCCCGCACCGATGGAACCGCCAAACAGAATCCTGGAGTAAAACGCCGGGTGATGAACCCGGATGGTGACGTGAAACTCTTCATCACTGCCGAAGGTTGTGCGCTGTTCCCCCTCGACCAGGGTGATCCGGCCATACTCAAGCCGCTGCAGCAGGAGGTGGAAAACTCTGCGCGACCAGTTCTGCATCTTGCTGCCGGTCCGCGGCTCGGCGAGCAGGGCCCGGGATGTTGTTGAGGTGATCATCGGGTCTCCTTTCGATAGGGAACGTAGGGGACTTTTTTCAGATAGAGGCGCAGCGCCTGCCAGTAGATGCCGGCCAGAATCGACAGGGTCATCACCGGTCTGGTCAGCAACTGGGCACGGACCGACATCCGGCTCATGGGTTGCCGTATCAGGTTCAGGGCCGCGCGAAACAGGTGGCCACGCTGATCGTCCACGTCGATGACGATCCTGACCGACTCCCCCGGCGGGTCGATTTCCCAGCGATAGTGCTGGTCAACGGGATTGAACGGGGAAACATAAAACTCTTTCGGGTTTTCGCGCCGGCTGTGCCCGGCATCCAGCAGGTGGGCATAGTGATGGCGCTCGTTCCAGGGGGTATTCGCCACCTCGGCCAGCATATGGGTACAGAGCCCGTCTGTGTCGTAACCGAAATAAAAGTTGACCGGGCTGAAATACAGACCCAGGGTGCGCAGGTTGAGCAGCCCGCAGACCCGGCCGCTGACCGGCTCTCCGGTTAACTCGAACATCCGCTGCTTGACGCTCTGGTGCAACGGTTGCTCTGCCGGTCCCAGATAGTCGGAACGGCGGAAGCGGCTCAGGGCACAGCGGCGGACAGAAAACCAGCGCCCCAGGTCGGGCAGGGACTCCACCCGATCCAGGTCCAGGAACCACATGAAGAAGGGATAGGAAAAACTGTGGCGCCGCGGGATAAAGCGCTGGTGGGCGACCCGTCCGACGTAGATGGCGGCGTTCATGGCTCCACCCCCAGAGCGGCACACACGCGCAGGGCGCTCTGCACGCCGTCTTCGTGGAAACCGTTGCGCCACCAGGCACCGCAGTAATGGATCCCGTGGACCCCGGAGATCTCCTCCCAGCACTGCTGCGCCGCCACCGCTGGCGGATCGAAGACCGGGTGCGCATACTGAAACTGCCCGAGTACGTATTCGGTCGGGATCTCTTCATTGAGACTCACCAGGTAAGCGTGTTTGCTCTGCAGCCGCTGCAGGCGATTCATGTAATAGGTGACCGTTGAGCAGCCCTGGCCGGGACGCCGCAGATGATAGTTCCAGCTCGCCCAGGCACGGCGGTTCTGCGGCAGCCAGCGGCGATCGGTGTGCAGCACCACGCGGTTGTCGCTGAACCGGAAGGCGCCCAGAACCCGGCGTTCTGCCGCACTGGGGCGCTCCAGAAGCTGCAGCGCCTGGTCGGCGTGGCAGGCCACTACAACCGCGTCGAAATGGTGCTCCCGAGCACCGGCAACCAGCCGTACACCCGTCGGTGTCGGGCTGATGCTTTCAACGGCCTGTCCCAGCTGAAGGGCATCACGAAACGGTTTTATCAGCGGCTCAAGGTAGCTGCGCGATCCACCAACGATCGTATACCACTGCGGCCGATCGGTCAGGTCGAGCAAACCGTGGTTGTCGAAAAAGCGGACAAAAAACTGCAGGGGAAACGCCCGGGTCTGTTCCAGGTCGGTCGACCAGATGGCCGAAATCATCGGCAGCAGATAGTTGTCGATAAACAGGGAGCCATAATGCTGCCGGTCAAGAAATTCGCCCAGGGTCAAAGCGGCAGAGCCGGTGGCCGCCGCGCTGCGGACCTGACGATTGAAGCGGACGATATCGGCCAGCATCCGCCAGAAGCGTGGTTTGACCAGGTTGCGCCGCTGGGCAAACAGGCTGTTCAGGTTGTTGCCGTTATATTCCAGGCCGAGCTGCGCGTTGCTGACGGAAAAGCTCATCTCGGTCGGCTGCCTGGCAACCCCGAGTTCATCCAGCAGACGTATAAAACCCGGATAGGTGCGATCGTTGAAAACGATAAAACCGGTATCAATCGAACGCTCTTCCCCCTGCCAGCTGACGTCCACGGTATGGGTATGACCACCGGGACGGCTGTCTGCCTCGAACAGGGTCACGCGGTACCGGCGACTGAGGTAATAGGCACTGGTCAGACCGGCAATGCCGGATCCGACAACGGCGATATCCTTCATGATCTGATCATCCTTTGGGCAAGTTTGAGCCAGAGGCCCCGCGGCAACAGGGAGAGGGCCTTGAGGCTTAAGGTGAAACGTCTGGGGAAATGAATCTCGGCGGCGGCGGCGGCGATGCCACGGCGGATGACCGCGCTGGCATCGCTGACGCTGACCAGGCAGGGCATGGGGAAGTCATTTTTACCGGTCAGCGGCGTCTCGACAAAGCCGGGAGCCACCAGGCTGACCCGGATCCCTTCCGCTGCCAGGGTGATGCGCAGGGTCTCCAGCAGATAGGCGACCGCCGCCTTGGAAGCGCCATAGGCTTCGGCGCGCGGCAGGGGCAGATAAGCGGCGGAGGACCCGATGCCGACCAGCTGGGGGGCGGCACTGCGCCGCAGGGCCGGCAATACCCCTTCAATGGTATGTCCCATGGTCTCAACATTGGCGCGCATCACCCGGGCGAGCAGGGCACTGTCGAACACGGGCAGATCCATGTACTCGCAGTTGCCCGCCGAAAGAATCGCCAGATCGATGGTGTCAAGGTGGCTGAACCAGTTAAGAGTCTGCTGACGATCGGTCAGATCGACCTGCCCGGTGTGTATGCCTTCTGCCTGCAATGCTGCCAGAACCGAGGCATTGCGACCAACGGCCCAGACCTGGTGACCTGCTGCCTGGTAATCGCGCGCCAGCTGGTGACCGATCCCCGAAGTTGCACCGGTAATCAGAACATTCATCGGGCGAACCTCCTTTTGATCGCACGGACAAGCCCGCCGAGGACAGGCAGCTGCTCGTAGAGCAAGGCCCCCAGATCGAAATAATCACGGTGACGGTCGACCAGCCCGCTGGCGGTGAAATGCAGGCAGCTGATCCCGGGCACGCGGACCAGCCTGCCCCGCGCAAGGCGCGGGTGACGCAGGGACATCCACCACTCCACAAAAACCTGATCACCAACCCGGTACTGGCTGTGAAATTCAAAACGGATCTCTGTCACGTTGGCGTAAAGTTCGACAAAGTAGGCTTTCAACTCCGGCAGCCCGGCGACGCTGTGAGCGGGGTCAACAAACTGGATGTCGGCGCTGTAGATCTGCTCAAGGAGCTCGAGATTGTCGCGACCCAGCCGCTGGTAGGTCGACAGAAAGTTATCCAGGGACATGCTCAGTCTCCTTGCTTCGGGGTATTGTCGAGCAGTTGCCGACGCAGCTCAGTGCTGAGCGGTTGCTGTTCTCCCAGCCAGATACCGCTGTAGATCCTGGCGAATTCCGCCGAATCAATGGTGACCAGCACCTCATCATTGAGAATCAGGGCGGTCGAGCGGGTAGCGGCGTGATAGCAGAGCCCGTAATGATCGCCCTTTTTGACGTCGCGATAGCTCTGGTGCAACCGGGTGATCAGCGGCGCCACGCGGGCGAGAGTCTGCTGCGTATGCTGCCGCGCCAGAATCGTGTCTGCAGCCTTGATAAAATCGTCTGCCGCCAGTGCCACCCGGTAGTGCAGGCGCAGACAGAAGGAACTGGTGGCGGCAAGAATGTCTTCCGTGCGTGCCGCCGCCGGGGCAAGGAGCTCGGCACGGTAAACCCGGATCACTCCCATGTAGCGCACTTCCCCTGCGCCGACCAGTTCGAGACCGGCAAAGGGATCGGCAAAGGGATCAGCAGTCGCCGGCGCTGCCGCCAGAACCAGCAAGATCCCCAGCAGCAGCACAGCAGAACGCCCGTTCATCGGCTACTCCTGCGCCACAGCGGCGGGCTTGGCAAAAGCAATGGTCACCTCGGCCAGGCGGAAGCCGAATTTTGACATGGTGGCCCGGTTTAGCAGCAGATGATCCTCCTGGAGGAACATCCAGTCGTCAAACCTGACCGTCCAGGTGGATCCGCGCGCTTCAAGTTCGAGCAGATAGCGCCAGTTCAGCGCGTTGCCATGGGAACGACCCGCGGCCATGCCGATGACATCGGCGGCCCGGCCGGAATACCGCTGTCCAGCGCTGCGCCCGATGGTCCAGATCCGCTCACTGCGCTCGCCATCGCTCCAGGTAAACTGTTCATCAAGCACCAGTTCCCCGGCATCATTCACGGTTCCCGTGATATCGACAACAAACTGCCGGAGCACCCGCCCCCGGCGATCCTGAACCATGCCCCAGCCACGCGTTTCACCGGCAAAATAGCTGTACAGATCAAGCTCCAAAGACGATCCGGCGTAGCGTTTGACATCGACGGTGGAGCAACCGGTGAGGGCCAGCAGCAGCACCAGCAGACCGGCAACATGATTGATTCTGACCCTGTTCATCAGCTGTACCTCGCTGGCAAAACAAATTATCCCTCAGAAAAATAACTGACCATATTGGTAATATATTCAGTGTTTGTGTTTTTGTCTAGGACAAAATTTAGAATCCACGCGGATGCGCAGTCAAGGCCTCAATGAAGCAGGTCAGGCATCCGTTTCCGGCTGCAGTTCCCTGGTGTCACCACGGTATTATCGAGAGAGTGCGGGAAAAACGCTATGAAAAAGCCCGGCGAACGCCGGGCCCTCGCGAGGAACGCTCGTAAAAGCTGGCCTCGCCACCGGAGGCTTGGTGCGGCCGGTGGGGACAGCAACGGCTGGGGAAAGGGTTAGAGCCCGGCTTCCTGCTCAAGTTGAGCGGCCCAGGCAACCAGCCGCTCCTCGGTCAGGTCGGGCTGGTTTTCGGCGTCGAGAGCAAGACCGAGGAAGAAGTCCCCCGCCACCGCGGTCGAGGCGCTGTAGTCGTATCCCTGATCAGGCCACAGGCCGATGATGGTCGCCCCGGCAGCGACAGCAACATCATGCAGGATCCGGATGGCATCGACAAACGCCGCCGGGTAACCAGCCTGATCACCAAAACCATAGAGGGCCACTTTTTTCCCGCTCAGATTGGCGTCACGCAGGCACTCGAGGGAGTCATTCCAGTCATCCTGCAGGCGATCCCCTTCGGCACACCAGCTCGAGGTACCGAGGATCAGCAGATCACAGGATTCGAAATCCGGCCGGTTGGCCTGCGCAACCGGATAGAGCCGCGCAGTGCTCAGCAGTTCTGCCAGCCGCCTGGCGGCAGCGGCGGTGTTGCCGGTGGTACTGCCGTAAAAAATTCCTGTCCTCATGCCCTTCTCCTTGCTGGTCAAAAAGAGGTACGGCGCTAAAGGATCGCAGCTGCCGACGATCGTCTGCCGCACCGGAATCAGGGTTCATCATACTCCGGAAAGGTCGTGGCGCAACAGTCTGTCCGGAAAAAAATCAATCCTGCAGAACCACCCCGGGGTGGACCAGGCGCAGGCTCACCGGCTCTCCCAGGTTCAGGGTGCAGTAGAACGGGGAAAGAACCTTATAGTCCTGGCCGCGGTAGGCAACCTCGTAATAACAGTCGGGCCCGCGAAATTCACGGGTGATAATCGTCCCCTCCCCCTTTGGATCAAAGACCAGCTCCAGGTGTTCAGGGCGGACCGACACCCAGAAGGTGCCGCTTTTGTTGACCGTCGTTGTCATCGTGCCCAGAGGGGTCGTGGCAACGCCGTCGGCCAGCTCCGCCCGCACCAGATTGGTGTGCCCGAGGAACTCGGCCACCTGGGCATTGTCGGGCTGCTGATAAATCCGTTCCGGGGTGTCGAGCTGGCACAGCCGTCCCGCCGTCATCATGCCGACCTGGTCGGCAAAACTCAGCGCCTCGGCCTGATCATGGGTCACCAGGATGACCGTCACGCCGGCGTCCTTGAGGAGCCGCCGCATCTCGTTGCGGGTACTGTTGCGCAGCGCCGCATCGAGGTTGGAAAAAGGCTCATCGAGCAGAAGCAGGTCGGGCTCAGCGGCCAGCGTCCGGGCCAGGGCGACGCGCTGTTGCTGGCCGCCGGAAAGCTGATGGGGGTAGCGCTGTTCGAGTCCTTCCAGAGCCATCAGCCGGGTCCACTTGCCGAGCCGGGCGGCGCGCTCGCGGCGCGGCACCAGGCGCATGCCGAAAGTGATATTCTGCGCCACCGTCATATGCGGGAACAGAGCATAATCCTGAAAGACGATGCCGATCCTGCGCTGCTGTGGCGGCAGGCCGCTCACCTCGCGGCCATGCAGGTAGATCTCCCCCTGGTCGGGGGTTTCAAAGCCCGCGATCATTCTTAAAGTGGTGGTTTTGCCGCAGCCGCTCGGCCCGAGCAGGGCCAGGATATCTCCCTGGTGGAGAACAAAGGAAAGATCATCCACCACCGCGGCGCCGGCCCCGAAATGCTTGGTCAAACCACGCACACGAATCTGCTCGGGGCGATCATCGGCAGGGAACTGGAAGGAGGGGATCCGGTCGGTCACTGTCGCTTGCATTTTCATAACGCTTTCTCCCGCCGCAGGATCATCCCCACCGAGATACCGGAAAACAGGACAATCGCCGCGGCAAAGGGGGCCGCTTCGGCCATCAGCCCTTCAACCGTACGACTGAAAACGGACACGGCCAGGGTATTGAAGCCCGTTGGTGACAACAGCAGGGTTATCGGCAACTCTTTCATACAGAACAGGAAAACCAGCACGATGCCGGCAATCATGCCACGCCGCAGGCGCGGCAGCAGCACATGAAAAAAGGTCGCAATCGGCCCGTAGCCAAGGGACCAGGAGGCCTCTTCCAGCTGCGGGCGGGCCTGGAGGATCGCGCTGCGCAAGGGCCCCATGGCCAGAACCAGGGTGGCAATGGTCCAGGCAAGAATCAGCAGAAAAACCGTCTGGTAAAGGAAAAACGCCGTCTGCAGGGCAAAAAACACCATCGCCAGGGCCAGGGTCAAAGGCGGCAGGGCATAACCGATATAGGCAGAGCGCTCAACCCAGATGATCAGTGGCGACGGGTAACGCGCCGCGAGATAGCACAGGGGAAAGGCCAGAACAACTGCCAGCAATGCCGCCGGCAGGGCCGCGGAGGCCGAAGTCAGAAAGGTCCAGGGGACCTCCATGAAAACACGCGCATCGGGCGGCAACAGAATCAGCCAGTAAGCCAGCATCAACACCGGCATGACCACGGACGCACCCAGAACCAGCAGCAGATAGCAAAGCGCCAGGGGGAGGGACTTCTTCAACACAATCGGCCTGGCCGGACGGATGGAACCACTACCGACACTCGCCAACCGCCGCCGCCGCAGGACAAAGATTTCCATCACCACAAAACTGAGCGCCAGAACCAACAGCATGATCGACAACCAGGCGGCATAAACGCGATCAAAAGCCCCGGCATACTGGTTGTATATGGCAAAACTGAAGGCCTCGTAACGCATCAGGGCAATGGCGCCGAAATCCCCCATCACATAAAGACCGACCACCAGATACCCGGCCAGCAATCCCGGCAGCAGATGAGGCATAATCACCTTTGTCAAAATCTGGGTGTTGGAATAACCAAGGCTTTTGGCGCTCTCCTCGAGGCTGCTGTCCAACCCGAGCAGGGCCGAGCGCAGATTGAGAAACAGGTAGGGGTAGGTGTACAGGGCCAGGGCAACCACCGCCCCCCAATAGCCCTGGATGTTGGGGATCTGCAGGTCAAACAGTCGCGCGGCGGCACCGTAGCGACCACCAATGCCCATCAGCGCGTAGGCCATGACATAACCGGGGATGGCCAGGGGGACAACCGCCAGAACGGTCACCTGCCGGCGCATAGGCAAGGTCGTGCGCGTCACCAGCCAGGCCAGGGGCAACGCCAGAAAGGTTCCCAGCACCAGCACCCCAGCGGTCAGCAACAGGGTGTTGCTCAACAGCTCGAGATTCCTGCTGTTAAGCACCAGCGTGGCAAGCTGCTGGCGATCCGCCTGCAGTGCCCGGACCAGCAGATAGACCATGGGCACCAGCATGGCCACGGACACAGCCACAGCCGGGAACAAGAGGCTTGGTGGCGCCTTGCGCCCCGTACCATAGACGAACTTGCGCAGATGACCCAGTTGTCGTTGCATTGGCCCAGTATATCCTGTTTGCACTGCGGCAGGACACCCCGTGACGAAATGTCCTGCCGCTGACACATCACTGTTATGTCCAAAGAGTATCGGTCCTGCCTACAACAATTCGGCCTGACGCAGCAGATCCAGGGTGCCCTGAAGATCTGCCAGCTGATCAAGATTGATCGTCGGGGCTGCCTGCAATACGACGCTGGTATCGGTCAAGTTGGGGTTACTGATCACATTCGGGGTAACCGCATACTCATTCACGACCGTGGTAAAATACTGTTGGGCTGCTGCGGAAAGCAGAAAGCGAATCAGTTGCTGGGCAGCGTCCTGCTGTTTGCTCGACCTGATCACCGCAATCCCGGCCACATTGACCAGGTTGCCGACATCACCATCAGCAAAAAAAGCCTGCTCAACCGGATACTCGCTGTCGGTTGCCTGGAAACGCGGCAGGTAGTAGTTGTTGACCAGGGCGAAGTCCGCCTCGCCGTCAGCGATACCGGCAATCGCCGTGCTGTTGTTACGGAAGGCCTTCGGCTCGTTGGCCTTGATCCCTTGCAGCCACTCCAGGGTGCGCTCGTTGCCATGCAGGACCCTCATCGCGGTGACAAAGGCCTGAAAACTGCCGTTGGTCGGCGGAATAGCCAGGCGCCCACGATATTCCGGGCGGGTCAGATCGAAAACCGAAGCGGGCAATTGATCCGGAGTGACCCGCTCTTTGGAGTAGGCGACCACGCGGGCACGACCACTGGTCGCCACCCACTGTCCCGTCGTACTGGTGTAGATCTCCGGCAGACCGGCGTAAACCTCTTGCGGTAACGTTGACAACAGCCCGGCATCAGCCAGGGCACCCATGGCTCCGGCGTCCTGGCCCCAGAACAGATCCGCCGGAGAACGTTCCCCTTCTTCCTGGATCAGCACAGCCAACTGCGCGGTATCACCATAGCGAACGTTCACCTTGACCCCGGTGTCACGTTGAAACTGGTCGATAATCGGTTTGACAAAGGTTTCGCCGCGGCCTGAATAAACGGTCAGCTCAGAGGCCTGAGCCATTCCGGTCAGAACCACCAGACATACGGAAACAACAGACATATACCAGACAGCCAATCTCATATTACACTCTCCTTATAAAGTATATGGGGCAATGACCCCAAAATTGTTGAGCGAAACACTTACACGAACCGACAATCGAAATCAAGTAAAATTGAAAACTGTTTTCATTTTTTGCCGCCACCATGGCCCGTGCATCACGCCTGGGAAAAGCAAACCGTTTCCGATCAAAGCCGGCACCGATAGCCTTGCCTGTCGGTAACATGCAGAGCTGCCGCCCAGTCTGCCAGGGAATGTCGAGCACGGCCGCGATTGCTGTCAGAACCAGACCGCTGCCGTCAACGCAGCCGTGCTTGAACCGCGGGCCGGCCCCGCACCTACAGCCGACTTCCGGCACTGGCATTGACAAAGTCTCGCAGCCATCTCACACCAGGGAGCAGCCTGAGACCCTCCGGCTGCTTGAAGCTCTGCCGTGCCGGGCAGGGACCCCCTACACAAATGCACACACAAAAACCCGGTTATTCGCTATAGCATGATCCAACAATTGGCGTTATGTTAGCCAGTGGCATGACTTCTTCCGGCTATCTGTTCATTCTTTTGCCATTGCCGCAAACTCCGGCTCAGCCTCCTGCAGCAGAGGGATGACGACCCGGGCGGAACAGATAAATTGGTTTTTACTGGAACAGGGATCTTTACCACCATGGGACAATCCGAACGGAACCAGCAGGGAAAACTGCTCTTTCCCGCTATCATAATCCTGCTGCTGATCAGTGCCGCAGCCGTTGGCTGGTACGTCTTCTTTCACCAGCAGAACAACAACGGCGAGCCCCTCCTTTCCAGCCAGGTGCAACGCGGCAGCATCGAAGAGCTGGTCACCGCGACGGGCATTCTGCAACCGCGGGACTATGTCGACGTGGGAGCCCAGGTGTCCGGACAATTGCACAGAATCCATGTCGACGTTGGCACCCGGGTCAAAGCCGGTGATCTTCTTGCCGAGATCGATCCGACCCTGTTTATGGCCAGGGTCGACGCCAGCCGCGCCCAGCTGCGCTATCAGCAGGCCCAGCTGAGCGACCGCCTGGCGCAATTGCAGCTGGCAGAGATCCAGCATCGTCGCCAGCAGAACCTTCTTGCCGGGCAGGCGACCACGGAGGAGAATGCGCAGAATGCCGCGGCCGCCTACCAGTCGGCCCGCGCCCAGATTGTCATGCTCGAAGCACAGATCGAGCAGACCGAGTCCTCCCTGCGTGCCGATGAAGCCAATCTGGGATTCGCCCGCATCTTCGCACCAATGGACGGGACCGTTGTCGCGATCGATGCCCGCCAGGGACAGACCATCAACGCCAACCAGCAGGCCCCGATTATCCTGCGCATCGCCGATCTGTCGACGATGACGGTGCAGACCCGGGTTTCAGAAGCGGACATTACCAGGCTCAAGGTCGGCATGCCGGCCTACTTCACCACTCTCGGAGGGCGGGAACGCCGCTGGCACGGCACGCTGCATCGCATTGAACCGACCCCGCTGGTAGAAAACAACGTCGTGCTCTATAACGCCCTGTTTGATGTTGACAACGGCGGTGGCCGGCTGTTGCCACACATGACGGCGCAGGTTTTCTTTGTCGTCGCTGCTGCCGAGGAAACGCTGCTGGTACCAGCCTCCGCCGTAAACCTGCAGGGCGCCGCCACACCGGAACCGTCAGGGAACAGAGCGGCAAACGACAATCACCCTGACCGGGAGGACGACAGACTGTCCCGGGGATCCGTTATTGTGCTGGACAGTGCGGGCAAGATGGAACCGCGGCAGGTCGAGGTAGGCATCAGCAACCGGATCCAGATGCAGGTCGTCAGCGGTTTAAGTGAGGGCGAACGCGTCCTCACCCATCCCGCTGCCGCGCCGCAAGGTGGGGCAGAAAAAGCCGCCGGCCAGCGCATGGGCCCGCCGGGCAGTATGCCCTTACGCCGATGAACAGCATGGCAGAGCCACTGATTGAGCTGCGCCAGGTCAGCAAAACCTATTTCCGTGGAGAACTGGCGGTCGAGGTGCTGCACGGTGTCGACCTGCAGATCTGGCCGGGTGAATTTCTGGCGATCATGGGGGCTTCAGGGTCCGGCAAGTCGACCCTGATGAACCTGCTCGGCTGCCTCGATCGTCCGACCTCCGGCCAGTATCTCTTCAGAGGACAGGATGTCTCGTCCCTCTCCAGCGATGACCTGGCACGTCTGCGCCGTGAAGAGTTCGGCTTCATCTTCCAGAGCTATCACCTGATCCACACCGCCACGGCACTGGAAAATGTCGAGGTGCCGTCGGTCTATGCGGGAATCCCGCGCGCGCAGCGCCGCGCCAGGGCCACCGAGCTGCTGACCGAGCTGGGTCTTGCGGAGCGGATGAGCCACCGCCCGGCGCAACTCTCCGGCGGACAGCAGCAACGGGTCTCCATCGCCCGGGCGCTGATGAACGGCGGCGGGGTGATCCTTGCTGACGAGCCGACCGGGGCCCTCGACAGCCACAGCGGCGGCGAAGTCATGAAGCTCATCGCTGAACTGTCGGAACGCGGGCATACTGTCATTCTCATTACCCATGAGCCGGAGATTGCCCGCCACGCCGACCGGATCATCGAAATTCGCGATGGCCGGATTATTGCCGATCCCGCACCCCAGGCCGCGACCGTGCATCCGGCAATCCCGCGGCAGAAGGCACAGAAACGCACCCCGGCAGAGCTGTTCGAGGCGACCCGCACCGCGACACGCTCCCTGCGCACCAACGTGTTTCGCACCATCCTCACCCTGCTCGGGATTGTCATCGGCGTCGCATCGGTGATTTCCATGCTCGCGATCGGCGACGGGGCCAGGTACGCCGTGCTCGACCGCATCAGCGCCCTGGGCAGCAACCTGCTCATGGTCAGGCCGGGGGCCCCGAATATGCGGGGGATGAGCGGCATCGCCACGCTGGTTCCCGAGGACGTCAGCGCCGTCCGCGAGTTGCCCAACGTGCTGGCGGCGGTGCCGGAGCAGAGCAGCAGCGTCACCGTCCGCTACCGCGAGTTTGACCACCGTACCGCCATCAACAACACCTCGGCCGACTTTGTTACAGCACGCAGCTGGTCCCTGGCGCAGGGAACCTTTTTCAACGAAAGGGATGAACGCAACTTTGCCACCGTTGCCGTCCTCGGACAAACCGTCGCCCGCGCCCTGTTTCCAGCCAGCGAACCCCTCGGGGAATACCTGTTGATCAACAATATCCCGTTCCAGATCATCGGAATCATGGCGCCGATGGGCGCCGGCATGGGAGGGGTCGATCAGGATGATGTGGTCTTCATTCCCTACACCACCGGCAGTCTGCGCCTGACCGGCCAGCGCCACCTGCGCAATATTACCGTTGCCGTCAACGATGTCGGCCAGATCGACGCAACCCAGCAACAACTGCACCAGCTGCTGCTGACCCGCCACGGCGGCATTGAAGATTTTCAGATTCGCAATATGGCATCACTGATTGACAGTATTTCTGCAACCCAGAATACCCTGACGATCCTCCTCGGCTCCATCGCTGCCATCTCGCTGCTGGTCGGTGGCATCGGGGTGATGAATATCATGCTCGTCAGTGTCACCGAGCGGACCCGTGAAATCGGCATCCGTATGGCGACCGGCGCGCGCATGCGCAACATCCAGCAACAGTTTCTCATCGAAGCCATGGTGGTCACCTCCAGCGGCGGCGTCATCGGCATTTTTGCCGGTCTCGGCGCCGCCGCCGTCATTGGCCACTTTGGGACACCGATCCACTATTCCACCACCCCGGTCCTTCTTGCCTTTGGCTGCGCCTTTTTGACCGGACTGATCTTCGGCTATTTCCCCGCCCGCACCGCTGCACGTCTTGACCCGGTCGTGGCTCTTGCTGCGGATTGAGAACATGAGACAGGCTGAATCAGACGATCATCGGTGTTTCAGTGCTGGCCAATCCGCCATGCCGCTGCTGCTCTGTGCCATTCTCCTGCTGTTGAGCGGCTGCCTGGCTTCGCCGCTGCCGCCGCAGGAACCACCGTCTGTGCCGCTGCCGCAGCAGTGGCGTGCCGCGGCAGCGGCACAGACGGGCCATCCTGAGTCCGACTGGTGGCACAACTTTCACTCCGTCAACCTCGACCGGCTGCTGACCCGGGCGGTCAACCACAGTCCCGACTTCGCGCTGACCCTGGAACGTGTCATCCAGGCCGAAATCCAGCTGCGCAACAGCGGCGCATCGCTCTTTCCTTCCCTCAACCTGAGCGGCAGCACCAGCCGGCGCTACAGCAGGACCAGCGGTGGCGACAGCACGACCGGAAGCGCGACCGGTCTCTCCCTCGGCGCCAGCTACGAGATCGATCTGTTCGGTCGTATCGCCGCGGAGATCGATGCCGCCCAGGCGACCTTCGCCGCCAGCAGCTATGACGCCGAAGCGGTCCGCCTGAGTCTGCTGTCAGGAATCGCGGCCGCCTATTTTCAACAGGTCGCCACCCGCGAACGCCTGACTATCGCCCGCGCCAACCTGGATATTACCGAACGGGTTCTCGCCATTGTCGAGACCCGCCTGCGTTTCGGCTCCGCTGCACAACTGGACTACGATCGCCAGCTGGCCACCCTGCTTGGTCAGCGTTCCAATATCCTGACCCTCGAGGAACAGTCACGCCAGCAGTTCTCCGCCCTCGCTGTGCTGGTTGGCCTGTCGGCCGATCAGCTCAGCCTGGCAGAGGAATCCCTTGACGCCCTGCAGGTTCCCGTGGTGACGCCCTACCTGCCCGCCGCAATACTCCTGCGCCGTCCGGATCTGGCCCGTGCCGAGGCACAGCTGGCCGCCGCCCGGGCCAACATCAGCGTGGCACGCAAGGCATTGTTCCCGACGGTCCAGCTCACCGGCTCCCTCGGCGGCGCCAGCACGGCCCTGCTCTCCCTGAGCGACCCGGTCACCAGCGCCAGCCTGGCGGCCGGGCTGAGCCAGGCCATCTTCGATGGCGGACGGCGCCGCAACCAGGTGGCGACCGCCAGTTCGCGCCAGCGCGAAACCCTGGAAAATTATCGCAAGGCAGTGCTAACCTCTTTAAAGGAGGTTGAAGATGCCCTGGACCGCGTTCACAGCAGTGCCGAACGCAGACAGCTCCAGGAGGACATCGTCCGGCTGGCGCAAAGCAACCTGACCCGGGCGGAATTCCGCTACCGCGAGGGGGCCGATGAGTTGCTGACCCTGCTCGACACCCAGCGCAGCCTGTTTCAAGCGCGGGACCAGCAGATTCAGCTGCAGCTGGCCCGTCTGAACGCTGCACTCGACCTTTACAAGGCCCTTGGCGGGGGGTGGCACAAACCCCGCCCGCAGACCTTGTCAGACTGACCCGCCGGAAGACCGGCCGCAGCGCTGAAGGACACCATGGAAAAACCAGTCACCGAACCGGCCCAGCCCTGCCTGGCCGGACAGATCCAGCACCCGCACGATTATGGTCAGGGGATCAGGACCGGCGCGGAACGCCGCACCCTGATTGTCACTTGCCTGACCATCGTCACCATGATAGCGGAAATCTTTGGCGGATGGCTGACCGGATCGATGGCTCTGCTCGCCGACGGCATTCACATGGGGGGACACTCGGTCGCCCTGGGGCTGGCCGCCGGAGCCTATTACCTGACCCGGCGCCACGCCGGCAATCGCAGATTGAGCCTTGGCAGCGGCAAGATCGGCGATCTGGCCGCCTTTGCCAGCGCCTTGCTGCTCGCTGTTTCCGTCGTCTGGCTGATCCAGGAATCGATTCAGCGACTGCTGCAGCCGACCACCCTCCACCCCCGTGAGGCACTGCTGGTTGCCGGCATCGGCCTGCTCGTCAACCTGCTGTCGGCCTGGCTTCTCGCCGGCAGCCACAGCCACAGCGCGGGTCCGGATGGCGCCGCCCACGACCGCCATCACCATCACCAGGACAACAACCTGCGCGCCGCCCTGGTCCATGTGATCGCCGACGCGGTCACCTCCCTGGCGGCGATCGCCGGGTTGATTGCCGCCTGGGTCTGGGGCTGGAACTGGCTCGACCCGACGATCGCCCTGGTGGCATCGCTGGTCATTCTGCGCTGGGCCACCGGACTGCTCCGCCAGACCGGAGCCGTTCTCCTCGACGCCGAAGGTCCCGCCGGGTTGCGCACCGAGGTCCGGCAACGGCTCGAAGCCGTGGCGCACAGCGAGGTCATCGATCTGCATCTCTGGTCCGTTGGCCAGGGCGCCTGGACCCTGGTTGCCGCGGTCGTCAGTCATGGTCCGGTGGCGCCCGCTGACTACAAGCGACAGCTCGCCGACCTGCCGGAAATCCATCACCCGGTCATCGAAATCCATCCCTGCTGCTATTGCGATCTGCCCCCGCGACAGGACTGACACCCCCCGCAACATCGGGGATTTTAGCTGTACAGTCGGAGCGCTTTCTGCTACAGCAATAAGGACACTCTTCTCTTGCAAGTGACGATCACATGCCCCTGCGCCAACACGCCGAGCTCTTGCCGGTTATTCTGACGTCGATTCTCGCCCTCTCCGCCCTCTATGCTCCGCAGCCGCTGCTGCCGTTGCTGCAGGCCGAGTTCGCCATCAGTCGTGAGGCGGCGGCGGCGCTGACGACGGTGACCTTCATTCCCCTGGCCCTGGCGCCACTGGTCTATGGCTACCTGCTCGAAACCATTTCGCCGATCCACATTCTCAGGATTGCCGTGCCCTTGCTGGCCGTCTCCGCGCTGTTCTTCGCCGTCGCTGCCAGCTATCCCCAGCTCGTTGCCATCCGCCTGTTTCAGGGACTGCTGATTCCGGCCCTGCTGACCTCGCTGATGACCTGGCTGTCAGCCCGCTCAAGTGCTGAATCCCTGCAGCGCACCATGGCGCTGTATATCGCCGCGACGATTTTCGGCGGATTTGCCGGACGGGCGATGTCGGGACTGATTGCCAATCTGCTCGGCTGGCGTTTCAGCTTTATCGCCCTGGCCATAAGCCTGCTGGTCGCCTTTGTCCTGCTGTTGAGGCTCCGGCCGGCGAGCGGCACCCGCTTTGTCCGTCCGCAACCCCGGGCGATGCTCGAGGTGCTGCGCAAACCGAATTTTCTCCCCCTCTACCTCGGCGTGTTCTGCCTGTTCCTGGTCTTTTCGGCGGTGATGAACTTCATCCCTTTTCGGCTTACCGAACTCAGTGACAAGGCCGATTCCATGCGCATCGGACTGATGTACTCCGGTTATATGATGGGGATCGTCACGTCCCTCGGTGCGCCCTGGTTCATCAAGCGTCTCGGCGGTGAGATCAACACTATCCGCGGTGGGCTGCTGGTACTGGCGGTCATCCTGGCAGGTCTTGCCACCCCCTGGATCGGGGTCTTGTTTGCCGCCATGTTTTTTTTCTGCGGAGCGATGTTCCTGGTCCACACCACCGCATCGGGACTGGTCAACCAGATGGCTGGCAACGAACACCGCGGCCTGACCAACGGCCTCTACGTCTCTTTTTACTACGCTGGCGGCAGTATTGGCTCCTTCGCACCGGGCATTGTCTACCGGCAGTTCGGCTGGAGCATGTTTCTGCTGGCGCTGGCACTGGTCTGCCTGGCCGGCTATGCCAGTTGCCGCTGGATCAACAGGGCAGCTCCCGCCGCCACAACCACAGAGAGGTCATGACCGATGCTGCTTTCAGGGTACAGTTACGATTTGCCGGTTGTGCGCATCAGCAGTGAAGGGGCCTGGCTGGATGCCGCCGGAGAGGAATTGCTGCTGCCACAACGGGAAGTTCCCGCCGGGCTCACAACCGGAGCAACGATCAACGTGTTTCTCTATTACGATCGCCGCCAAAGATTGCTTGCGACGCTGACACCCCCGGTGGCGCAGGTGGGAGAATTCGCCCTGCTCCAGGTGAAAAGCCGCGGGGCCAAGGGGGCCTTCCTCAACTGGGGCCTGGAGAAGGATCTTTTTGTTCCCGACCAGGAACAGGCCGAACCGATGCTGGTCGGTCGCTCCTACCTTGTGCGGATCTGCCATGATCGGGAAAACCGGCCGATGGCCTCAAGCCGCCTCGACAAGTTTCTCCTCCAGGACAACCGTGATCTGCAACCCGGGGATCGCGTCAACCTGCAGATCTGGATGTTTACCGATCTCGGGGCAAAAGTGATCGTCAACCACCTCTACAGCGCCCTGCTCTATCGTGATGATCTTCTCCCCGGGCTCAAGCGCGGGGATCAGCTCAGCGGTTATGTCAGCAGGATCCGGGATGACGGCAAAATCGATGTCACCCTGCAGCCGCCCGGCGCCGCCGGCATCGAGGCGGCGCGCGCCGTTCTGCTGGAACATCTGCGCCGCCAGGGGTTTCTGCCGCTGACCGACCAGAGTCCGCCGGAAGTGATCCGCAGCCAGCTCGGGTTAAGCAAGAAACTGTTCAAAAAAGCCCTTGGGGGGCTCTACAAGGAAGGCAAGGTCGTCCTTGAACAGGACGGAATCAGGTTACTGACCGACTAGTGGGCGCCAGGGGCCCGGTTGCGAAGCGGCCGCTGGAAAGTTGAACGGCCACTCTTCCAGCCGTCAGGGAAAACCGTAGAGCATTTTTTAAAACAGCGTTTTTCATTAGTTCCTTGAGTTTTTACGGCAAATTCTGGTAGTTAATACCTTTGATGTTGAACGTCGTTATGGATTGTTCATCACACCAAAGGAGGAACCGATGAAAAGAAGCTGGAAGCGCATACTGGTAGTGCTGGTGCTGGCCATGGCCGTTTCTTTCAACGTTCACGCCGCTGAGCAGAAGGTCGTCTGGAAGCTGGCGATGACCTGGGGAGCGACCCTGCACCCCTTTACCACAGCGGTGGAGAGCATGGCGAGCATGGTCGAGAAGATGAGTGATGGTAATTTCATCATTCGCATTGACTCCGCCAATCGCCACAAGTCTCCTTTCGGGGTCCTTGACATGGTCAAGGCCGGCCAGTATGAGATGGCCCACACCGCCTCTTATTACTGGAAGGGAAAAGACGTCAACCTCCTGCCCTTCACCACGATGCCTTTCGGCATGACGGCACCGGAACAATACGCCTGGTTTTACTACGGTGGCGGCATGGAACTGATGCAAAGAGCCTATGCTCCCCACAATATGTATTCCTTCCCCGGCGGCAACACCGGCAACCAGATGGGCGGCTGGTTCCGCAAGGAGATCAATACCCTGGATGACTTAAAGGGACTGAAGATGCGCATTCCCGGATTTGCCGGGGAGGTTCTGGCCGAACTGGGGACCGTCGTCACCAATATTGCGCCGGGAGAACTCTATACCGCGCTGGATCGCGGCACCATCGATGCCCTGGAGTGGGTTGGCCCGGGGATGGACATCAAGCTGGGTTTTCACAAGGTCGCCCCCTACTACTATACCGGCTGGCACGAGCCGGCAACCGAGCTTCAGTTTCTTGTCAACCAGAAGGCCTTCGATGGACTGCCTGAGCATTACAAGGAAATTTTGCGGGTTGCCATGCGCACCGCCTCCTATGACATGTATGCCCAGAACTATCATGAAAGTGCCATCGCCTGGGATGAGATCGCGACCGAGTATCCCCATATCAAAATCAAAACCTTCTCCAGGGAAATCATCGACGCGATGAAGGCTGCCAACGAAAAGCTGCTCAAAGAGATGTCGGCAACCAACCCACTGTTCAAGGAAACCATGGAATCCCAGGCGGCATACATGAAAAAGGCCCGGGTCTGGACACAGATTTCCGACTTTGATTATCTGAAGGACAATCTGTAGATCTTCCGTTGCTGACAGGGTGGCTGCCGTTCAGGCAGCCACCCTTTTTATTTGTCCCGTAACGGCTCTGCCAAGGGCACAAGATCTTTACCGCCGCGCCGGGTCCGGTCACAAACGGGCCTGGAGCTTGCTTTGCGCGACCACGGCTGTGCAGCGGTGACAGATGCGTCATGACACGGACCAACGACGTCGAGAAGGAAGAGAATGTTATTAAAAGCGGAGCGTTTTTTTGACAAAATGGCTGACTGGATTGGTCATTTTTGTGGAATCTTCATGATCCTGCTGATGGTGAACGTTTTTTATAATGTTGTCATGCGTTATTTTTTCAGAAGCGGCTCAATCGGCATGCAGGAACTGGAATGGCACTTCTTCTCCCTGATTATCCTGTTCGGCATTTCCTACGCCCTCAAGGAAGATGGCCACGTCCGGGTCGATGTCATTTATGACCGTTTGCTGCCAAAGACCAAAGCGGCGATCAATATATTCGGCGCCATCGTGTTTCTCCTGCCGCTGTCCCTGCTGATTGCGACCGGTTCAACCGAGTTTGTCATGGAAGCCTATCGCAGCGGCGAAGGCAGTGGTGACCCGGGAGGTCTTCCCTATCGCTGGCTGATCAAAGGCATCATCCCGCTGTCCTTTTACCTGCTAATTTTTATCAACTTCGGCTTTATCATCAAGAATATCAACATCTACCGCTCCTCCGGGCGGATCTCAGAGGAGGCTTGACATGGTCGGGATTATCATGTTTTTTGCCGCCCTGCTGATGCTGCTGCTGGGCTTTCCCGTCGCCTTCACCTTTGGTGCGGTGGCGGTCTTCTTTGCCATGATCGGTGGCGTGGTGGAATCATTCCAGTACGGCGGAACCATCATGGAAGGGATCACGATCGGCAAAAATATGTTCGGATTCATGCCGTTCCGGATTTTTTCCATCATGCAGAACACCATACTGATGGCCGTTCCCCTGTTCATCTTCATGGGTATCGTTCTGCAACGCACCAAGCTGGCCGAACGCCTGCTGGAGTCGATGGGCTTTCTCTTTGGTGAAATCCGCGGCGGGCTGGCCATCAGCACTGTTCTGGTCGGGGCGCTGCTGGCAGCGTCAACCGGCGTCGTCGGTGCCAGCGTCGTGGCGATGGGCGTTATCTCGTTGCCGGTGATGATCAAATACGGCTACAGCAAGGAACTGGCGACGGGGACAATCTGCGCTGCCGGAACCCTGGGTCAGATCATTCCCCCGTCCATTGTCCTGATCATTTTAGGTGATGTGTTTCAGGTTCCGGTAGGGGATCTCTTTAAAGCCGCTCTCTTTCCGGGATTGATGCTGGTCGCCGGCTATGTCCTCTTTATTCTGCTCATCGCTTTTTTCGTGAAAAAACTGGCACCGCCGATTCAGATCACCAGCACGGAGAAGAAGAGCAAGCAAATTCTCAATGCCCTGTTTGCCGTCGCGCCCCCGCTGGTTCTGATCGTGATGGTCCTGGGATCGATTTTTACCGGCGTTGCAACCCCGACGGAGTCATCCGCCGTTGGCTGTATCGGTGCCGTGGTGCTGGCGTTGCTCTATCGTGCGTTTTCCTTTGAAATGCTGCACCGCTCGGCACTTGAAACGGTCAAGGTCACGGCGATGGTGTTTGGCATCCTGATCGGCGCCACGGCCTTCTCGATGGTATTCTCCTATACCGGGGGAGAGGAAATTGTTGAACATTTCATGCTCAGCCTGCCCGGGGAAATGTGGGGCTTTATCATCTTTTCGATGATCTCCGTTCTGATCCTCGGCTTCTTCATCGACTTTGTCGAAATCTCCTATATCATCGTCCCGATCCTCGCACCGATCGCCGATGCAATCGGTATCAACCCGATCTGGTTCGCGATTCTGATCGCCATGAACCTGCAGACATCCTTCCTCACCCCCCCCTTCGGGTTCAGCCTCTTTTATCTCAAAGGTGTCGCCCCCCCGGAGATCAGGACCGTGGATATTTACCGCGGCGTTGTTCCCTTTATTCTGATCCAGATCCTGGTGTTGATGTTCCTCATGTTTTATCCCGAATTTTTCGGCATAGAGACACTGCGCTGAGGCGCGCTACGGGCACGCCGCCGCGGCTCAAGGACCGGCCGGGTGGCGCTTGAGAGCCTGGTGAATTTCCTCGGGCAATTGCGGACGCCCCCTGGCGTTGAGACCGGTGCCGGTGACCCGTGCCTTGAGAATCAGCTCCTCATCGGGAAGCCGGTAGATGTCCTGGAGAAAGCGGTAGCGCAGCGGCGAAATCCGTTCAAGCATCACCCCGACGACAAAGTGCTCACCACTGTAGAGCGAACGCCGATAGTCAATTTCGGCACGGATAATCACCAGGCTGACCTGCCGTCTGACCAGCTCGGCAAAATCCAGTCCGAGCTGCTTGATGAATTCATGTCGAGAGTGTTCCAGGTAGTTCAGGTATACCGCGTTATTGACATGCCCCTGCATGTCGCACTCGTAGTCCCTCACCTGAAATTCCAGTTTAAAATCATACTGCTTCATCGCCAGACCCCCTTTACCCCCAAGGGTGCAGCATAGGGTTGTGCCGCTCAGGGTGCAACCAAAAACGTGCCGCGCGCCAGCATTGCCCGACCGGTGATCGTAGCAAACAGCGAGCGCACCGCACCGGAATCCCACATGAAAGATGTTGTTTTTATTCTTGACAACAACACTGGTGATTTTTATAGTACGGAATCATTCATTTACTGGAGGAGCTTCATGAAACTATCGACAAAAAGCCGCTATGGCGTCCGTGCACTCTTTGACATGGCCTATCACGCCGGCTCGATGCCTGCCCAGATCAAGGACATCTCCCGCCGGCAGAACATATCACCGCGCTACCTTGAACAGATTTTTCAGGATTTGAAAAAAGGAGGATTGCTGAAAAGCCGGCGCGGCCCGCAAGGGGGGTACAGTCTGGCCAGGCCGCCACACCAGATCACCGTCAAGGAGATCATCCTGGCGGCGGAAGGAGAGCTTCTCCTGGTCAACTGTGTCAAGGGGCGGCGCAAGGATGGCGAAGCGCAGCCCTGCTGCGAGTTCGACAATCAATGCCTGACCCAGCGCATCTGGGCTGAAGGAAGCCGGCTGCTGGGTGATTATTTCGACTCGATTTCCCTCAAGGACCTGTGCGACCAGGGGCAGCAGATGGGGCTGGAAAAGGAACTCGATCACCGCTTCATGTATTTCATCTGACCGCTTGACCGGCAAGCGCAACAAACTTGAGTGCGGCAGAAAGTCCGCTGTCACAATGACAGTGGCCTCTTCAGGGGACGGCACTGGCTTCCCCCCTCATGCTGTTTTCGTGTATCTGTCAAGGAGAGTCCATGTCAAAAGGTAGCGCGCTGTTAGCCGTCTGTTTTGTCGCCGGTCTCCTCGGAGCACTGATCAGCAGACTGTGTCTGTGGGCCGGCGCAGAATGGGGCCTGACACGGATCCTGAACGTCAAGCTCTTCTTTCCCCTGAATCTCTCCGCACTCTACCCCGCGCTGTTTGCCGGGGGCCTCTGGGGACTGCTTTACTTTTTTACCATCGCCTCTCCCCGCACCAGGCGCCACTGGGTGCGCAAAGGGCTGTGGTGTTCCCTGGTGCCGGCCATGGTCGCGATCTTTTATCTCTATCCGCAGGTTCATCATCGCGGCATTGGCGGAATGGACCTCGGGCTCTTCACTCCGGGGTTCATCCTTGTCGAATACCTGATCTGGGGACTCTTTACCGGCTTTTTCGCCCGGCTACTATGGGGGCGTTGACCGTTGCGCAGTCCGCTGCCGGTTCTCCTGCTTGTACTTCTGCTCCTGCTCCCGACCGCCTGTCACCACGCCGCCGCAACGACCGGACGCGTCACCTGGGTCTATGACGGCGATACCATCGAGGTCGCTGACCTCGGCCGCGTGCGCCTGTTGGGCATCGACGTCCCGGAATCCGCCGCATCCGATCGTGACCGCTTTTATCAACGGCAGTTCCGGATCGCTGCACCGACCTTGCGCAGCGTCGCTCGCCAGGCAAAAGAATTCGTCATGACAAAAAGCCACGGCAGGACGGTGCGTCTTGAGTTTGACCGGCAGCGGACAGACGCCTACGGGAGGCTGCTGGCCTATGTTTATCTGCCGGATGGCGAGCTGCTCAATCTTGCCCTGATCGACAGAGGTCTGGCGACGGTGTTTCGCCGGGCTGATTTCGTGCGCAAGGAACAATTCTTCGCTGCGGAAAGAACGGCACGTGACCGGCAGATCGGAATCTGGCAGAAAAGAGCCGAAGACCCTGACGCCGCCCCTCAGGAGCGCTTGCGCCCGGCGGTCAGGTAGGTAAGGATCAGCTGGTCGAGACTGGCCGGAGCGGCGGTCCGGGAGCGGCCGGAGCTGTCAGGACCGGGGGTGTAAGCGGCGTCCTCCGCTGGTGCCGGACGCGCTGTGGGGGTGGTCGCGGTGGCCGCCGTTGATGCTCGCGCAGGCACCGCTGCCGAAGCGCCGGCAAGGGGGATCCCCAGGTCAGCAATGCGCTGATCGAATTCCCCGCGGGTCAAGCTCCGCAACATGCCTTTATGCTGTTCCTTCGCCAGTTCTTCAACCACCTGGTCAAGGTTTTCCACCTTGACGATATCGGCATAGAGGGTTTTTTTGGACGAGATGATAATTCCGGCGTGGTAGAGCAGGGTCACCAGCTGCGGCCGCTGGCGACCACTGTCTTCCGTCTGGACGTGAAAGATCGTTCCCCGATAGGTCACATTGTGATTATATCCAACAATCATTGCCCGCCCCTTGACCTTGCATAACGGTTCGCTGCTGTTCTGGTTATACTCCAAACCTGGCATGGCGGCAACCGCTCCTGAGCGCGGCCTCAGGAGCGCCGATCAGTTACGCTGTTCGCCGGACTGCTGGATAATGTCCTCGATACTCAACCCCTCTGCTGCAGGCCTGGTCTGAGACGCTTCTTCCCGACCACTGAGCGGTGGCTGGGTCAACGCATAGTCGGCCGTAACCGGCCGGTCAATCCTGACATGCCCCTTCAACGTCTGGCGCACCTCCGACTCAATCAGAATCTGCAGTTGCCGCAGATAGGGAAAGCTCTCGCTCAAACTGATGATCAGACTGTGAATCGTCAGCAGCTCGGACAGGCTTCCCCCCGGGTGAAGATCGCTGAGATGGTGGGAGAAGTTGATCCGCACCAGGTCATTCTCCACCTCGACACCAAGGATCCGGGTGGCCGCCGGCAACACCGGGATCCCCTCTCCCGTCGGTCCGGCGATCAACTGCTGCAACAGGCCCAGGATACAGCCACTGTCCTCTTCACAACCGGGGATTGTCTGTTCTACCCGCTGCAGGTAGCGTCCATCGGGTTCGGCAAAATAGAGGATCACTGCACGTGGCGGCAGGGCTTCTTCAACGATGACCGGCAGCTGGGCGGTTTCCTTTTCGCCGTGCTGGAAGAACCAGCCGATCCCGTAACCGAGCAGAATGCCGATACCGAGTACGGCAGCCAGACCAATCAGGAGATTTTTCATAGGCACTCCCTTGGATGGGTGAAATCAGCCGATTTCGACCTGTTCGACATGGTGCAGATCGGCACCGAGAAACGCCCGGCCAACCCGTTCAAAACGGGTCGGCACATCGGTCACGTAGAACTCGCGGCGGCCGCCATGATCAGGATGTTCCAACCCCTGATCGCGGAACAGCTGCTGGACGGTTTTCGCCGTTTCGGCAGCAGAATCCACCAGCATCACGTCCGGACCGAACAGACCGCGCAAGGTGTTGCGCAACAACGGGTAGTGGGTACAGCCGAGCACCAGGGTATCGACCCGCGCCCGGAGTAGCGGCTGCAGGTATTCCAGAGCCGTCAGGCGGGCGATCTCATGCTCGGCCCAGCCTTCTTCCGCCAGCGGCACAAACAGGGGGCAGGCAACGGAAAAAATCTGGGCATCGGGCAGCAGCGCAGCGATGGCTTCGTGATAGCGGCCGCTGTTGATCGTGCCTTCGGTGCCGATCACCCCGATCCGGCGATTGCGCGTTTCACAGGCCCGTCGCGCCCCGGGCGCGATGACACCGATGACCGGCAGATGAAAGCGCTCGCGCAGCTGATCGAGCGCCACCGCCGAGGCGGTATTACAGGCCACGACGAGCAGTTTGACCCCGCGATCGACAAGGAATTCCGCCGCCTCCAGGGCATAGCGCTGGACCGTTTTAACACTCTTGGTTCCGTAGGGAACCCTGGCCGTATCGCCGAGGTAGATCAGGTTTTCACGCGGCAGCAACGTCGCTATCTCCTTGAAAACCGTAAGCCCGCCAACCCCCGAATCAAAAATCCCAATCGCCCGGTAACGCACTGTATCTCCTGCTTTTCAAACCGCATGACCACCTGCCCGAAGCGGCACCACACCGCAACAGGCCATCGTAGATAAGCAGATTGGCAAAGTCAAGCAAGGCCTCGCGTTTAACCCTTTCTCGCCGGTCAACAATCTGCTAGTATTCCAAAAATTGTGTCGCCGTGCAGGGAGGATATTATATGAGCTGGACACCGGTACTCGAATTTCTCGACAGATTCCGGACCGATCGCATCATGGAACAGCTGCACGCCTGGAACGTCGGTGAAATGCACAGTAACCCCTGGCTGCTCGGCGGCCTCGCGGCAGCGGCGCTGATTACCTACCTGATCGGCTGGCGCACCTTTACTGCCATTCTCGTCGGAGTTGGCGGTTTTATTGTCGCTCTGTCGCTGACGGTCTCCAAAGGGACCGGTACGGAAGGTCTGGCCGGGGAGGGACTGTACATCATCATCGGCGGGGGGGCGGTCGCCGTGATGCTCTTTATCTATCTGCTCTTTATAAAAACGGAGTGAAAACAACGGCACCTGGCACACCGGGTACCGTAGCGGGAGTCTGCAATGAAAAAACGTGATATGTTCTTACTGGCTGGAGCCGTTGCGCTGGTCGCCTTTTTGTGGGCAGCTCCGGAAGAAACGACCGCCCCCGTCCCGCGAGACGATGTCCACGAGCGTTTTTACGACATCGTCAAAAGCGACGGAAGAAAAGCCGCCGAGGCTTTTTGCAGCGAATGTCATAACGCCGACGCCGTGCCCTTTACCGAGAACCACCCGTCTACCTTTCGCTGTCTTTTCTGCCACAAAATGGAGAAGTGAGCGCCCCTGCCCCGCTGAGCTGCAATCCTCCGCTCACAACCCCGTCGCGCCGCAATATCAGATGCCACGCAACTGAATCTGTTCCGCATAGCGACCGGCGCGGTCAGCAAACTCGATCAGGGTCTGGCGCGGATAGGGCTCCATCTGCTGCCAGGTTTCATCCATGGCATGCCGGGGGATATACTGCTGCAGCACCCACAGGCGCGCCCCCTCCAGCAGCTCACCGATGGCGTCGATCTCCCCGGCCGTCACCAGGCCGGGCAGGCAGGTGGTGCGATACTCCACTTCCACCGCGGCAGCACGCAGCAGGGCCACCGTCTCCACCAGGCCGGTCGCGTCGACCGGAGCCTGGTGCAGCTCGGGGTAGCGCGACAGCGACGTCTTCAGATCAACGGCGACATAGTCGACCAGTCCCTCGTCGAGCAGGCGGGCGATAATGGCGGGATACAGACCGTTGGTGTCAAGCTTGACCTGAAACCGGCGGGCCTTGAGTTCGGATAAAAATGCTGGCAGACCGGCATCGATGGTCGGTTCTCCGCCCGATACAACAACCCCATCAATAAAGTTTTTACGCTGTTCCAGGTCTGCCAGCAACTCGTCAAGGGGGATATCCGGGTAGCTGTCAGGGTCAAGAACCAGCCCGCCGTTGTGACAAAACGGGCAGCTCAGGTTGCAGCCGCCGGTAAATACCAGGGCGGCTATCCGGCCGGGAAAATCGAGCAGGCTGGTTCCCTGAAACCCCTTGATCCGCAGCGGCTTCAGCGTTTCAGCTCCGCCGGTGCCACAACATACTCGGAACGGTCCTTAAACTCTTCCTTTTTCCCGCGATTCCACTGTTGAACCGGACGGAAAAATCCGCACACCCTTGAGTAAACTTCGGTTTTTGAATCACATCTGGTTGCCATGCTTTCCTCCCTGTCAGACTGCTTATTGCGATTGTCCGCTATGCCGCCCGCTCCGTGTGATCATGGGGACAGGCGAAATGTTCGCCGCTGATATAACCGTGAACCGGACAGATGGTAAAGGTCGGGCTCAAGGTGAAATAGGGCAGGTGAAAGTTTTCCGCGATCCGGCGCACCAGTAACCGGGCACTGCGCCAATCCTCGAGTCGTTCGCCGAGGAAACCGTGGAAAACCGTGCCGCCGGTATAGAGGGTCTGCAGACTGTCCTGGTGGGTCAGGGCAGAGAAAATATCCTCTGTCGTGCCGACCGGCAGCTGGGTTGAGTTGGTGTAGTAAGGCTCGCTGGTACCGGCACAACGGATATCCGGATAACGTTTACGGTCACCACTGGCGAGGCGGAAACTGGTTCCCTCAGCGGGGGTTGCCTCGAGGTTGTAGAGGTGTCCGGTTTTTTCCTGGAAAGCCTCAAGCTGGCGGCGCATGAAATCGAGGGTCTCGCGTGACAAGGCCTGGCCCGCTTCGCTGTCGATCCCCTCCCCGATCAGGTTGAGACAGGCCTCATGCATACCGATCAGGCCAATGGTGGAAAAGTGGTTATCCCAGTAATGACCACTGCGCTGGCGAATGGCCTCAAGATAAAACTTGCTGTAGGGATAAAGTCCCTCTTCGGTAAAACGTTCGAGCTGTTTGCGCTTGATCTCCAGCGAGCGGTAGGCGACATCCATCAGCGCGCTGATGCGTGCAAAGAAATCGACCCTGGTCTGTGACAGGTAGGCTGCCCGGGGAAGATTGATGGTCACCACGCCGATCGAACCGGTCATCGGGTTGGAACCGAACAACCCCCCGCCGCGACGCCGCAGCTCACGATTGTCGAGACGCAGACGGCAGCACATGGAGCGGGCATCTTCCGGGTCCATATCGGAGTTGACGAAATTGCTGAAATAGGGGATGCCGTATTTGGCCGTCATCTCCCAGACCGGACGCAGACGGTCGCTTTCCCAGTCGAGGTCACGGGTAATGTTGTAGGTCGGAATCGGAAAGGAGAAGATCCGTCCCGAGTGGTCGCCCTCCATCATCACCTCGCAGAAGGCCTGGTTGAACAGGTCCATCTCCGCCTGGAATTCACCGTAGCAGCGATCCATCAGCTGTCCGCCGATGACCACCGCTTCGCCCGCCATATTGGCTGGGACCATCATGTCCATGGTGATGTTGGTAAAGGGGGTTTGAAAACCGACTCGGGTCGGCACGTTCATGTTGAAGACAAACTCCTGCACCGACTGGCGAATTTCCTTGTAGCTCAGACCGTCGTAGGCGATGAAGGGTGCCATCAGGGTGTCAAAGCTGGCAAAGGCCTGGGCCCCGGCTGCTTCCCCCTGCAGGGTGTAAAAGAAATTGACCGCCTGGCCGAGGGCGGTGCGAAAATGTCTGGGCGGGCCGCTCTGCACCTTGCCATAGGCACCGGAAAACCCCTTGAGGAGCAGGTCTTTCAGGTCCCAGCCACAGCAGTACACCGAGAGCATGCCGAGATCGTGGATATGAAAATCCCCCTCCCGGTGGGCACGGGCGACATCTTCCGGGTAGATTTTGTTGAGCCAGTAGTTGCTGGTGATGTTGGACGCGATGTGGTTGTTCAACCCCTGGAGCGAGTAGCCCATATTGGCGTTCTCGTTAACCCGCCAGTCTTCACGCACCAGGTAGGAGTCGATGGAAGAGATCGACTCCTCCATGAATTCCTGGGTCCGGCGCAGACTTTCCCGCTGTTTACGGTAGAGGATATAGGCCTTGGCCGTCTGCGCATGGCCATTCTCAATGAGAATCTTCTCGACCAGATCCTGCACATTCTCCACGGTCGGGACACTGTTGTCCTTGTACAGGACCGCCAGAATCCCCCCCACCTGACGGGTGATCGCGGCGGGTTTTTCAAAATCATTGCCTCCGACTGCCTTGACTGCATTACAGATGGCCTGAGAAATTTTTTCTTCATCGTAGGGAACCAGACGGCCGTCACGTTTACGAATATAGCTCAGCATGCATCTTCTCCTGCATTGTGGCACGGGCAGTTAACCGGCGGACCCGTCAAGCCCGCCTGCGGCAAAAAAAGAGATTCTCGAAGGGAATTCCACAGTCGCAGAGACTAGCACAGCGACGCATCTGTGCAAACAGAAAAAACACTATATCTGGTGTTCATTTCGGCAGGTCGGCACAATATCTTGTCAGTCTTCTGTGGGTTTGTTGTGGACAACGGGCGCTAAGTCCGGACAATGACATCAGCTTTCGAGGAATGTTGACGGCGGCAGCTGCGGAACACCGGCGCGGCCGCTCAGATCGGAAAAAACCGTTCCAGAAGGGCACAAAACTGGTCATGGGAATTGGCCCGCTTGAGCTTGCCCAGATCCCGCTGCAGATCGGCGCCGGCGATAAAGTTGAGGACATCCTTGATTTTCATCAGGGCCTGGCGTTCGCCGCAGAATTTTTCCAGATAACGCGGCCACAGGTCCGTCAGAAAGAAGCGGATGTCCCGGCGCCGTTGCGCACCCGCGGATGGCTGCACTGCGCCGGTGCGGATCCGCTGGAAGAGCCAGGGATCGGACAGGGCGCCGCGTCCCAGCATCAGGCCGGCGGCGCCGTCCCGGACCAGCAGCTCACGCCCCATGGCAGGGCAGCCAATATCACCGTTGGCGATCACCGGCAGCGACGTCCGCTCAACGACCCGGGCAGTCAGCCGATGATCGGCCTGCCCGGAATAACGCTGCACGACGGTGCGGGGGTGAAGAATGAGGAAATCGGCGCCACAACCTTCAAACAGCGGCAACAGCTCGTTCCACTGTTCCAGGTCATCGTAACCGGCGCGCCATTTGATCGAAAAACTGCCGTGGCAGGCGCGCCGCAGGGCCAGCAGAATGGGCTCGAGCAGATCCGGCCGGCGCAGCAGCTCACCACCGGTTGCCCCGGTGGTCATGCGCCCGTAAGGGCAGCCGAGGTTGACATTGATATGACCGACACCGGCGTCCTGAACCCTGGCGGCGGCTTCCGCCAGGGCAACGGGATGGTTGCCGATCAGCTGCACGACCAGGGGCGTCGGCCCGCTGTGGGCGCGCACCTCAGCCAGGTCTGCCCGGGCGATGCGCTTGCGCGCCTGGGTCTGCACCCGGACAAATTCGGTAAACACCACATCCGGGGCGAAATGATCAAGGAAACACTGGCGCAGGGCACTGTTGGTCAGCCCCTGCATCGGGGCCAGCATCAGGGGCCTGGTGCCAGGCTGCCAGGGGAGCACGGCGCTCCGCGCTGCCGGCGCCTTGCGCTGCTCACCGGCCGGGCCGGCGGAAGTGGCGGCAGCAAGGGCCATGCGGCGGCTACTCCTTGGTTCCGGTGAGGATATAAACCGGATCATACGCCTCAAACATCTTGTAGTTGGTCTCGGGGCGGGTCCGGGCGATGTTCAGCGCCACCACCTCGACTTGATAGCCGGCGTTGCCAAAATACTCATTGGCGGCAGTCAGCGTGTCCAGGGTGATGGCATTGAGCACAATCAGGCCGCCGCTGGCCAGGCGCTGATCGACGCGGTCAAGGATGTCCCACAGGCGCCCGCCGCTGCCGCCGATGAAAACGCGGTCGGGGTCGGGCAGATCGTCGAGACAATCGGGCGCGTTACCGGTTACTACAGTGACATTGCGGGCGTTGAAGCGGCGCAGGTTCTCGCGGATGAAGCTGAGGCTTTCTTCATTGCGTTCCACCGCAAAAACCCGCCCATTGGGGAGCAGGTGATCGGCCTCCACACTGATGGAACCGGATCCGGCACCGATGTCCCAGAGACACATGTCCTGGCGCAGGCGCAGCTTGGCCAGGGTCACCACCCGCACTTCTTCGCGCGTCATGGTCTTCTTGACGCTGAGAAATTCATCATCGGGGATGCCGAAGGGGGGCAGGGCCTGACGCTCATCCTCCTCGTACTCGCGAATCAGGATCAGCACATTCAGGGCGGCAACATCCAGTTCCAGCAAGCCTTTGACGTTGGTAACGCGAATCTTTTCCTCCGCGGTACCGAGGTTTTCGCACAGGTAGGCACGATAGCCAATCCGGTGGCGACTGAGCAATTCGCGCGCGATCAGCTGCGGAGTGATGAGTTCGTCCGTCAGCACGGCCGCCTTGTCATTGGCAACAATCCGGTCCACCACATCCTTCATTTCCCGGCCATGGACCGAAACGAACACGGAGTCATCCCAGGGTTCACGAATTTTGGCAAAGGCATATTGCACCGAGGTCACGTTGGGCAGAAACTCGATCAGCATCTCCGGCAGGTTGCGCAGAAGATAACGGCCGATACCAAAGAAGAGCGGATCGCCGGACGCCAGGACGACCACAGGGCCACTGGCACTGCGGATACGCTCGACCATCTGGTTCTGGTTCTGTTCACTGATCGGCTGCTTTTCCCCGGCATAGTCAGGAAACAGGTCAAGCAGGCGCGGAACCCCGAACAGCAGGTGACTGGCGGCAACCAGTCCCAGCGCCTGGGCGGTAAAACCCTCCTGACCTGCGATACCGGCACCGATGACATGAATCGATTTCATTGTTGTTCTCTCCCTCTGGCAACCATCCTGCGGTCGGCGATGGTGAGCCGGCCGGTGGCAGAAGTGCCGCAGCAGCATTGAAAAAACCGGGTCAGCCCCTTTCCGGAAGCGGCAATAAACCGTTCATCAGGGCGACCACGGCGTGACCCTGAGGATGATAATCGATAATGTTGTGACAGGCATAGTCCTGCTCGATACGGAAAGCGGACTTCAGGGGAGCATCCAGGGCATCGAGCAGAACAACCCGATTGACGCCACCATGGGCTACTATAACAATTTCATCTCCGCGATGTGAGGAAATTATCTCTTCCATGAGCGGGCGAACCCGCGTTGCCAGATCCAAAAAAGTCTCGCCCCCGGGCGCAGCGACATGAACAATATCAGCCAGCCGGGCCTGCCACAATTCCGGGTAGTCGCGCTGCAGAACGGTCCAGGACTGCCCTTCCCACTCACCCAGGGAGAGTTCGCGCAGACCCCTGCGATAAACGGCAGCGACCTGCTGCGACAGTGCAACCTGTTCAGCGACAAAGCGACAGCGTTGCAGGTCACTGGAGTAGATTCCCGCCAGGGTCAGCCCGGCAAAGCGTGCGCCCAGGGCAACCGCCTGGCGTCGTCCCAGGGACGTCAGCGGGGTATCGCCCTGGCCGTTGTAACGTTTGGTCTCATGCCCCTCCACCTGTCCATGGCGCAACAGGTGCACCCGTGTGCTGGTCATGGCATCTCCTGCCTGAAAAGTCCGTCGGCGCGCTCCGTCCGCCCGGACCGGACACTCAATCGTTGTGCGACTCGGCAGCGTCCCGCGCCGCCAGAACCGACTCGATGCGCTCCCAGATATCCTCGACCCCTTCCCTGGTCAGCGCCGAAAAGAGGCTGAAGGCATCGACGGGCAGGCCGGTCGCTTCGGCGATCTGTCGCACATGCTTCTGCCGCTGTGAACGGCTGACCTTATCGATCTTCGACAAAACCGGAATCGTCGGAACGCCGAACTCTTCAAGCCAGTCGAGCAGACGCAGATCCTCGTCGCCGGGAATGCGGCGGACATCGATAATGAAGACCGTTGCCGCAAGGGAAGAGCGCACCTCGAGATAGGTCCTGACCATGGGCC